>NZ_JAVDVV010000019.1:0-104727 GCF_031457035.1 Methylobacterium sp. BE186
AACGAAGCCATCCTGACCCGCGCCAACCTGCCGGTGAACGACGCCACGCGCTACGCCGTGCACTTCCTCGGGCAGCAGGGCGGCCCTGCCTTCATCGCCCGCTCGATGCAGAACCCTGATGCGCCGGCCGCGAGCTTTGTGCAGCCGGATCAGGTCCGCGCCAACCGTAACGTGTTCTACAACCGGGACGGCTCGCCCAAGAGCGCCCGCGACGTGTTCGCGGACTTCTCTCGGAGCTTCGGCAGCGGTGGCGGTGCTCCGGCTCGATCTCGGGTCGCCTATGCGGACGACGAGGCGCAGACACAGGCGCTTGAACAGCGCATGGGCATGTACCCGACCCAGAGCGCGCAGGCGGACATGCCGGTGGCCGGTGGGCGCGAGGCTGCGTTCTACATCCCCGGCAGCGATCCGGCTGCCAGCCAGCCCGCGCCCTTCGGCGGTTCCGGTCACCAAGGGCCGCCCTTGCAGCAGAGCGCCTTGGGCGCGACCACCGCGCCGCGTGGCGAGGTGCTGCCGCTTTCGCGCGATCTGGGGGCGCCCGTCCCCTCGCGCACGATGACACTGCCGGGCTCTCCCGTGGCCGCTGGGGCGCCTCCGGCCTCGCTTGGCGGGATTGGGGCATCCGCGGGCGTCTCGGCCGCTGGCGGGGCCGGAGGCGCACCCATGGTGGGGAACGTGCCGGCCTCGGCCATCGCAGCCTCGCCCCTGTCGCAGCGCATCCCGTTCCTGATGCAGGCAGCCGGGCACCCGGATCTGCCGGCCCCGCAACGTGAAATCGCGCAGATGATGCTCAAGCAGGCGCTTGAGGAAAGCCGCATCCCCGATGGCGTGAAGGAATTCATGTGGGCTCGCGCCAACGGCATGACGCGGGCAGCGAACCCGGCGGCCTACGCTCGCGAGAAGTCCGGCCCGACCAAGCTGAGCCCTGGCGAGAGCGTCTACGATCCCGAGACGAATGACATCCGCATCACGGCGCCGGAGCGAAACCGCAGCAACGTCTCGGATGACGTGGAGGCGCGGCGGCAGGCGGCGGAAGGGCTCGGCCTCACGCCCGGCTCGCCGCAATACTCGTCCTACGTCCTCACGGGGAAGATGCCCCGCGAGGATCAGCAGCCGCTCTCGGCCTCGGACAAGAAGGCCATCCTTGAGGCCGACGACGCCGTGACCACTGCGGAAAGCGTCATCGGCAACCTGCAACAGGCCAAGCGGCTGTCAAAGCAAGCCTACGAAGGCCCGACTGCGGGCTACCGCGGACAGGTCACCGGCTACTTCGGAAGCAAGGAAGGTCTCGCGACCATCGACCTCGACAACCTCGTGACCACGAACGCCCTAGGCCAGCTCAAGGCGATCTTCGGCGCGGCGCCGACCGAGGGCGAGCGCAAGATCCTCCTCGACATTCAGGGCTCGTCCTCGCTGCCCGATGCCGCCCGACAGCGGATCTACGACCGCGGCATTGCCCTGGCGGAACGGCGGCTCGAACTGAACCGCCAGCGCGCGGCCGACATGCGGGGCCAGACTTACTTCAAGCCGGACGGCGGGCCGCAGGGTTCGGGCGGCCGTGGCGGTGGTCGGGCTCTGCCGGCGCCTTCGCCCTCGAACCGTCCTGGCGCTGCCAGCGCGGCCGATCGGTTCGGGCAGCTCACGGGCTCCGGCATGTCCAAGCAGCAAGCATACGAACGCCTTCAGCAGGAGGGCTACTGAATGGCCGGCGGCGTGTTCGATCCTGCTGAGTTCGCGGAATTCAAATCGCGCTCCTCGTCCTCGGCCCCGGCGGCGCCGGCCTCCTCGGGCTTCGATCCGGCGGAGTTCGCCACATTCAAATCCAGCCGCTCGGCTCCTCGAGGAGAGGGCCAGACCGCGACGGCTCCCAATCCGTTCTCACGCGACGCCGCGCCGTCCTTTGATGAGCGGTTCGGCGATAGCCCAATGGCGAGCACCCTCGACACGTCCGAGGGCTTGGGCCAGGGCCTGCGTCGCGTGGCCGACGAGCGCCTGGTGGGTAAGCCGTCCGGCTGGAACACGGCTGAGGCCGGGCTCTACAACTTCGCCAACACCTTCGGCCTGAACCTGCCCCGGAACATGATGGCCGGCGCCGAGGCCCTGCGCTCGGGCAAATTGTTCGGCGAGAGCTACCGCTATGTTCAGGATGTCGAGGGCGCTTTGTCTCGACAGGCTCCGAAGACCGCTCTTGCGGGCATGATCGGGGGCGCTCTCGGCGGGGCGCTCGCTCTCCCGGCGCTGCCAGTGGCGCGAGGCGCGGGGCCAGTCGCCCGCACGGTCGGCAACATCGGGACCGGCGCCCTGTACGGCGGGGCAGCGGAAGCCCTCGACAAGAAGACGCTGGGTGATGCCGGGATGGGCGCACTGGCGGGCGGCGCCGTAGGCGGGGCGGCCGGCGTCGGCTTGGAAGTGGCCAGCAAAGTCATCGGCGCCTTTCGCCGGGCGAACGTCCCATTCCGCGATCAGACGGGCCAACTGACGGCGCAGGCGCGCGAAGCCCTACGAGGGGCTGGCATCGACCCGGCTCAAATGACGCCGGAGCTTGAACAGCGGATCGTGTCCGCTTTCACGGTGAAGGGTCCCTCCGAGGGTGCCGCCCGTGAGGCACTGGCCGCCGATCAGGGCATCACGCTTTCGCGGGCGCAGGCGACGCTTGATCCTCGCGCGGTAGATCTCGAACAGGCGGCCTTGTCCGGTGGCCGCGGCGCACGGGCGCAGGAGATCGGGCAGGATTTTGCGCAGACGCAGGCGGGCCAGATCGATGCCGCTCGCGGGCGCCTTCAGACGATGGCCGCACAGGGCTCGCCCCTGATCGACAATCCGCAGATGGCCTTTGAAGCCGCTGCCGATCGGGCCCGGCTCGCGGGCGATGCCGCCTCTTCCCGTGCCGCTGCCGCCGAGAGGGCGCAGCAGGGGGCGCTACAAGCCGTCCAGGGGCCGGGAGCGGGTGACGTGCTCGACGGGGCGAGGTTGGCCGTGCAAGGCGCCCGCGAGGCCGCAGAGCGCAGCCGTGGGGCCTATCGGGGCGCCTATGGCGAGGTGGCCCAGATCCCCGGCAACTTCTCGCCCGGCGCGCTCGATGATGTTGGCGCCCGTGTCCGACGTTCGCTCGGCCCGGAGATCCCCGTTGACGACGTGAACACGCCGGCCGCCTTTCGGGCGCTCGCGGACCTCGACAACCTGCCGCGCATCCTCGGCCTGCGTGAGGGCGAGACACCGACCCTTCAGCAGACAGAGCAGATCCGGAAGCGGTTCAGCCGATACTACCCAGGGACGGCGCAGAACCCGACTGACCGCGCAGCCCTTAACGCCGTCCGCGAGAGCTTCGACCAGCGGATTGAGGACCTTCTGAGCATCGGGAAGTTTGGCGACCAGGTGCGTGCACCTGGTGCTGCCGACGAAATCGGCGGCTCCCTCGGTGCTCGGACGGGCGATGTGCCGGCAGATGCCGTGGTCATGCCGGGGGCACCCTCGGGGTCGCCGGAGACAATGGGCCGGTACATCGCCCGAAATGGCGGCCTTGCCCTGACCGACGACGCTCGGGCGATGGATCTGAACCGGTCGTACTATCCCGGTGGCGGCACACTCGCCCGGCACAACGGCGTGCCGCTTGATCAGTGGCGGGTGAAGCTCGTCGAGGCTGGCTATCTCACGCCCGACGAGGCCGGGGGCGCTTCTCAACGGGACGTGTCCGGTCTCATCATAGACGCCCTGCGAGCCGAGCGCACGGGTGCCGGTCGCCCGCTGTATCGCATCGAGGACCAAGCCCGTGTCGGGGCCTCTCGTGCTGCGGAGCGTGTGGCCGACGAGAATGCGGATTTCGCCGGCATGGTTGATCGGCAGGCGCGGCGGCTGGAAATCGACTTCGAGGGGTATGGCCTGCGGGCTCAGGATCTCGACCGCGAGGCCCTTCGCGATGCCGCTGAGGCTGTCGTGCGTGGCGAAACTGATGACGCGATCGGCGCCTATGACCGGGCCGTGATGCGTCGGGAGGCAGCACCCCGGCCGGCGGGAGGTGCCGACGACGCGCCTTTCCCCGAACTCGGAGAGGGTGTCGGGCCGGCTACCTCCTCGTCCCTGCCGATCGGCGACACAGCGCCGGCCGAGGCCATGCGCAAGGCTCGTGGGCTGTTTCGGGACCACAAGCAAGCGTTCGCTCCTCGCGGTCCTGGCGATGTGGCTGGGCAGCGCCTGCAGAAGATCGTGGAGCGGGACGCGAGCCCGAACGAAGCCGTCTCGATGCTGTTCGGTACAACCACAGGGCGCATTGCCACTGGGCAGTTGCAGACCCTCGAACGGCTGCGCTCGGCGGTGGGCGCGGACAGCGACACCTGGCAGGCCGTGCAACAGGCCATCGTCACGCGCTACGTCGGCGGCGACGGTCGCGGGCTCGGGCAGCGCCTCGACTACCTGCTACGCGGCGAGGGGCGGGATCTCGCCAGCCGCTTCCTGTCCCCGGAGCAGCGGCAGGGCCTCGGCCGCCTCCGGGCGGCGGTAGCGCAGACGGAGCAGGCGCAGACGGCGGCGCCGGCCTGGGTCCAGAGCCTAGAACGGCACGGCTTCGACCCGAACGCCATCGCTGGCAGCCTGTTCGGCTCTGGCGTGCCGGGCGCTCGCGTCGGTGCGGTGAACGAAGCACGGGCAGCGAAAGCCTTCCTCGGGGAGACGAGCGCGGAATGGGCAGGGCTCCGGCAGGCCGCCGTCCAGCGCCTCACGGAACCGACCATGAGCGCGACGAAGATCGTGGAGCGGGTCCGTGCCTTTACGGATGGGGCCGGTAAAGGCGTGGCGAACGAGATGTTCAGCCCGGCCGAGTTGGGCGTCTTTCGGCAGTTTGCCTCGGCGCTGAATTCCACCATCCTGCCAAACGGTAGGCAGAAGCCCGGCAGCGAGCGTGCGGCTGGTGCGGTGGCGCGGGCGCTCGATGTCCTCACGGGCGCGGTGGCGTTCAAGATCGCGGGTCCCGGCGCTGCCATTGGCGCTTACGGGCAGAAGGCCGGGCAGCGGCTTATCACGGGCGGCGTCAATGCCTCGCGGGCGCGCCGGTCGTTTGAGGCTGGGGCACCGCGCCTCCGGGCGCCTGCCCCTGCGCTGCCATCGGATCGACTGGCGGTCGGCGCCGGCCTCTATGCCGACGAGCTGCGTTAGTCCGGCCAGCGCCCGCGCTCGATGCGGTGACGCAGGTACGGATAGACTGTCACGGCGAACAGGGTGATGGCTGACAGCCCGGCGAGGCTGCTGCAGGTGTTCAGCCATGCGATGATGTTGGCAATCGTCATGAGGCTGACGGCGACCGTGACGACGAGCTGCAACAGCACGACCCGGTTGCCGCCTGTGTAGGGCTCACGGCTAAACCAGAACCTTGCCTCGCCTCGCCAGTCGAGTGGCTTCCCGGGTGGTAGGCGTCCAGCCCGCCTGTCGAGCCAGCGCGTGAACGGTGTTGATAGATCATCGCTCATGCGCCGAGGATGGCGGTAGCGCAGCGGTTCGGCAATCCGGTCTGCCGGCTTATTGAGGCCCCATCGGGCTCTGTCACGTCTCGCCCGAGCGGCCTGCAGATTTTCAGATGCAAGCGTCAATCAAGAACAAAATGTTGATAAAACGCCGAACGCTCCAGCGCGCACAACTCATTGTAATTAAAGCGTTTTATGGTGCGGCCGGTAAAAATAATAGCCATCTGAGTGCCCATTCTGATATAAGGGGGATAAAACCCGCGCGAGGCCCTTAGCTTGTCCGTAATGAACCCCTGCGCCCTTTTGGAGCGGCTGCTACAGGAAGCTGGTGAAAATGGCTGGCTTGAGTTCAAACATAACAATAAAGATCCCAATGAGATAGGAGAGTATATTTCCGCACTTGCCAATGGTGCGATGCTCAACGATCGGGATAGGGCCTACCTTGTGTTCGGCATTGACAATAAAACACGAAATAAGGTTGGTACTAGCGTCCAGTTTTCAGAAATGAAGAAGGGCGGAGAAGATTTTCAAAATTGGGCAAGCCGCCAGGTAGAGCCTAAATTGCTCATAGAATTTTTAGACTTTAAATGTGATGGCTTATCCTTTTCCATAGTGACTATCGAACCGACATATGATCGACCTGTCAAGTTTTCCGGCGTTGAATATATAAGAATTGGCGAAAATAAGAAAAAACTTATTGATTTTCCTGAGCACGAACGCGCTCTATGGCTCGCAACCGGAAGAAGAAAATTTGAGAACGCAGTGGCGCTTTCAAATCAAACTTTAGATCAGGTCCTTGAAAAAATTGACACCGACGTCCACTACGAACTTTCCTCGGAGACGAAACCTAAAAAGATCGATGAGGTATTAAAAAGAATGATTGCCGAAGGTTTCATCAATGACAATATGGATGGAACTTTTGATATTCTCAACCTTGGTGCAATTCTGCTGGCCAAGGATGTCCATCAATTTCCTTCGATAACATCCAAGTCAGTAAGAATTATAAAATACTCTGGAAAAGATAAATCTAAGTCCGAATTTGAGCAGGAGGGTCAAAAGGGGTATGCGCATGGTTTTGTAGGAATGATGCGCTTTATTATGAAGAATATACCTAGTGAAGAGGTGTACATAGACGGCGTCAGAAGAAATTTATCTGCATACCCAGAGATAGCTATTCGTGAAGTACTCGCAAACGCTCTAATTCACCAAGATTTCACAATATCTGGCGCCGGCCCCATTGTCGAAATTTATTCAAATCGAATTGAGATCATCAATCCGGGCAACTCACTAATCGACACGGATCGCATGCTTGATGAGCGGAGATCGAGAAATGAGAAACTTGCCTCGACAATGAGAAATTTTGGCCTCTGTGAGGAGCGTGGTGGCGGCTTAGACAAAACGTTGCTTGAGATCGAAAAGGCCCACTTGCCTGCACCTGAGTTTATCTCGTCAAAAAACTCAATGCGAGTTGTACTATTTGGCCCGAAGAAATTCTCGGCGATGACGCGACAGGAGAAGCAGCGGGCATGCTTCTACCACTGCGTCATAAGATGGATTACCCATGATCCTATGGGGAACGCCTCATTGCGAGAGAGATTTCTCGTATCGGACGAGGACTACCAAGCTGTTTCGTCGGTTATCTCCGAAGCTGTGCGTGCCAACCGGATTGCTCCGGCGGACCCGAAGCAGGGCAAGCGCAACGCACGCTACGTTCCTTACTGGGCAGTGTGAGGTGGAATGCCCTCCTGTTTTATCAGCGATGGCTTTTTCCGCGTGCTGGTGCCGGTTCAGTCGATGGAAATTTGCGTAGCAAAATCAGCCGATTGCCAAGAGGGGAGGTCGTCCCGGTTCTATCCCCTTATTATCAGCAGCGCCCTACGGCTCACCCGTGGACCTTCTGCAAGGTAATTACTCGTGATCAGGATTGCGGTTCGCGCAGACGGACACCGGGGCGGCCGTGGTTCAGGAATTCGACGCCTTCTGCTTCGAGAGCTCGCATCACCGCTTGGATCTTATCAAGGCCGCTAACTAGACCCGCAGCGCCCCGCTTCTCCATCGCACCTATGGTGTTGATGTTCACTCCAGCCCGCTCCGCGAGGGTGCCCTGATCCATACCAACGAGCGAGCGCGCAGCCCGAAGCTGGTTTCCTGTTGTGAGCATGTTCAGAACCGTTCCTGCCTAACTAGGATTTTTTCATAGTAGACTATTGACGGCAGAGCCGGAAGCAGCCATACCTGACTAGGAATTAGCCCTAGTCAAACGGGTTTGCAATGTCCTACCGTCGCTCTCTCTCTTGGTCCGCCGCCCTCAACGACATCCGCTCCGATCGCTCCGTCGTCTCGGCTCCCGCCACCCTGGCCGAGCGCATTGCTCGTCAGCAGGCTCGCGAGGAGGGCGTCCGCGCCTACCGCGAGGCTCGCGCTGCTCTGGCTCGTGCTGCCGCTCAGCCCCTCGCCACCGCCGCCGGCTACGATCGCCGCGCCATCATGAACCTCGCCGTTGCGATCGTTCGCGAGCAGATGGCTGCCGTCGCCGGCCGCTCCTACCGCGCCCTTATCGGCAACGCTCTCAAGCAGGCTTGGACTGCCGCAAAGGTCCAGCGCCGCGCCGCTGCACACTGAGGGCTGGAGGATGATGCTGGCCCTGCCCCATCGCTCGCCTGCCGTGCGCCTGCGTGACGCCCGTGAAGATCACGCGACCTGCCTGCGCCTCGCCGCCTCCTACCGCCTCCGCATCTCGCGCGGTGAGCCCGCCGTTCGCGAGCAGCACGCTTGGGCTCTCGCCCACTGCCGCACCCTTCGCGCCCGCTTCACGGGCCTGACCGAGCCCCGCGCGTCGCCGAACTGATCGGCGTCCAAAAGGGACCCACCCGCCCCTCACTTCCAGCCTACCGCCACGAGCCCATGCAGGAGCCCGAACCATGTCGCATGCCTATCCCTCCGTGATCGAGCACGTCCCCTTTCATGCCGATCCGATCCTCATGGCCATCGACGGCCACGACGAGGCTTGGAGCATGTGGCAGGTGGCGCCTGAGACGAACCTGCTGTCGGCCCGCGCCGCGATGGATCAGACGCTGGCTCGCCTTCTGGCGACCCCTTACGCCACCCGGTTCGGGGCCGTCGCTCTGCTGCGGCACCTGCGCTGGCACATCGAGCACGACGAGATCACCGACGCCGCCGTCCTCGCCCGCGCCTCCGACGCCGCGCTGTACCTCAACGTCGATTTCCGCCCCGCCGGGCCGCCTCGCGGACGTGTCGCTCCGGTCCTGCGCGCCCTCTCGCGAGCCGGCGAACTCGTCGCCTACCTCGCGCTGATCGCGGGTGGCGCCGTGCTGACCGGCTTGGCCACCCTCCTCTGACCTCACCTCCCCCAACCCAGCCTCATCCAGGAATTTGAACGATGCGCAATCCACTCTCCCGGCTCGCCTGCTCCGACCGACCCAAGCCGGCCCTTCGCAACCGCGCCGATGCTCTGAAGGCGACGGCTGCCCGTATCATCAAGCGCAAGCCCGTCGATGTGCTCGCAGATCTGGGCACGGCTTCAACGGCCGATCCGCATCTCGCCTACCGGGAGCGCATCCTCGCCGCCCATGCGGAGCATCATGACTGCCGGCCCATCGTGAACGTCGCAGATCCCTTCGGCATCGAGACGAAGGCCTGCGACCTCGTTACCAGCCGGATGTGGGACCTTGCAGACGAGGTGATCCGCCTGCCGACGCCGCAATCCCTTGAAGGGCTCGGCGTGCTCGCCCTGGCGCAGGCGTTGCTCCTGGAGGGCACGATCGATCCTCAGTGCGAAGATGATACTAAGCGGCACGTCTCACTCGTGCGCGCTGCCCTGTCTCTCACAGGTGCGCGATTGCCTGTCGGCTTCACAGGCTTCGGCGATGAGCTTCGGTTCAAGCAGCGGGAGTGCGCGGCTCTGAACCGGGTCGGCCGCATTCCGGACTGGGCGATGAGGCAGGCGCAGGCTGACAGCGAGAGTGAGACGGAGCACGCTTCTCCGCCCGCGGCCACACCTGATCTGTCCACCGTGCCGCTGGATGCCCTGTTTGCTCTGGCCGACCTGTACGACGGAGGCGCCCGGCATTTCCACCTCGGCTCCTTCTGGCCGAAGACCGGCGAGCATGGCCCGCAGTCCGGCAAGGATCTTCTGATCGAGGAAGGGGATCGCCTGTCCGCGACGTTCGATACCATCGTGGCGGAGATCGCCCGGCGCGAGCCCGCCGACGAGATCGAAGCTGACCAGCAAGGCGAGTGGCGCATGCGCAAGGCGCTCGCTGGCAGTGATTGGGACGCAGCCGCTCTGATCGTCGCACAGACGCCGGCCAATATGGAGCGGGCCTTCATGCGGTCTGAGGCTGCCCGTTGCGCCAAGGCGACGCGAGCCTGATTATGGGCACTGTTCACCACTTCCCGCCTCAGCAGCGCCGTGCCGTTGAGGTCGATGTGCGATCTGCCATTGAGGATGCGGCGCAGGCCGCCCTCGACACGGCCGATCGCCTGATCGCCCTCCTCGACGACATGGATGGCGACACCGACCGAGAGGACTGCGCTGACGCCGAGCCGTCGCTTGCAGCTCCCGAGGGTCACGACAGCCAGATCGTCTGGATGCGCGGGAACGACTGCGACCTTGAGGTGGACGGGCTTCCGGCTGCAACCTGATGCAGGGCCCTAATAGTCGAAATCTGACGCTTGGCACCCACTCGCGAGGTCCGCTCGGGGTGGGTAGCCGGCATTCAGCCAAGCGGCCGCAACGGGTCCCATCGCACGGGTCGCATCGCACTCAGGAGCGGACCTTCGCCGATTGGGCGTTATGGAGCGCTTCACATCCCGTTCAGATCGGCTCATCCGATCAAGCAGTGCACGCAGAAACTGCAAGAATGGAATTGGTGTGCCGGCTCTGCTGGCCGTGATCAGACGAGGGAGAGGGCTATGTCGTATCCGAAACTTGCGGCGCTCCCTATCGCTGCGGCGCTTGCGCTTGGAGTGGGGAGCGGAGCAAAGGCTGCCCCACTCAGCAACTCTCGGCCCGCGGTTGAAGCGTCTGTCGTGGCAGATGGGTTGGTCATCAAGACGCAGACGCTAGGAATGGAGCGTCGGCACAACCGAAGGATGGATCGACACGACCGCCGGATGGACCGACAGGTAAATCGGCAGGAACGGCGGATGGATCGGCACGACCGACGCATGGACCGGCGCTACTGATACGATCCGTGGAACTGCAAACTTGCGAGCCTCCAACGCCGCTCGACCGATGCCCACGCCTTCCAATCAAGCAGGGCACGCGGAACAGCAAGAACGAGAGGGCGGTTCCGTTTCTCAGCTGGCCAAGCGTTGATCCGCTACCGGTCGGCACATTTGAGGTTCAAGCGCTTCCGCGGCGCGAGCATTGCATGAGCGACATAGACGACCCTTTCACCAACGAGCAGCTTACCGAACTGGCTCTGATGCAGGCGGAGAGTACCGCGCAAACAGGAAAAACCCTGGCGGCGACGGCACATCAGGCCATCGCGGGCTTGGTGATGAACGCGCTTCTTTTGCACGAGTTGGAGCGTCTCGGCCTTGTGGACCACGACGCCGTGATGGCGGAGGCGGTGCAGCGCGCCCGGTCGATCCAGCCGCCGGAGGTGGGCGCCAGCGTTGCCCAGGTCATCAAGACCATCTTCGACGGGGAGCCGCCCACTGCCCCGCGCGCAGACCTCACCATCATCAACGGCGGCCAGACGGACGCAGAGCACTGACGCCGCAGCCCGGGCGTCCTCTCCGAGTGCGAGAAGCATCGCTCTCCAGCTGCGAGAGATAACACTGTATTGCAGCAGACAAACTAAGAGCGAGACGTACCCAAAAAATGAATTCCCCCGTCCCGTTTGATCAAGCACGAATGTCAACATAGGATCATCTGGCAGGGGGAAGAGGAAATTGCCATGGTCTCCTCTGTCGGGCTACATACCAACGGTGGCCCGAGCGGGGCGGTCGCGGACGAGAGTTCCGATGGGGCTGAGAAGGCGCCGTCCGTCGGCTTCATCCACCTCGATGTCGTGCGGGCGATCCGCGCCGTCCTGCTGGAACTCGGCGCCGACCGCGACGGCCTCATTGCTGAAGCAGGCCTCGATCCCCGCCCCGTCAGCCGCAGCAGCAAGCCCGTTCCGTTCACGGCCATCGGACGCCTGATCGCGCTTGCGGCCGACCGCTCGCGCTGCCCCCATCTCGGACTGCTGGTCGGGCAGCGAACCACCCTGACCTCGCTCGGCCTCCTCGGCGGGCTACTGCGCAACTGCGCCTCGGTAGGGGACGCCCTGCGGGCCCTGGAAGCGCATGCATGCGTGCGCGATCGGGGGTCGGTGATCGGCCTCGGCGTCTACGACGATGTCGCCGTCCTCGGCTATGCCCCGCACGAGCCCGAGGCCGAGGGCGCTGCCCTGCATCTGGAGCGGGCCCTCGCCACGCTGACCAACATCCTGCGGGGGCTGTGCGGGCCTGAGTGGGCGCCGCTGGAGGTGCTGCTGCCGCGCTCCGCGCCGCCGAACGTGATACCCTACGGAGCCTTCTTTCACGCGCCTGTCCGGTTCGATCAGGAGGCGGCCGCCCTGGTGTTCCCGGTCGCGCTCCTGGAGCAGCCGATCGCGGGCGCGGACCCGGCAATGCGCCAAAGGGTGGAGGACCGCATCCGCCGGCTGGAGGCCGATCAGGTCTCCACGCTGGCGGACAAGCTTCGCGAGTACCTCCAGACCAGCGTGACCCGGCAGCGCTGCAGAGCCGAGCGCGTGGCGCGCCTGAAGCTGGTGAACCGCCGTACCATGAGCCGCCGCCTGAGGGCTGAGGGCACGAGCTTCAGGCAGCTCGCCAACGAGGCGCAGTTCCGCGTGGCGAAGCAACTGCTCGCCGACACCATCATGAGCTTGGCGCAGATCTCCAACTGCCTCGACTTCTCCGAGCCCGCCGCGTTCACGCATGCCTTCCGCCGCTGGTCGGGCATGACGCCCAGCGAATGGCGGCGGGCGAACCGACCGGAGACGAAGCGCGACGAGACCCACGAAGAAGCTCGCGTGCGCCGGAAGAGGGACACAGGATGCGCCAGCCCGTTCGTGCCTGGACTTGCGCCCTCGTGATGCTGGCCGGCGAGGCGAGCGCGCAGGAAGCCCGCACGCCTTTTCTGGACCGGGCGGACGCGCGTATGCAGATGGGCGCCGCCTCGCTGGTCCCGACGCTCCGAGGCCGCTGGCTCTATGCGGATCACAAGCTCGTCGTGGGCCGCGTGCGGGATGTGCAGGTCTCGCAGGACGGCACCACGCTCGTCGCAGTGGTGGCCCGCCGGCGCTGGCTCGGTGGTAGGGAGATCGGCATTCCGGTTCCCCACACCTGCGTTAGGCAGACAATGACCTGACCATCAGGGGCACACGCGAAACCATCCGGCAGATCCCGCCCCTTAAGCCGTAAGGCACACATAGGAGGCCGCTGCGGTTGAGCAGGCGCTGGAGCCACATCCCACGTTCCAATAGGGCTTGCCCTAACGGACCGCTCCAGACAGCGGCCAACCCCGTTCCAAACGAATGGCCCAGGGTTCTGGAACGCCTTGCTCCTTGAGGTCTCGGAACTCAATGGAATAGCCGAGCCCCCTGCCGTTGCTGGCAGATTGGCCTTGAAGGTCCGCCGTGCCTTCGTCAGCGGTCGTTCATTGTTGACGCATCGAATAGCTTCTCAGGGTCGCAAGCAACCCCTCGCGAATGGGTACGAAGCGCCAGATTTCAGCTACTGCTTCTCAGGCAGTGGCCACCACTAGCTCGAACGGCGGCTGACTACACGCTTGGATGGACAGCCCCAACCTTGCCCGAGCCTCATCCACGAAGGGGCGCTCAAACAGGCTACTCTGCGCCAAAGCCCCTGCGAGGCTCTTATCCGACTGAACCAACGTATCGACCACCACCTCCCGGCTGATGCCAGCTTCCAAGTCACGGCGGAGGATACGCTCAACGTCCGTGCTGATGACGAGGTGCAGCCACCACTCCGCTACGAGGAAGTCGCTGAAGTCCACGTAGCGGCCGACATGCGCAGCGTCCGTGATCAGGAGGCGATAGACCGTTGAGGGCCCTTCCTTCTTGATCTCCCTCTCCACGATGAGAGCGGAGGTCGGTCGCTCATACGAGACAAACTGCCGCTCAGGATCCGGATAGACGCGCTCTGTCATGATCATGCCAAAGCGGCGGCACCCGTCGCAATGGGCGAAGCTTATGCGCTTCATGAGCACGTTGGCTTTGAGACGCTTCGGTGTGGTCCCATCCACTATGATGACGGGAGCATTGGACTGATTGTGAGCGAAAATCGTTCGGCGAGGGTGATCCTCGGGCCAGGGGCTGAGTGAGGTCTCCTGCCGCCACGATAGCCAGCGGCGCGCTATCAGGCCTGCCGAGACAGGTTGGATGCTCTGACGTAGCGCACGTAGGTCAGGCATCCGGCGCTTCTCGCCGAACCGGTTCGAGCGGCCAGCAGAGTTCGGGTGCCGAGGCAAAACGGGCTCGGTCACCCTTCCGCCGCGGCTTGCATCAAAGACACGCTGACAGGGGCACGCCATGTCCCGAAGGTCGTCCAGCGTCGTGCTTATCGACAGGATTGGGTGTCTGCGCCCGTCGTGCAGCAACTGACGCTCCACAAAACCCTGATCACCGTACCCGCAGAAAATCCCCCTGCTATCGCCAGCTCCCATTTCGCGCGCCAGCTCACGATAGCGTTCCACGAGGCTGCCTTCGAACGCTGCCGGGCGGCCCCGATCCACGACCAGATCCACGTCGCCGACATCGACCTTGCCGGGATCCAGCATGCTGCCGAACAGCCAGACCTCGCGGATCGCGAACGGCAGATCGTTCCGGGCATTCACCGCAGCGCAGGCGTCAAGGAAGCGATCCAGGATCCTTCGCGCCTTGTCCTTGGGTGTTCGTGCGCGAGCGTCCGCTCCCGATAGCGCCAAGCCAGCGTCTGTCAGGCCGTCGACGGGTGCGCCGTACTCTTGCTCCTCCGGTCCTATCAGCCCGCGGTCCCGCAACTCTTCCAGTAGGACCATCACCGTCCGAGGATCGAGATCGACGTTTTTGAGATCGGCTATTCGCCAGACGTCGGAGCGGTCGCCGCGATGCCACGCTCTCAGGACATTGCGGACCTTCGTGAGAGGAACGCCGAGAAACGTCGTTCCGTTGGTGATGGCGACACCCATCCGCATCCCCCTGCCCGGCTTGGTCGAACAGTCGCGCAGGGTTGCCAGGGCCGGTGTGAGCGTCAATCGCTCGGTTCAAGGGTACAGGGTTGGAATGGGCCAGATAACCGCCTCACCCGGTTGACGGGCGCTACCTTTCATCCTATTGCGAGCGCCTCCGGCGAGCGCAGTTGAAAAACTTTTGCGCACGAATGAAAAAGCGGGCTGAAAAGCTCAGCGATTTCAAGCGGTTCGGTGGGGGATAGTTTAACGGTAGAACGGTGGACTCTGACTCCTCTAGTCCTGGTTCGAATCCAGGTCCCCCAGCCACCTGAAGTCCTAAGCCCTTCCGATCAATTGAGCGTCTCGCAAAGCCGCCCTGCGGACTGAGCCTGTTGCTACAAAGCCTGTCCGGAGGATGGCGAAGGGGCTGTCCTGACCATCGGGCTTCGGACCGGGCTGATGGGGAGGATCGGCCAGGAGCGTCGGCCGGCCCCTCGTCGGAGCATCCCGCGCGCCGTCAGCGTAACGAACCAGCGGGAGAGCGACGCACCCGGCGGCCTCCGCGGGGAACCAGCGGGCGGATGCCGCGATTGGCCATGCCAAACGGTGTCGACCGTCACGGCGGCGCGTCAGGAAGGAAGTCGCGGATGAAGATGTCGATTCTGCAGGATCATCAGCTGGCCCAGGCGCGGCATGTGCCCGACGAGACCAGGCGGACTCATACCGTCCAAGCCACGAAGCGGATTGCGCGGGTCCCGGAATGCCGCGATGCCGGACGGCAGCGCCCCGGCGCGCAGGCTGCGAGCATCGGATCCGCGAGCGAGCCGTTCGAGGGGTTCGGTTCCTTCTCCTGATGCTCGCCGCGGGGAGGCGGAGCGCCGGCCGGTGACGCTCCGGCGCACCCGGGCCGCCCGCCTGCGCACCCTCCATCACGGCTCGGGATCGTCGCGCGCGTGAGAGCGTGGGAGGGCGCGGACATGCGGGGCGCGAGGCGCAGCCCGAGAGGCTGACGGAGGCGATCGCCCCTGGAAGCGCCTAGATCCGCGCGCCCTCATCGCTCGGCCGCTTCCCGCACCGGAACTTCTCCACGCGCCAGCGATCGTGTGTCTGCTGCCACTGCGCCATCCGCGGCTGGGCGACCGTGAGGCATTGCTGCGGTGTCCATACATCCTCCGAGAAGGTGTGGATGCGGGCGACGCAATGCGCCGGATTCGCTGTCAGGCAGGTCAGAAAATACAGGCTGTAGAACATCGGCCATCCATTCCGTTCGTGATGGCGTTCCGCTCCCCGTAGAATCGGTCTCTCTGCCCCCTCCCCCGCCCGCAACGGCCGGGATGATCCGAGCGCGGAGACCGCCATGGAAGCCCGTCATGCCGGAGGCTCCCGCCATCGGGTCAGAGGGCGACGACCTCGCCCTCCTGTGGCTTCTCCTTAGCGGTATCCGGGATGATGATGCCGCCTTTGGTCCGCTCCTCGCCCTTGATGCGGCGCAGGAGCACGCGGTCGTGCAGAGGCCGAAACGCCATGGGTCTCCAAAACTCCTGTCGCGATTGCCTGCGGCCCGACCGTTTCGAGCGGCGGCCCGTCTCGCACAGGCTCTCCACGAACGTTCGTTAAATCAACAAGATTGTTCTTTTTAAAGAACGCACTCGGCGAGGGTGACGTGGTCTGCCGCGGCCTGATGGCGAGACGATTCATATCTTGCGCGACGCGACCCTTCCTCGACTCGGCGCCCGCCTCCCCTATCCCACGGCGACGGCTGCCGTCGGGATCTCCGGTGCGCGCGGTTGGGCGGCTCACCGGCTCGAGAGGTGGGGCCGGATGATCGCCAGCATCCGCTCCGCCGAGGTGCCGGGCGGAAAGAAGCCGAGATAGGTCCCGGCTCGGTCCATCAGGTAGACGAAGGCGGAGTGATCGATCGTGTAGCTGCCGTCGGGCCGCGCGACCCGCTCGTAGAAGACCTTGTAGGCGTCGGCCGCCTCCCGGATCGACTCGGAACACCCTGTCAGCCCGATCAGGCGCGGATGGAAGTTCGGAACGTACTCCGCCAGGAGGGCAGTGGTGTCGCGGTCGGGATCGAGGGTTATGAAGACCGGCTGCAGCGCCTCCCCCTCCGCACCCAGTAGGTCCAGAGCGCGGGCGATCTCCTGCAGATCGGTCGGGCAGACATCGGGACAGGACGTGAAGCCGAAATAGAGGAGCAGCAGACGGCCGCGAAAATCGGCGTCGGTGCGGGTGCGCCCGTTCTGGTCGACGAGGGCGAAGCGGCCGCCGACCGGCTCGCGGTTCCACATCAGCACATCCATCAACGCGGCGGCGGAGCGGCGCTGCCCGCCTTCGTCCCCGGCTGGAAGCGCGCCGGGGTGGCCGAGCAGCAGCAGTAAGGCGAGCGCGGCCGCTCTACGCACCGAAGACGAGCCGGCTGCCGGTGGTCGGGACGATGATGTTGGCCGGCAACTGCGCCTGTGCTTCGAGCGCGAAGTTCAGGCCGCTGCAATGCATCGGGATGACGACGTCGGGCGCGAGATTCCGGATCTCGGCGACGACCTGCGTGAGGTAATCCTTCGGCGCCGGGCCGAGATGGAAGCCTCCGACGATGGCGTGGACCTTCTCGACGCCCGAGATCGCCTGCGCTTGGCGGACCGAGTTGACGATCCCGACATGCCCGCAGGAACTGATGACGACGAGCCCCCTGCCCTTCACGTTGAAGCAGGTGGCGTGCTCGTGGACATGCTCGTCCGGAATCACCTTTCCCTGGAGTTCGGCAGGCGAGTAGTGGCTCGCATCGCAGCCGAGGCCGTCCTTGATGCCGCGCTCCACGAAGGTGTTCGGCAGGATCCGCTCGATGGAGGAGCGCTTGATCTGCCCGGTCGTGAAGGCATGGCCGGCCACGACGGTCGGCGTCTCGCACAGCACGGTGCGCACCTTCTGGGCCGCCAGATCCCGCCGGTCGAGCTGGCCGAAATCGGTGAATTGTCCCTGCACGCCCGCAGGGCTCAAGCGGTGGCAGAAATTGTCCTCGCCGCCGGCATAGAGCTTGAGATCGGGCGCCAGCACGGCCCGATACCTGTCGAGGAACCCGGTCAGGCCGCCGTAATGGTCGTGGTGGCCGTGGCTGACGATCAGGGCGTCGACCTTCGTCGGATCGACCTTCAGGATCTCGATATTGTTGAGAAGGGCCTCGGGGCTGTAGCCGAAATCGAGCAGGATCGTGCGGGCTTCGTCCGCGCGCTGCGATTCCAGGAAGAGCGACAATCCCCACTGATTGTGGAGGACCTTGCGGTAATCGCTGCCGCGGCTGATGGACCACGCCCTGAACCGTGCTGGGCTTCAGAAACTGATCGTGGGCCGAATCGATGAGGACCCGTAGACTCAGCGTGTCGACGCTCGGCACCTCGATCGGCGCGGCGCTCGCGATCTCGATACAGGAGAACCCGCCCGTGGCGCCGGCGGCGAGCGCCGCCGACATCGTCAGGAAGCGGCGCCTATCGACGTTCGCGGCCATGTCGATCCGTTTCCCTCTTCGTTCGACAATTCCTTGTCCGATGTTGGATCCTAGCCGAGCTGATCCGGAACGAATTTCTTTCTTTCTGCCGTCGACAGGCAAAGTCTCACGTCGCGCGCATCGCGCGGAAAGGATTATGCCGTCCCCTGCTCTCAGCGGCCGGACCTTTTCGACTTGCGCAGATCAGCGCGCACCCCTCGACCTGCGTATCCGGAACAGACACGGCGCAGAACATTCTCCAGCCCGCCGCCGTGCGGGGTCTTTCTTCCCGGGACCGCCCGATCTTTGAATTCCGGTTTCATTGATCTGGCTGGCCAGCCTCGGCCATCCTCTGCGCCACGCGGCCCGTCGGTGCCGGTCCCCGGCCATCGTCCGCCGGGGCGGCCGGGCTGCGCCCAGTTCGCGGATCGATGCCCAGTTCCCGCTCCCTCCTGACGCTCCAGGGCGTCGCCTACCGGTACGGCGCGAGCCCCATCCTCGATGCCGTGGATCTCGCGGTCGCGCCGGGCGAGCGCGTCGGCATCCTCGGCCGCTCCGGCGTCGGCAAGTCGACGCTCCTGCAGATCCTCGCCGGCCTCGCCGCGCCCTCGGCGGGCCGCGTGCGGCTCGACGGCGCGGCCGTGACGGGACCGGTGCCGGGTTGCACGGTGATGTTTCAGCGCCCCGCCCTTCTGCCCTGGGCGAGCGTCCTCGACAACGTGCTGCTGCCCGCCCGGCTCGCGGGCCGGCTCGGGCGCAACCGGGCCCGCTGCACGGCGGAGGCGCAGAATCTCCTCGACGATCTCGGCCTCGGCGAGCGGGCATCGGCCAAGCCGCATCAGCTCTCGGGCGGCCAGCAGCAGCGGGTCGCGCTCGCCCGCGCGCTCGCGAGCGCGCCGCGGATCCTGCTCCTCGACGAGCCGTTCTCGGCGCTCGACCCGGAGATGCGGGCGAGCCTGCGCGCCGACGTGCTGCGGCTCGCTCGCGAGCGCGGCCTCACCCTCACCATCGTCACCCACGATCTCGCGGACGTCGCGGCGCTCGCCGAGCGGGCGGTGCTCCTCGGCGGCCGGCCCGCGCGGGTCGTCGCCGACATCCCCCTCGGGGTCGATGCCGAGGCCGAGCTGCGCCGACGCCTCGGCCCCTCCCCCGACCAGACGGGCCGCGCCGCGGCCTGAACCGAGACCCTGAGCGATGACCGCCCCCGACGATCTCTCCGCCCTGTGGACGCACGAATGGGCGCGCGCCGACTGGACGCGCCGCGCCACCCTCGACGCCCTGGCCCGCGGCGGCCTCGCCGCGCTCCTCGGCGGCGGGGGCCTCGCCCTGTCGGGCGGGCGGGTGCACGCGGCCGACGACGGCACCGTGCGCATCGGCTACCTGCCGATCACCGATGCGACCGCGCTTCTGGTGGCCCACGCCAAGGGCTTCTTCGAGGAGGCCGGGCTCAAGGTCGCCGAGCCGACGCCCGTGCGCTCGTGGTCGGCGCTGGTCGAGGGATTCGCGGCGGGCAAGTTCAACCTCGTCCACCTGCTGAAGCCCATCCCGGTCTGGATGCGCTACAACAACAAGTTCCCGGTGAAGATCCTGGCCTGGGCCCACACCAACGGCTCCGGCATCGTCGTCGGGGCAAGAGCGGCATCACCGACTTCCGGGGGCTCGGGGGCAAGCGCGTCGCGGTGCCCTACTGGTACTCGATGCACAACGTCGTGCTGCAATACGCGCTTCGGGAATCCGGTGTCGTCCCCGTGATCCGGGGCGAGGCGGGCGCGGGCGAGTGCGCCCTGCAGATCCTGCCCCCGCCCGAGATGCCGGCGGCGTTGGCGGCCGGCAAGATCGACGGCTACATCGTCGCCGAACCCTTCAATGCTCTCGGCGAGATCAAGGCCGGGGCGCGGATGCTGCGCTTCACCGGCGACATCTGGAAGAACCATCCCTGCTGTGTCGTCGTCGCCCACGAGCGGCAGGTCGCCACCAATCCGGAATGGACGGGCAAGGCGGTCGACGCGATCGTGCGGGCGCAGGCCCATTGCATGAAGAACCGCGAGGAGGTCGCCCGCCTGATCTCGAAGGACGGGCGCGGCTACCTGCCGATGCCGGCCGAGGTGGTGGTGAAGGCCATGACCGATTACGGGCCGGCCTATGAGGCGAGCGGGGCGATCCGTCACCCCGACTGGTCGGCCTCCCGCATCGACTTCCAGCCCTGGCCCTATCCGTCCGCCACGAAGCTCATCGTCGAGGCGATGGGACGGACATTGGTCGAGGGCGACGCGACCTTCCTCCAGGGCCTCGACCCGGATTTCGTCGCCCGCGACCTCGTGGACGACCGCTTCGTGGCAGCCTCGCTCAAGCGCTATCCCGAATGGCCGGGCGCGGGAGATGCCGCCTCGCCCACCCGCCAGGAGACTTTGAGCCTGTGAGCGGGAGCGCGGTCGAGGCGGCGCTCGCCGTCGAGAGGGATGTCGCCCCGGGGCGCGGCCTCGTCCCGGTGCTGAGCCGGCTGGCGCCGCTCGCCGGGCTCGCCGGCCTCCTCGCCCTCTGGTACGCGGCCGGGCTCGTCCTCGAGAGCGTGCCGGCCTACGCCGCCTTCGCGGGCTTCGCGCCGGGCCCGGCGCTCGCCGCCTTCCGGGACCTGATCGCGACCGGCGAGGCGTGGCGGGCCGCGGGCCCCAGCCTCGCGCGGGTCGGAGAGGGCCTCGCCTTCGCCTTTCTCCTCGGTGCGCCGGTGGGGCTCCTCGTCGGCTCCTCGCCGCTCCTGGAGCGGGTCCTGCAGCCGCCGTTCCAGCTCCTGCGCATGATCTCCCCGCTCGCCTGGATGCCGGTGGCGGTGCTCGCCTTCCCGAGCTGGAACGGGGCCATCGTCTTCCTGATCGCTGCGGCCGCGATCTGGCCGATCCTGTTCGCCACCGCCGCCGGGGTGAAGCGGGTCGATCCCGTCTGGCTGACGCTGGCGCGCAATCTCGGCGCGGGCCGGCTCGGCGCCCTGCGCGCGATCGTGGTCCCCGCCGTCACGCAGGACATCCTCACGGGCTTGCGCCTCGCCCTCGGCGTCGCCTGGATCGTGCTCGTGCCGGCCGAGTATCTCGGGGTCACGAGCGGGCTCGGCTACGCCATCAACGACGCCCGCGACACCCTCTCCTACGACCGCCTCGCGGCGCTCGTGCTGCTGATCGGCCTGATCGGCTACGCCCTCGACGCCGCCCTCGGCCGCCTCGCGGCCCGGGCTCGCTGGATTCCCGCCACCTGAGGAGACAGACCATGAGTGCTCACGCTGCCAGAGAGACAGGGCGGGAGATCGTCCAGACCTTCGAGACCATCGACGCCGACGCCTTGAGGGCCCTGTCCGAGCGCGGCCGCGCCGATCCGAGCGTGGTGAAGACCGTGCGCGCCCGCACCGTCGCGGAGGGGCGCCGCTTCCGCCACCTCAACTACGTCCGCAACCTCGACGCCCATATCGTCGACGAACCACCGGGGCTGCTCGGCGACGATACCGCCCCGAATCCGACCGAGGCGCTGCTCGCCGCCCTCGGCACCTGCGTCGCGGTCGGCCTCCAGGCCAACGCGGTCGCCCGGGGCTGGACCGTGCGCGGCATCGAGATCGAGAGCGAGGGCGACATCAACATCACCTCGGTCTGGGGCACGGGCGACCTCTCGGAGAAGGCGGTCGGGCTCACCGCCGTGCGGCTGAAGGCCCATCTCGACATCGAGGGGGCGAGCCAGGATGAACTCGACGCCCTCGTCGCGCATGCCACGCAATGGTCGCCCGTGCTCAACACCGTGAAGAACCCCGTCCCCGTCAGCCTGGCGCGGGCCTGAGGCCGGGATGGCCGCGACCGCCCTCCCGCTCCGGGATGCGCCGCGCATCGTCGCGGACATCGTGCGCGAGGATCTCAGGCCCCAGGTCGGCGCCATCGACGCGGGCGCGTATCCTGAGGCCGTCCTGCGCGCCCTCGCCGCCGCCGGGGCCTGCGCCCATCACGTCGATGGCGGGCCGGAGGGGCTCCTCGCCGCCGTCGACGCGATGGCCGAGGCGGGGGAGTCCTGCCTCTCCACCGCCTTCTGCCTGTGGTGCCAGGACGCGCTGGTCTGGTACCTCGCGCGATCGGACGAGCCGGGCGCGCGCCGCCATCTCGCCGCGGCGGCATCGGGCGAACACCTCGGCGGGACCGGTCTGTCGAACCCGATGAAGGCCCTGTCCGGCATCGAGCCGCTGGCGCTGCAGGGCGTGCGCGAGGGCGCGGGCTACCGGGTGCGCGGGCGCCTGCCCTGGGTCTCGAATCTCGGTCCTGGCCACCGCTTCGCCGGCATCTTCTCCCTGCCGGAGGGGCGGCGCGTCATGGGCCTGTTCGTGGCTGGGGAGGCCGGGGTGTCGATCGCGGCCAACGCCCGCTTCGTGGCGCTCGAAGGCACCGGCACCTACACGGTGATGATGCGCGACGCGTACCTCCCCGATGCGGAGGTGATCGCGCACGATGCGGGCGCCTTCGTGCCGCGTATCCGTAACGGATTCGTGCTGCTCCAGGCCGGCATGGGCCTCGGGCTCGCCCGCGGCGCCGCCG
The DNA here is from genome assembly GCF_031457035.1 of Methylobacterium sp. BE186. Taxonomy (NCBI): domain Bacteria; kingdom Pseudomonadati; phylum Pseudomonadota; class Alphaproteobacteria; order Hyphomicrobiales; family Methylobacteriaceae; genus Methylobacterium; species Methylobacterium sp. BE186. Next base: position 22,687 of record NZ_JAVDVV010000019.1, read on the forward strand.
CGCTGATGCGCAGCGACGCGGCCGGGCGCGGGAAGGCGCAGTTCCTGCCTCTCGGGCCGGAGGGAATCGAGGCGCGGGCCGCAGCCCTGCGCGAACGGGTCGCCGCGGCCGCGCGGGCCCACGCGGCGACGGACCGCGCCGCCTTCCTCGAGACCTTGCGCCTGCGCCTCGACGTGTCCTTTCTGGCGTTGGAGGCGGCCCAGGCCGCCATGCTCCAGTTCGGCGCGCGCGGCTACCTGGAAGGCTCCGAGCCGTTCCGGCGCTTGCGCGAGGCGCAGTTCGTCGCGATCGTCACCCCATCCGTGAAGCACATCACGACCGAGCTCGCGCGCGGGGCCTGATGACGCGACGGCCGCAAGGGTTCAACCGCATGAGCGCGTCCGATCCAGCTCCCGAGGTCGAGTATTATGTCAGCTTCCTCTCGCTCTGGTCCTATGTCGGGAGCCTGGAATTCCGGGCGCTCGCCGAGCGGACGGGGGCGTCCATCGTCTACAAGCCGGTGGACCTCCTCGCCGTCTTCGCGGCGGGCGGCGGCAAGCCCGTCAAGGAGCGGCCCCTCCAGCGCCAAGCCTACCGACTCGTCGAGATGCAGCGCTGGCGGCGCATCCGGAACATCCCCCTCGTGCTGCACCCGCGCCACTATCCTGCCGATCCGGCGCTCGCCCACCGCGTGCTGCTCGCCGCGATCGAGGAGGGGAGCGCGGTCGCCGATTTCGTTCATGCCGGCCTGAAGGCGGTCTGGGCGGACGAACTCGACATCTCCGACGCGGCCACGATCGCGCACCTCGCCGACGCTGCCGGGCTCGACGGGGACCGGCTTCTCGCCCGCGCCGGGGAGCCGGGGCTCCGGACCCGCGAGGCCGCGCTGACCCGCGAGGCGATCGCCCGGCAGGTCTTCGGAGCCCCGTTCTACGTTTTCCGGGGCGAGCCGTTCTGGGGTCAGGACCGGCTCGCGCTGCTGGAGGACGCGATCACCGGGTCCGGCGAGCCTATTCCCTTGCCGGATCTTGCCGATTCCGGCTGATCGGCAGTCTCGCCGAGCAGCGCGTTGAGGATGATCGCCGCGATCGCGGTGATGAGGATCGGGTCCTTCACGATCGGCTGCAGGGCATCCGGCACAGCCCGGAAGAAGGTCGGCTGCACGATCGGGATCAGGCCGATCCCGAGGGAGACCGCGATGACGAGGGCGTCGCGGCTGCCGGGGCGGGCGTAATCGACCTGCGCCAGGATGCGGATCCCGGTCGCCGCCACCATCCCGAACATGACGAGGGCCGCGCCCCCGAGCACCGGCTGCGGGATCGAGGCCGCCACGTAGGCGATCTTCGGGAGAAGGCCGAGGAGCAACATGATCCCTCCGGCCGCGGCGCAGACCCAGCGGCTGTGCACGCCCGTGAGGCCGACGAGCCCGACATTCTGCGAGTAGGACAGATAGGGGAAGGTGTTGAACACGCCCCCGATCAGCGTGCCGAGGGCGTCGGCGCGCAGCCCCCGGCGGATGTCCTCGGTCCCGACCCGGCGGCCGGTCATCACCCCGAGCGCCAAGAACATGCCGGTGGCCTCGATGAACACGATCGTCATCACGAGGCACATGATCAGGCAGGGGACGAGGTGGAAGGTCGGCAGCCCGAATTGCAGCGGCGGCACGATCCGCAGCCAGGGCTCGTCGCCGAGGCCGGAGAAGTCCGTCCAGCCGAGCGCCAGGGTGAGGCCGTAGCCGAGCCCGATCCCGAGGAGCACCGCGATGCGGGCGACGAAGCCCGGGCCGAAGCGGGCGAGCAGCAGGATCGCGGCGAGCACCGCGGCCGCCAGCGCGACGGTCCCGGGCGCCCCGAATTCGGGGCTGCCCGCGCCGCCGCCCGCCCAGCCGACCGCGACGCGGGTGAGCGCGATCCCGATCATCGTCAGGATCGTGCCCGTCACCACGGGCGGGAAGAACCGCATGACGCGGCCGACGAGGGGCACGACGAGGAGACCGTAGACGCCGCCAACGATCACCGCGCCGTAGATCCCGGTCAGACCGACGCCCGGCATCGCCGCCATGGCGAGCATCGGCTGGATCGCCACCGCGGTGACGCCCATGATGACCGGCAGGCGGATGCCGAAGGGGCCGATTCCGACCGTCTGGATCAGGGTGGCGATGCCGCAGGCGAACAGGTCCGCGTTGATGAGGAGCGCGATCTGGTCCTTCGGCAACTTGAGCGCGGCCCCGATGATCAGGGGCACGGCGATCGCGTGGGCGTACATCACGAGCACGTGCTGAAGGCCGAGCGCCAGGAGGCGCGTAGCGGGCAGCACCGAATCGACGCTGTCCGGGCTCGCGCTGGCGCCGCGCGGGGTCTGTGTCGTCGGCATGGGTCTCAAGGCTCGCAGGGGAGAAGGATCAGCGGCCCGCCGGGACGTCCGGGCGGGGATCGGCGGTGAAGCCGTCGCGGTTCGGCATGAGGACCTTCGGCAGGCTGCCCGCGTCGAGGCTCGCCTCCTCGGGCAGGAGGCCGTTGAGGTGCAGCACGTAGGCGCTCACGGCGTAGGTCTCGTCGGGGCTGAGCGATTGCGGCGCGTCGAAGGGCATCGCGCGGCGCACGTAGTCGAACAGGGTGGTGGCGTAGGGCCAGAAGCTGCCGACGGTGCGGACGGGCTTCGCAGTGGCGAGACTGCCCCGCCCGCCCGCGAGCGCCTCGGCGGCGGCACCCTCGCCGCGGCCGCCGTGGCAGCCGGCGCAACGCTCGGAGAAGACCGCCGCCCCCTCGCGCACGCTGCCGCGGCCGGGGGGCAGGCCCTGCCCGTCGGCGCGCGCGTCGATGTCCCAGGCTGCGATGACCTCCGGCGTCGCCGGGCGGCCGAGGCCGAACGCGCCGGCGGGCTCCGCGGCGGCCGGGCAGGGCAGGGAAAGGGCGAGACTCAGGAGGGCGGGCAGGGCGCGATCAGGCCGCATGGGTCACCGCTCCGCCCGCCGCGACGCTCCAGCCGAAGACCGCGTTGTTGTGGTAGTAGGAGCGGGTTCCCCGGACGGCGACGAGCACCTCTCGGGCGGGCTGCACGTAGCCGGTCTCGTCCCGGGCGCGGCTGAGGAGCCTCGCCGGGCCCCCGTCCCAGCGCCAGGGCAGGCGGAAACGGGTGAGGCAGCGCGCCAGCACCGGCCCCTCCAGGACGGCGGCCCGCCAGGAGGCGCCCCCGTCCGTCGAGACGTCGACGCCCGCGATCCGCCCGCGGCCCGTCCAGGCGAGGCCGCGGATCTCGTGAAGGCCGGGCTCGCGGAGGCGCTGCCCGCCGGAAGGCGCGGTGATGACGGATTTCGCCTCCATCACGAAGGTGAACTGGCGCGCGCTGCCGTCCGGCATCAGGTCGGTGTATTTCGAGGTCTCCTCGCGGGTCTGGAACGGCCGGTCGCCCACCTTCAGGCGGCGCAGCCACTTGATGCTCAAGTTCCCCTCGAGACCCGGCAGGAACAGCCGCAGCGGGTAGCCCTGCTCCGGCCGCAGGCGCTCGCCGTTCTGGGCATAGGCGAGGATCGCGCCGTCGAGCGCCGCGTCGAGGGGAATGCTGCGGCTCATCGCGCAGGCATCCGCGCCCTCGGCCAGGATCCAGGAAGCATGCGGCTTCACGCCGACCTCGGCCAGCAGGGTCGCGAGCTCCACGCCCGTCCACTCGGCGCAGGAGAGGAGGCCGTGGCTGTCCTGGACGGTCCAGTCGGGCTTCGCGCCGAGCCAGGGGGTGTTGCCGGAACATTCGAGGAAGTGCAGGCGCGTCACGGCGGGCAAGCGCAGCAGGTCGTCCATCGTGAGGACGAGCGGCCTCTCCACGAGGCCATGCACGACGAGGCGGTGGCGGTCCGGGTCGATCGCCGGGATGCCGGCATGGTGACGCTCGTAGTGCAGCCCGTTCGGCGTGATCACTCCGTGCAGGCCCTGCAGCGGCGTCACCGTGGCAACGGCGCCCGGGAAGGCCGGCGGCGTGCGGGCGTAGCGCGCGAGCGCCTCGCCCGGAGCAGGCCGCCCGTAGGCCGCGGCCGTGGCGCCCTGCCTGCGGGTCCAGTCCGGCACGTCGAGGGGCTCGTCGCCCCGGGCGATCGCTCCGGTGGCACCCGCTCCGGCAAGGGTGCCACCGGCGAGCCGCAGGAAGGCGCGGCGGTTCTCGGTTCGCATCGGGCCGCCCTCCTAGCGCGCGCCGGCTTCGGCCTGCGGCGTCTCGAAGAAGCGCGTGTCGAACAGCCCCTCGGTGGAGGGTGCCGTCTCGGTGAGGCCGAGGGTCGCCTGGAAGGCCAGCATGGCGCGCGTCGCGTCCGCGATCGTGCGGGGATCGGCGACGTATTGCGTGGCGGGCGAGGCGAGCGCGGAGCGCAGGGTCGCGGCGCCGACGATGCCCTTGCCGAGCGCGCTCTCGACCGCCGGCAGGGCGCGCTCCGGCTCGCGCTTGATGAGGTCCACGGCCCGCGCGATCGCGGTGACGAGGCCGCGCACGGCCGCCGGGTTCTGCGCCAGGAAAGCGCCCCGCACCGCGACGACGGTGCCGGGCTGGCCCGGGAACAGGTCGTTGCCGCCGGCGATCAGGCGGATCTCGGGGTTGCGCTCGCGGATGATCGTCAGGCCCGGCTCGCGCACCGTCGCGGCGTCTACGCCCCCGGCCAGGATCGCCTGCTGCGCCGCCTCGATCCCGAGGGTGACGATCTGGACGTCGGCCGGGTCGACTTTCCCGACCTCGCGCAGCCAGTAGCTGAGATTCGTGTGCGGGATCGAGCCGAGGGGTTGGGTCGCGATCTTCGCCGGGCGGCCCGCGGATTCGCGGAAGCGCCGGAACGCCGCGGCGGGTGCCGTACCGTCCGCCAGGAGCTTCGCGAGGGCCGGTCCGGCCACGAGCACGTTCTCGCCGACGGCCGTTGCCGCGACGACCCTCAGGTCGACGCCGCGACCGCGGCCGATCGCGACGGGCGTGATCCCGGCGACGTCGACGTCCACGGTGCCGCTCGCGGCGAGCCTGGACCGCGTTCGGCCCCGAATCGAACAGAGCGATGCTCGGCTGGAGGCCGCCGGCGCCGAGCCAGCCCTCCCGCTCGGCCACGAACAGCGGCGCGGCGCCGAGGACGGGGATCGCCCCGATCCGCACCCGCACTCCCTCGGCCCGCGCGGCGGACAGCTCGAAGATGCCCAGGAGAAGAATTGCCCACCGAATCGATCGCGAAGACATGCTTGTTCTTTATTTTGGAGTGGTGACATAAGATCTTTTCAGATCTACTTGCATTATGTACAACTCATTCCGGCGCGCAAGACATTCGGCGCTCAAGACGCTATAGCGAGTCCGCAAGACTGCCGGACAACGCTGCCTGACCGGGAGGGGCCGTGACGCAGGACGAGACCGAACGCCGGAAGCGGCTGGGCCCGCACGTCGCACCCGCCGGGCTCTACGCGGCGATCAAGGCGCGGCCCTTCCTCGGCACGGTCCGCTGCAACCTCGACACGGTGATCGCCGGAAGCTGGCACGAGGTGGTGCTGACCTACGAGGTCGGCGGCTGCGGGATCGCGGACGGGGCCACCTTCAAGGCGACGTTCAAGTTCTACTCGGACTAGGCCCTGTTCCAGACGGTCGACCCGCAGGGCGCGAACTACGTCAGCGCGGAGTACGAGGCTGGCCCGCTCCTTCCCGGCCAGTCGCCCGCGACGGTCCAGTCGCTCAGCGTGCGATTCGATCAGAAGGGGCACGAGCGACCGTTCCAGAAGGCCGTCATCGTCGACATCGTCGACGGCTACCTCAATGCCGGCGACCGCATCGTCATCCGCCTCGGCGACCGGCGGGCCGGGGGACCCGGCACCCGCGTCCAGACCTTCGTGGAGGACAGCTTCCGCTTCCGCTGCTATGTCGATCCGCTGGGTACCTCGCGCTACGTGGCGGTGCCGGACGATCCGGTGCTGCGCATCGTCGCCGGGCCGCCTGAGCGCGTGCAGATCGCCGCCCCGCGCTTCGTCGCGGCCGGCGCGGCCGGCGCGGCCTCGGCGCCCGCGACGATCGCCCTCCTCGACCGCTGGGGCAACGTGGCGCGCGACCAGGGCGGCAGCCTGGAGATCTCGGCCGAGATCGAGGGGCGGCCGGTCTACGGGCGCAGCCACGCCCTGCCGGCGGAGGGCTGGGCGCGCCTGCGGGTCGAGGATCTGCCGCCCGTCTCGGGCGAGATGCGTCTCGTCGTGGCGCGGCCGGGCGCCCGCGACGTGGCACAGGCCGAGGCCTTCGTCACGGGGCTCGCCGACGCACCGGTCCCCCGCGCGCTCTACGGCGACCTCCACGTCCACGCCCACGACACGGTCGGCACCAACAGCCCGGCCTACAACGCCGCCTATGCCCGCGACGTCGCCGGAATCGACGTCTACGGCTACACGGCGAACGATTTCCAGATCACCGATGCCGCTTGGCAGCAGGGCGTCGGGGTGGTGAAGGATTTCGACGCGCCCGGACGCTTCGTGGCCTACGCGGTGCAGGAATGGTGCGGCAGCTCGACCGCGGGCGGCGACCATCAGGTGCTGTTCCTCGGCGACGGGCCGCCGGGCTTCCCCTTCAACGCGAAGGGCGAGCACAACCGGACCTTCCTCTGGAACGAGAGCATGCAGGGGACGGGGGTCGAGGTCGGGCGCTGGCCGGTCGAGGATCTCTGGGCCGCCTACGCGGACGATCCGGAGAACCACCTCGTCATCCCGCATGTCGGCGGGCGCCGCTACATCCCGGACTGGCACCACCCGGAGCTCGAGCGCCTCGTCGAGATCGCGTCGGCCTGGGGGCATTTCGACTGGCTGTACCGGGACGTCATCGCGCGCGGCTACCGGCTCGGCGTCTGCGCCAACGGCGACGAGCATCGCGGGCGTCCCGGCGGGGGCGTGCCCGGCGTCCAGGTCTTCGGCGTGCGCGGCGGCCTGACCGGCATCCTGGCCGACGGGCTCGACCGCCGCACGGTCGGGCGCGCGCTGCGCGCCCGCCACACCTTCGCGACGACCGGCGAGCGCAGCGCCCTGCTGGTGCGGTGCGGCCAGCACCGCCAGGGCGATGCCTTCACCCATGAGGGGCCGGCGCGCCTCGATTACCGCTTCCTCGGGGATGCGGGCTGGGAGGAGCTGGCGGCCTACGACCATACCGGCGAGATCTGGCGGCGCGACCTGCACGCGGAACTCGGGTTCTCGAAGCGCCTCGTCCGCCTGCGCTGGGGCGGCGCGCGCATCCGCGACCGCTACCGCTGGGCGAGCTGGGAGGGGCGTATCAGCATCCTCAACGGCACGATCCGCCGCGTGCAGGCGCAGGGCTTCGAGCACGCCGAGGAGACGGCATGGCGCGCGGGGCCCACCGACATCGCGTTCCGCTCCGACACCTACGGGGACAGCGACGCGATCGAGATCGACATCGGCGATCTCTCCGAGTGCCGCGTCCTCGTGGAGGGCACGATCGGCGGCTTCGTGAAGGTCGGCGACCCGCGCCGCCCCGCCCCCTTCGTCCACGCGCCGGCCTTCCGCTGGGAGTGCACGGGGCGGGAGCTTCTGGAGCGGGGCAGCCTTCGGACGGAGCTCGGCGGCGCCGGGCTGTTCCTGGCGCTCGAACGCCTCACCGGCCAGCCGCTGCCCCGCGACGCGGCGGGCTCGCTCGTGGTCGAGCCCGGCAACGCGGATTTCGGCTTCCGACCGGTCTACTTCTCAGGCCGGCAGAGGGATGGCAGCCGGGTCTGGTCGTCCGCGCAGTTCATCGCCTTCCGGGCGTGAGGCCGGCCAAGGCCGGCTTCGTGCCGCAACCTCGGCCTTGAGGGGCGCAAGCGCGTGCCCCGGCGACGCGCCTTCCCTCGTCCCGGGACGATGGGCCGAGCGTCGCCCCGCTCGCGGGCCGCTGTTCCTGCCAGCCTCAACCCGAGCCCCTGCCCTGCTCCACGACGGCCCCATGCCCCTCCCGCACGAGGGCGCATAGCAGGCCTTGAGCATTCGACGTTCCGGCAGGCCAGATAATCCAGAAAAATGTTAGAAAATCTCGTACTAACTCCACGATCTAGTTATTAATAGAGTTGTCGTCTTAAGTACAATTTGTGTCTGTTCGGCAGGTTAAAAGTTCTTTAACAGCATCATCAGGCCGAAACACCGGCGAATTCTGTCCGTCAGCTGTCACGTCAGCGAGACATGCGTGCAACCCGCGCGCGTGCCCTGCCCTGTCGTGCCGCCCGGACATCCTTCTGGGAGGCTGTTATGGTTGCTCTGGTCAGGCACGACCTCGAATTCATCCTGCGGCAGATCAAGATCGCCGAGGCGAATTCGGAGGCGCATTCCGGCACGCAGGCGAAGGCGCTCACGCAGATCTACGTGGACGCGAACGGCAACGTCGTCGCCTCGACGGCGCCCGAAGCCGCTCTCGCCATCAGCCACCCGCTCGCGCCCTACGGCCTGCGCACGGTCGACGGCAGCTACAACAACCTGATCGCGGGCCGCGACCAGTGGGGCGCGGCCGACAACCCGTTCCCGCGGATCACCGATCCCTACTGGCGCAACGAGACCGACGACAGCCTCACCTTCGGGCCCGGCGCCGTCCTCACCGACGGCAATTACGGCGAGATGGGCCTGCCCTCGCCCCCCACCCGCGGCCTCGGCGGCGGCACCCTGGTCGACGCCGATCCTCGCATCATCTCGAACCTCATCGTCGACCAGACGCTGAACAACCCGGCCGCCATCTACGCGGCGCTGATCCATTCGGGCTACTCGGGCGCCGCCCTCAATACGGCGCTCACCGCGATCGTCGCGGCGAAGGCGGCCCTCGACGGGGCAAACGCGGAGGCCACCTCGGCGGGTCAGCCGATTTCCGCCCTTCAGGCGACGCTCGCGACCGCGCAGCAGGCCAACGACGCCACCCAGTCCGCCCTCACCGCGGCTCAGGCGGTTGCCGGCGCGGACAAGGCGGCCCACGACGCCGCGCTTCTCGTCGTCACTGCGGCCGAACAGGCAGTGATCGCGGCGAGCAGAGCGGTCGAGGAGCTGCGCAACGACGCCATCGACGATGCGGATCAGTCCGCGGAGATCCAGGCCGCCTTGGACGCCGTCTCCACGGCGCGATCGGACCGCGACGCGGCGCTCGCTACGGCCGCCCCGCTCGGAACCGCGGCCGCCACCTCCGCGGGGCTTGCCGCGGACGCGGCGGCGCTCGCCTCACAGACCGCCGGAAGCCTCCTGGCGGCCCAGCAGGCCCTTGCACAGGCGCAGGAGGCCCGCGACACGGCCAAGGAGGAGGCCGACGCCGCGGAGGCCGCGCTCGCGGATCTGCTGGCGGACCACGCCATCACGATGGAGGGCCAGTCCGTCGTCATCCCGAACGTCTCGCCGGACGAGGGCCTGTCAGCCCCCTACAACAGCTGGTTCACGCTGTTCGGCCAGTTCTTCGATCACGGCCTTGACCTCGTGACCAAGGGCGGCAACGGCACGATCTACATCCCGCTGCAGCCCGACGACCCGCTCTACAAGCCCGGCTCGCCCACGAACTTCATGGTCCTCACCCGCGCGCCGGAGGGGGCCGAGAACCTGACGACGCCCTGGGTCGACCAGAACCAGACCTACACGTCGAGCGCCTCGCACCAGCTCTTCCTGCGCGAGTACGCCATGGTCGACGGCAAGCCGCTGGCCACCGGCAAGCTGCTGCAGGGCGAACGCGGCCTCGCCACCTGGGCGGACGTGAAGGAGCAGGCTCGCACCATGCTCGGCATCGAGCTCACCGACGCCGACATCGGGAACATCCCGCTCTTCAAGATGGACGCCTACGGCGAGTTCGTGCGCGGCGCCAACGGCCTGCCGCAGATCGTGCGCAGCCTCGGCTCCGACGGGAAGTTCGGCGGCGGCGACGACGCCTTCGAGGAGGGCAACCTCACCACCCCGATCTCGACCGCAGGCTCGGTCCGGACCGGCCACGCCTTCCTCGACGACATCGCGCACGCCGCCGTGCCGGTGCTCTCGCTGGCCGGTGTGCTCCAGAAGGACGCCGACAGCGCGGTCGGCTACGCGGGCGGCTTCGACACCCGCGGCAACCAGACCTCCTACGACGACGAGCTCCTCGACGCCCACTACATCACGGGCGACGGGCGCGGGAACGAGAATATCGGCCTCTCGGCCGTCCACCACGTGTTCCACTCGGAACACAACCACATGGTCGAGCAGGTCAAGACGCTGGCGCTCGCCTCGGGCGACCTCGCCTTCCTCAACGAGTGGCTGCGGGTCGACCTGCCGACGGGGAGCGCCTTCCCGACCTCCCAGGGCGCCATCGACGCCCTGCAATGGGACGGCGAGCGCCTGTTCCAGGCGGCGCGCTTCACCACCGAGATGCAGTACCAGCACCTCGTGTTCGAGGAGTTCGCCCGCAAGGTCCAGCCCGACGTCGACGCCTTCGTGTTCAACCCGTCGATCGACATCAACCCGGCGATCTTCGCCGAGTTCGCCCACGTCGTGTACCGGTTCGGCCACTCGATGCTGCGCGAGACCGTCGATCAGATCGACGTCAACGGCGTCAAGGATCCGATGAAGCTGTTCGACGCCTTCCTGAACCCGTTGGCGTTCGGCTCGGACACGATCGACCACGAGGTCGCGGCCGGCGCCATCGTGCGCGGCATGACGAGCCAGATCGGCAACGAGATCGACGAGTTCGTCACCCACGTGCTGCGCAACCAGCTCGTCGGCATCCCCCTGGACCTCGCCGCCCTCAACCTCGCCCGCGGCCGCGACACCGGCATCCCGCCGCTCAACATCGCCCGCGCGCAATTCCGGGACGCCGCAAACGGCGACAGCCAGCTCGACCCCTACACGAGCTGGACCGACTTCGCGCTGAATCTCAAGAACCCGGCCTCGATCGTGAACTTCATCGCGGCCTACGGCACGCACGGCTCGATCACCGGCCGGGTGGCGAACACGGCGACCGCGGACCCGAACGACACCCGCGAGAAGACGGCCGAGGAGAAGCGCGACGCGGCCATGAAGCTCGTCTTCGGCGACGAGACGCTGACAGGCCCTGCGAAAGTGGCGTTCGATGCCGATCGTGCCGCCTTCCTCAACGCGCGTGGTGAGTATGCCGGCGGCAAGCTCGGCGGCCTCAACGACGTCGACCTCTGGGTCGGCGGCATGGCCGAGAAGAAGATGGCCTTCGGCGGCATGCTGGGCTCGACCTTCTCGTTCATCTTCGAGCTGCAGCTCGAGAACCTCCAGAACGCGGACCGGTTCTACTATCTGTCCCGCGTCCAGGGCCTGAACTTCCTCAACGAGCTGGAGAACAACTCCTTCGCCAAGATCGTGCTCAACAACACCGATCTCGGCGAGACCGGCTACGCGCTGCCCGGCGACATCTTCTCGACGCCGGACCACACGCTCTACATGGATCACGCCAAGCAGAACCGGTTCGGCTACGCCGACCCGCAGCAGGACGATCCCTTCCTCCAGGCGCTCTCGCCGATGGTCGAGCGCCGCGACGCGGCGGGCAACCTGATCAACCCGGTCGACAACCCGACCGCCGTCGCGAGCTACATCCGCGTCAACACGAACGACCACGTCCTGATCCAGGGCACGGACGGCAACGACACGATCATCGCCGGCGGCGGCGACGACTCGGTCTGGGGCGGCAAGGGCAACGACCGGATCGAGGCGGGCTACGGCGTCGACAAGATCCACGGCGGCGAGGGTGACGACATCATCACCAACAGCGGCACCGACATCGGCGAAGTGGACATGTTCCACGGCGAGGAGGGCAACGACGTCATCCACGCCGGCTCGGGTCTGGCCCTCGTCTTCGGCAACCAGGGCCAGGACTTCATCATCACCGGCCCGGACGGCAAGGAGGCCTTCGGCGGCACCGGCAACGACTTCATCCTCGGCGGCGAGGGCGGGGACTTCCTGCTCGGCAACGAGGGCGACGACTGGCTCGAGGCGGGCAACGGCTTCGACACCACGGCCGGCGACAACTCGGAGCTGTTCTTCAACTCCAGCATCATCGGCCACGACGTGATGTTCGCGGGCGAGAACGAGCACGATTTCGACGCCGAGTCCGGCGACGACATCATGGTCCAGGGCGAGTCCGTCATGCGCAACGAGGGCATGTGGGGCTTCGACTGGGCGATCCACAAGTTCCACAATCAGGGCGCCGACGACGACCTGATGCGGCCGATCTTCACCACCGACCAGCAGGACATCCTGCGCGACCGCTTCGACACCGTGGAGGCGCTCTCGGGGTGGGACCAGAACGATCTCCTGAAGGGCGACAACCGCGGCGATCCGGACCCGGCCGCCGAGCCGGAGGTCGGGGAGAACCCGAACCTCGCGGCGGCCGAGAACACCATGGTCAAGCACGAGCTGACCCAGGCGGGCGTCGACCGGATCGCGGGCCTGCGCGGCGTCCTCGGCGACTGGGTGAGCGCGCCGGCGGCGGGCGATCGCGAGGCGCAGATCGCCTTCGACGACGGCAACATCCTGCTCGGCGGCGGCGGCAGCGACACGATCGAGGGCCGCGGCGGCAACGACGTCATCGACGGCGACCGCTGGCTCAACGTCCGCATCCTCATCGAGAAGGACGGGACGCGCTACACCGCCGACGGCATGGCCAGGAAGGTCTACCTGGAGAGCGACGTCGTGCAGGGCGTCGTCCGGGCCGGCGCGGTCGCGCAGTTCGGCGGCACCACCCTCGACGCGCTGATGCTGAGCCGCACCCTCAACCCGGGCCAGCTCTCGATCGTGCGCGAGGTGGTCAGGGACGACGGAGTCGGCGACACCGACATCGCGGTCTACGGCGACGTCGTGGCCAATTACAGCTTCGGCCGCAACGCCGACGGCTCGATCCGGGTCACGCACGACACCGTGACGGTGGGCCTCGTCTCGGACGGCATCGACAAGCTCTGGAACATCGAGCGGCTGCGCTTCGCCGACGGAGAGTTCAGCCTGCGGGAACTCGTCAACTTCCCGGCCACCGGCGCTCCCGTGATCATCGACCCGACCCCGACGAACGGCCTTGTCTCGCCGACCGAGGGGCAGCCGCTGAGCGTCAGCACGGCGGGGATCCAGGACGAGAACGGCCTCGGCGCCTTCTCCTATCGCTGGGAGCGCTCCGCCGACGGCGGCGCCACCTGGATCGCCATCACCGGCGCGGGCGCGGCCGGCTCCACCTTCACGCCGAACGAGGGCGTCCTCGGCTTCGGCAGCCAGGTCGGCAACATCCTGCGCGTCGGCGTCACCTTCACGGACGGCGACGGCCACTCGGAGACGCTGTTCTCGGCACCCACGGGTGTGGTCGGCGACGATTGGACCGGACTGCCCCTCGTGCTCACCACGTTCAACGGAACGGCCGGTGATGACGTCGCCAATGGAGCGAATGCCGCCCTGTTCAGCAACGACACGCTGAACGGTTTCGGCGGCAACGACCTCCTGAACGGACGGGCAGGCAACGACACCCTCAACGGCGGTGCGGGCGACGACCGTCTCGACGGCGGGGCCGGCACCGACGTGGCGGTCTATGGCGGCAGCGCGCGCAATTTCAGCTTCGGGCTCGGCGCTCCGGGGCAGCTCACGGTCAGGGACCTGACGGGAGCGGAGGGCCTCGACACGCTCTCCACGATCGAGCAGTTGCGCTTCGCCGGGGTCACCTACGCGCTCGTCAACGGCGGCGATACCGGCGTCACGCCCGGCGGCGGGGCGGGGGCCGACATCATCCTCGGTCACGGCGGGGCCGACACCCTCAACGGGAACGCCGGCAACGACGTCCTCGTGGGCGGGACCGGCAACGACACGGTCAACGGTAACGCGGGCAGCGACCTCCTCCTCTGGCGGGTCGGCGACGGCCGCGATGTCCTGAACGGCGACACGACCGCCCAGAACGGCGCCGGCACCGACACCGTCCACATCGCCGGCGACGCCTCGGCCGAGACCTTCCGCATCTACGCGCGGCCGGCGGCCCTGGCCGCCGGGATCACCGGCCTCAACGCCAACACGGAGATCGTGATCACCCGCAACGGCACGGACAACGCCGCGATCATCGCCGAACTCGACAACATCGAGGAGATCGTCATCAACGGTTTCGGCGGCGGCGACACCTTCATCCCGATCGGCACATTCGCCGGCACCAGCCTGCTCGCGAGCACGATCACCCTGGAGGGCAGCACCGACGACGACGTGGTCGACATCTCCGGCCTCACCTCATCGCACCGGATCGTCTTCCGCTCGAACGGCGGCGACGACACCCTCATCGGCACCCTGCGCCCGCAGGACGTGATCGAGCTGGCGCCGGGCCTCGCGCCGGACGCCTGCGAGATCGAGGAGAACGGGAACGGCACCGTCACGGTGTCGGGTGGCGGCCACAGCGTCACCTACTCCAGCGCCGGCCGGCCGATCGTCCGCGGCGAGACCGAGCATGAGCATGAACACGAGCACGAGCACGAGCACGAGCATGAACACGAGTCGGAGGGGCGGGAGGACGAGCACCCGACCCTGATCCACCACCGCGAGCATTTCGGCAGCGTGACCCACGATCCGCACAGCGCCGCGGGCGAGGTCTACGCCCTCTACGACGCCGTGTTCGACCGGGCCTGCGACGCGAGCGGACAGCAATACTGGACCGAGGCCCGCGGCTCCGGCCTCTCGCTCCGCGACCTCGCCGACGCCCTGCTCCGGTCCGAGGAGGGCCGGGGGCATTTCGGGGAGGGCGACGACCGCGGCTTCGTGGAGGATCTCTACCGCACGGCGCTGGGCCGGGAGGGCGAGGAGAGCGGCGTCACGAGTTGGCTGCAGGCTCTCGGGAACGGGATGTCGCGGGCCGAGGCGGTCCTCGGCTTCGCCTTCTCGGAGGAGAACCTCGCCGACCTGCAGCCGGCCTACGCCCACGGCGTGTTCACGGCGGACCGGGACGCGGGCGACGCGGCGCGGCTCTACTACGGTCTCCTCGACCGGGCGCCGGACGCAGGGGGGCTTGAGGCCTGGACGGGGATGATGAAGGGCGGCCTATCCGACACGGATGCGGCGCAGTGCTTCCTCGACTCCGCGGAGTACACGGGCAAGTACGCGAACCTCTCCGACTCGGATTACGTCGAGCGCCTCTACAAGAACGCGCTCGGCCGCCACGCGGAGGACGAGGGCCTCGACTATT
Source organism: Methylobacterium sp. BE186 (assembly GCF_031457035.1). Lineage (NCBI taxonomy): Bacteria > Pseudomonadati > Pseudomonadota > Alphaproteobacteria > Hyphomicrobiales > Methylobacteriaceae > Methylobacterium > Methylobacterium sp. BE186. The sequence goes on from NZ_JAVDVV010000019.1 coordinate 37,789, forward strand.
GGACGGGGTCCCTGGCGGCGGGCGCCTCGCGCGCCTCGGTCGCGGTGGGCATCACCCTGAGCCCGGAGGCCCAGCGCTGCCTCGCCCTGCAGATCGAGGAGGGCTGGCAGCTCGTCTGAGCCCGCCCCTCGCCCAAAGTGCCGGCCGCGGTCCCCCGGGACCGCGGCCTCTTCGTTCGCGCCTTCCCGCCCGGCCGAAGCCGGCCCGCGGCCTGCCCCTGCCCGCTGAACGTCCGATGCCGCAGACGCAGCCGGTTTACGGCGGTCCTTCCCGCGGCCATGCTCGCGCCGGCCGGCCGGAAGCCGGCAGGCAAGCTCGGAGACGTTCGCGGATGAGATGGGTCAGATGGCTGGCACTCCTGCCCTTCCTCGGCATGCTCGGCGGGCCCTTCTTCCTCAACCGCGTCACGCCCCTCGTTCTCGGCCTGCCCCTGCTGCTGGCCTGGCTCGTCTTCTGCGTGCTGATGACCTCGGTCATCATGGGCCTGATCTACCTCTGCGATCCTGAGAACCGCGCGGACGGGACGGGCGAGGGAGCCGGCGAATGAGCGTCGCCCTCCTCATCATCGCCTGCGCCTTCGCGGGCGTTCTGGCGCTCGGCATCCGGGCCCGCTCGGGCCGCGAGATGAGCCTGGAGCAATGGACCGTGGGCGGGCGCGGCTTCGGCACGATGCTCGTCTTCCTGCTGATGGCGGGCGAGATCTACACCACCTTCACCTTCCTCGGCGGCTCGGGCTGGGCCTACGGGAAGGGGGGGCCGGCCTACTACATTCTCTGCTACCTGACGCTCCTCTACGTCGTCTCCTACTGGCTGCTGCCGCCGATCTGGCGCTACGCCAAGGAGCACCGGCTGTTCTCGCAGCCCGATTTCTTCGCCGCGAAGTATCAGAGCCGCGGCCTCGGCCTCGTGGTGGCCCTCGTCGGGATCGTCGCCCTCGTCCCCTACCTCGTCCTGCAGCTGAAAGGGCTCGGCATCATCGTCTCGACCGCCTCCTACGGGGCGGTCTCGCCGACGCTGGCGATCCTGATCGGGGCGGCGGCGGTGACGGTCTACGTCACGGTCTCCGGCGTCCACGGCTCGGCCTGGACCGCGGTCATCAAGGACCTGATGATCCTGTTCGTGGTCGCCTTCCTCGGCATCTACCTGCCGCTGCACTATTACGGCGGCTACGGTGCGATGTTCGAGGCGATCGAGGCGGCCAAGCCCGGCTTCCTCGCCCTGCCCGAGCGCGGGCAGTCGCCGACCTGGTTCGCCTCGACCACCCTGCTCACGGCGCTCGGCGGCTACATGTGGCCGCACGTCTTCGTCTCGATCTACACGGCGGGCGATCCCCGCTCCTTCCGGCGCAACGCCGTGCTGCTGCCGGTCTACCAGCTCATCCTGCTGTTCGTGCTGATGGTGGGCTTCGCGGCCGTGCTGCAGGTGCCGGGGCTTGCGGGCGCCGACGTCGACCTCGCCCTGTTCAAGCTGGCGCTGCAGAGCTTCCCGCCCTGGTTCGTCGGCGTGATCGGCGCCACCGGGGTGCTCACCGCGCTCGTGCCGGGCTCGATGATCCTGATGTCGGGGGGCACGCTCGTCGCCAACAACCTCGTCCGGCCCCTGCGCCCCGGCCTCTCCGAGGCCGGAACCGCGCGGCTCGCCAAGCTCTCGGTGCCGCTCATCGCCCTCGTCAGCGTGGGCGTGACGCTGCATGGCGGCGAGACGATCGTGCAGCTCCTGCTGATGGGCTACAATTTCGTGACGCAGCTCCTGCCCGCGCTGGTCGCGAGCCTGATGCGGGACAACCCCCTCACCGCGCGAGGGGCGCTCGCCGGCATCCTCGTCGGGGTCGCCGCGGTGGCGGCGACGAGCCTCGGCGGCCTGACGCTGGCCGGCCTGTTCCCCTTCCTGCCGGGGCCGGTGCAGGACATCAACGTCGGCTTCGTGGCGCTCGCCCTCAACCTCGCCGCGGCAGTGATCGTCAGCCGCCTCGACAGGCCACGGCGCGGGTGAGACAATCGGAGATCCTGTCCGCCCGGGCCGAGCGCGGGCGCCAACCACCGGGGAGCGCGGGATGTCGCCGGAACTTCGCGAGTCGCGCGCGGCGCTGATCCTTCTCGCCGTCGCCGTCTTCTCCGTCCTCGTGTTCGGGGCGGTCACCCTGATCAGCCAGATCGGCGGTTGAGGCCGCCCGTGAAACGGAGGGCGCCCGGCCGGCATTGAGGGAGCATGCGCCCGCGCGCGCCCGACGATCCGAGAGCCGCATTGCCCGAGACCGCGCCCCGCCCCTCCCGCCGCCACGCGGAGCTGGGACCCGCCTTCTACGACGTCGTCGAGCCCGCCCGCTTCCCGCAGGCGATCCTGCGCTACCGCAACCGGCCCTGGGCGGAACGGGTCGGCCTCGGCTCCCTCACGGACGCGGACTGGACCCGGCATTTCGGCCGCTTCGAACCCCTGCCCGGCAGCTTCCCCGAGCCCCTGGCCCTGCGCTACCACGGCCACCAGTTCCGGTCCTACAACCCGGACCTCGGGGACGGGCGCGGCTTCCTGTTCGCGCAGCTCCACGACCTGGTGGACGGGCGCCTCCTCGATCTCGGCACCAAGGGCAGCGGCCAGACCCCGTGGTCGCGGGGGGCGGACGGGCGCCTGACCCTGAAGGGCGGCGTGCGCGAGGTGCTCGCCACCGCAATGCTGGAGGCTCTCGGCGTCGAGACCTCGAAATCCTTCAGCCTGATCGAGACCGGCGAGGCGCTGGAACGGGGCGACGAGCCCTCCCCCACGCGATCGAGCGTGCTCGTGCGGCTGAGCCACTCCCATATCCGGATCGGCAGCTTCCAGCGCTTCCTGGCACTCGGCGAGCCCGACACCCTCGCCCGCCTCCTCGACCACACGATCACCACCTACATGCCGGAGATCTGGAAGGATGCCCTTCCCGACCGGGCCGTCGCCTTCCTCGAGGCGGTGAGCCGGCGCGTCGCCTGCATGGGCGCGCAATGGATGGCGGCGGGGTTCGTGCACGGCGTGCTCAACACCGACAACATCAACGTCACCGGCGAGAGCTTCGATTACGGCCCCTGGCGCTTCCTGCCGCATTTCGACCCCGACTTCACGGCGGCCTATTTCGACACGAACGGCCTCTACAGCTTCGGGCGCCAGCCCGAGGCCCTGTTCTGGAACCTGAGCCGGCTCGCCGACTGCCTGCTGCCGCTCGCCGAGCAGCCGCGGCTGGAGGCCGTCCTGAAAGGCTTCGGGCCGCACCTGCAGGATGCCTTCGCGACGGCGCTCTTCGCCCGCTTCGGCCTCGCCCCGGCGCCCGAGGAGCCGACCCACCGCTTCGTCGGCGCCTTCTGGCGCTTCCTCGCCGAGAGCGGGGCGCCGTTCGAGCGCGTCTTCTTCGACTGGTACGGCGGACGGGCGAGCGAGGATCGCGCGCAAGCGAGCCCGGTCGCGGCCCTCTACCGGGCCGAGAGCTTCGCGCCCGTGCGCGCCGCCCTGGAAGCCCTCGAGGCCGCCTCGCCGGGCCGCCTCGCCCATCCGTATTTCGCGGGCCAAGCACCCTGCACCCTGCTCATCGACGAGGTCGAGGCGATCTGGGCACCGATCGCCGATCGGGACGATTGGTCGGCCTTCGCGGACAAGCTCGCCGCAATCGCCGGCATGGCGGATGCCTACGGCACGGGATTGGAGGGTCCGGGACCCGGGTAGGGGTTCGCGGACGGCTCCCCCGCGCCGCACGGGCCGCAGATCTCACCGCCCTCCCCGACCCGCTCGCGCTCGGCCTCGCGCCCCCGCGCGATGCCGGCGTCGATGGCCCGCCGCGCGAGCCGCAGGCCGAGCCAGAACAGGAGCGCGCAGACGGCAATCGCCGCGAGGATCTTGGTGGCGTGCATCGGGCGGATCCTGGATCGTTCTCCATGATCTGCGGATCATGGGAAAGGCTTCACATTCTTGAGGCAGCGCGTCGTCCTCACGCGAGCCGGAAACACTCCGCTCGAGCATGCCCGAGCCGGCGAGGCCCGGCGCCCGGTATCTCGCCTGCAGCCCCGGCGGGATACCGGACCGGATGCCCCGGTGGATGCTGGCCGTAGATCAGAATCGATCCCGTTCATCAGCGAGCAGGCCGGAATTTCTTCAGCGCCCTTTTGCGTTGTTTGCCGGCAACACCGGGAAGGGTGCTGAGATCCCGTCATCGAAATCAGTGTTCGGAACGAATCGGATGTGGCAAGGCTCCGAAATCGAAAATCTTTCCGGGCCGAATACGTGCCGAAGCAGCCTTTTCCATTGACCCGCACGGGCAGCGTGACTGCGCGGTCAGCAGGGGGTCTGCCGCGTCGGACGGGCCGAGCTCGGGCGCCATCGGCGAGGCACGCCTGACCGGCACCCTCCGTGCCATGCTCCCAGAGCCCCGCCCCGCCTCCGAGCGCCCCAGACCCGGCCGCTTCCGAACCGATCGAAAAGCCGAAAATCAGACCGCACGATAAGAATGAGGCGCCGCAGACAGGCGCGCCAGGGGGGAGCGCATGTTGAATTTCCGAACGCTTCAGTATCCGTTTCTCTTCAGCATTCCCATCCTGAGCCAGGCAAGCGGCCTGCGCGGCCTGTTCGCGCGCAGCCCCCGGACCTTCTCACCCACCACGCCGATCATGGGGCATGTCCTCGATCTCGATCCGCCGATCTTCTGCTGCCAGCCGCAGCCGTGGCCCTTCGGAGCCGCGCATCACTTCGCGAGCCGCTATCCGGATGAGCCCTTCGTCTTCCTGACGCCGATCACGATGAGCCTTGAGCGGCCGACCTTCGCCCTCTCCCTGGCGTTCCAGCACCGCCGCTTCCGGCAAGCCCATCCCCGCTCCCGCCTGATCGTCATGGCCAACACGCCGGCGGAGGAGCGGCTCCTGCATCGGCTCGGTGTCGACGTGCACTTGGCTCCTCAGAACATGTTCGTCGACGAGAGCATGTACCATCCGCTTCCCGGCCACGAACGATCCTATGACGCGATCTACAATGCCCAGCTCGCTCCCATGAAGCGGCACGAGCTGGCGCGCCTCGTCCCGAGCTGCGCCTATGTGACGAAGATGTTCGGCCGCTGGTCCCCGCAACTCAGACGGGCCCAACTCGGCCGGTTCGTCCGCTCGCTGCCGCAGCGTCACGTCATCCTCAACGAGGTCACGCCGGACAACGTCTTGCCGATGAACCATGTGCAGGTGAACGAGGCGATGGCGTCGGCCCATGTCGGCCTGTGCCTGTCGAAGGTCGAAGGCGCCATGTACGCGAGCATCGAGTACCTGCTGGCGGGTCTGCCGGTCGTGTCGACCCGCAGCACCGGCGGGCGGGATGCCTTCTTCCACCCGGACACCACCCTGGTGGTCGACGATGATCCCCGATCCGTCCAGGACGGGGTCGCCGCGATGAAGGCGCGCGCCCTGCCCCCGGACTTCGTGCGCGCCACGACGTTGCGGCTCGTGGCTGCCGAGCGGGAACGCTTCAACACGTTCATCGACGGGTTGCGCGGGCGGGAGGCGCGGCGGACCGACGAGCGGTGGTCGTTCGCCTATCACCACAAGCTCAGCCGCTTCGGGCTCCTGTCGGAATTCGAGAGCGAGCTGGGACGCCGCGCCCGCCGATCGCCGGAGCCGTGAGCGCGTCAGGCCTGTCGGGGCCTCGTCAGGCGCCCGGCCCCACCGGGGGCAGACCCTGCTCCGGGGTCGGCACGACGCCGAGGCCGGAGGGATCGTCCGGCGCCGTGGCGCCGAGACGGCGCAGCAGCGCCTCGTAGGTCTGGGCCGCAGGCGAGCCCGCTTGGCGCTCGTTGGTGCGGTCGAGGAGTTCGCGCAGATCCGCCGCGAGCCGGGAGCGAGCCTCGCCCCCGCCGGGGCTCGCCTCGAACAGGTGGCCGAGGGCGAGCTCGAAGGCGCCGACGAGCACCCGCAGCCGCTCGACCTCGTCCCGAATGCCTGGATCCACGCGCGCCTCCCTCTTGTCGGGACTCAACGCGCCGGGGCGGCGGGAGGTCCGGCCCGTCAGCCGAGCTTCGGCGGCGCGTCGGCCGTCACGGCGCCGACCGGGCGCCAGACGTTGCGGGCAAGGCCGAGGCGCTCGCCCCGGTCGAGGGCCCACCACGCGAGGCGCGTGCGCCAGCGGGCGAGGCGGAGGGCCGACCACAGGTCGAGGCCGGGGGTCGGCAGGAAGGGGTTGTGCCGGTCGTAGGCCCAGACCTCGATCCGCACCGAGGGGCGCAGCGACGGCCCGCGGGCGTGGAAGCCCACCGTATCGCCGACGACGAGGGTGTTGCCCGGCACCGCGAAGGCGACGGGCTCGCCGTAGCCGAGGCGCTTCAGCTGCGCCCGGGTCGCCCGGAAGGAGCCGCGCCCGGTCAGCCGGTCGGGATTGCGGGCGGCGCCTCGGGCGAGGCGCCGCTCCCAGGCGAGGCGGCGCTTGGTCGGCCGGTGCGAGCCCGGCACGTAGGTGAAGGGCCCCTCGTCCTCCGCCACATCGGTCAGGAAGAGCCACGCCTTCATGGTCGGATGGAAGGTGTCGATGTGGAAGTTCGTCTGCGGGTCGGGCGGCCCCTCGGCGACGTGCGAGAGGATCGCCTGCACGGTGATGACCGGCTCGCAATCGAAGCTCGACACGTAGCGCAGGAGGCCCCGCCACTCGGGAAGCTCCAGGAGGCGGGCCATCGCCGGCATCCGCTTCAGCGTCTCGGGATCGAGAGGGATGCGGCGGGTGACCGTGTCGCCCTGGAGCTGCTCGCGCGCCTCCACCGCGATGCTGCCGACCTCCGCGCAGACGGCGGCGTAGAGATCGGCGGGCATGAAGTCGCGCCGGGCGATGAACCCGTCGCGGGCGAAGGCGTCCCGGTCCTCCGCCGAGGCGAGATGCGCGAGCTTGCGGCGCCGCCGGTCCGCCATGGCGTGAGCGAGGCGCACCCGCGCCGTGTGGAGGCCGAGGCGGTTGAGGCGCTCCGAGCCGAGGATGGGATTGTCGACGAAGGACTTGGCGCCGGTGGCGAGCTCGGCGAGCCAGAGCGGGGCCCGCAGGACGGCAGCGAGAGCGGGCCTGGCGCGGGCCGCGGGACCGGCGGTGGGACGCGAGGAAGCGGTGGCACTCATCGGAACGCGCATCCTCCGGATAGCCTGGAGATCGTCCCGTGCGACGGGATTACGCAACTCTTGCGTGTAAATGTGCGGAAAGGAAGGCCCTCTCGGCCGCCCGGGCCGGGCTGCGCCGACGTCGGCCAGACCCTATCTCCCGGGTCGCGAGACCCGTCGAGAGCCCCGAGCGACCCTGTGAACCAGCGCGAGACCTTCCACATCGAGATCCTCGGCTCCGACGATGCGGAGGTGCAGACGCGCGTCTCCGTGCGCACGAGCGACATGGCGGGGGCGCGGGAGCGAGCGTTGCGCCTGTTCGCCCGGGCGCGAGTGCCCCAGCGCGGCGGCGAGCCGGCAGAGGCGGTGCGGGTAATCGACGGGGCAGGGCGCGAGGTGTTCCGCCAGAGCCGGTTCGAGCGCGGGGATTAGGGCGCTCCCCGCCTCCCGCCCGTCGAGCCGCACCGGTCCCGTCTCGCCGGGGCCGCCCTCACCTCAGAGGCATCGACGGCCGCCCCCTTGCGAAAATGATCTGTTCCGCGCGATCAGACCGCGTTATCGGTCGATCGTCGTCCGATGCAGGTAAGCGCAAGGAGAGATCGACTTGATCTTCGATCGTAATAAGATTTTTCGAAGGACGTTCCGGATCCTGTCCTTGCCGATACTTCCGATCCTACTCCTTGCCGCGCTCCCCGGCGCCCGCGCCCAGACCGTGGAGGACGGCTCCGGTGCCGTCATCGGGCCGGCGGATACCCGCACGATCCTCGACATGGTCGCCCGGCACCTGAAGGAGCCGGATGCCAGGGTCACCGCCCTTCGCCAGGGCGAGGGCGCCGTGGTCTGCGGCTCCGTCGACGTCAAGAACCGGATAGGCCTGTATACCGGCCCGCGCGGCTTCGTCGCCGATCTTGCCGATGCCTTCTTCGGGCGGGTTCCGGAGGGGCCGGAACTCCTCAGCCCGAGCCGGCCGGAGGATTACAGGGCCATGGAGCGGACGCGGCAGCTCTACTTCAAGATGTGCCTGTCGTAGCGCTCCGAAGGCGCGCCCGGCCTCCCGGCACCGTTTCGCCAGATCGGGGCGCCCGCTGCCGCGAAGCCTCGGCTGCCCTATCTCACGCGCTGCGTCCCGCCCCGGTCCTCCCATGCGCCTCGCCATCGCCCTCGTCGGAGCCGTGCTCCTGTTCTGTGCCCTGTTCGTGCGCAGCTACACCGTGCCGCCCGCGCCCGACCGCCGGGGCGGCACCGTCGTGTCCCTCGCCCTGCCGAACCGGGCGCTCTTCGGAAGCCCGCGAGCCGACTGCCTCGGCACGCCGGAGGCCGAGCCCGTCATCGCCTGCCTGATCGCCTCGGTGAACCGGGCGCGCAGCGACGCGATCCCGCTCCTCAGCTTCGGCTTCTCGCCGACCTGCTACGACCTCTCGCAGCGCATCGCCCTGATCGGCCGGGACGCGGCGGCGGCCGAGGCCCGTCTCGCGCAGATCGCCCGCTTCGGCTGGTGAGGCGGCACTCCGCCGTCCCGAGGAGTGAGCCGGATCGGTCCCGCCCGCGGGCGCGTTGAGTTCGAGGATCCGGCGCGAGCCGGGAGAGCTTGAGACCGACGAGCTTGGGAACGACGACGATGGCGCTCCGATCCGAGACCCCTCCCCCGCCCGCCGACCTCAAGGCCCCGGCGACGCCGGCCTCCGACCGGCCGACCACGGCCCAGCTCAAGGCCGACATCGACAGCGGGCGCACCGGCGACAAGGTCGAGCATTACGATCCCGGATTGTCGCAGCTCGGCACCGACGACGAGGCCGCCGGCCGTCCGGCCGGGCCGGATCGGATCGCGGCGGCCCGGCAGCAGGAATCCGCCGCGCCCCACGTGCGGGCGGCGGCCGACCCGCAGGGCAGCCGCCCCTGGGTTCTGCCGGCCTTCGCGGGGTTCATCGTGTTCGCGGCCGTCGCGATCGGCCTCGCCCTCTGGCTGCTGCGGTAGGGCAGCCGGCTCAGCCGGTCCGCGCCTGCGCGCCGGGCGACCGGCTCGCCAGCAGCCGGTCGAGCTCGCGCAGGATGGCGCACTTGGCACGTCGCTCGTTGGAGCGCTTCATCGGAGCCTCCGGACGCTCTCTCCCCGCGCCGCGGCGGGCGCTGAGAAGAGGCGACATCTCAAGGAGATAGGTGTGGGGCCGCGATCCTTCGGTCAAGGGAGGCGGGCGGCCCCGCGCGCGAAGCGGGGATGGCGAATGACGGCCGCCGGAACCGGCTGCGGCGTCGCGGGGATGGCGGGGACCCAGATCCTGATCTGCGTGCCGGCGCGGGGATCGAACACCGTGAGGACCATGACGGTCTCCTCTCATCCAACATGTCCGCGAGGCTCGCACGGGCCGCCGGCGCCTTCCGTGATGCGTCTCACGCTGGCCAGAGGGCAAGCGCTGGAGAGAGGGGAAGGCCCCGCGGAGGCGTTCGAGCCGGCTGCCGCTCAATCCCTGCCGGCGTGCCGGGCGGCGCGCATCCTGACGCGCGCCTCCGCGATGCGGGCGCGGGTCCGCTCCAGGGCGGCGGCCAGCGGAAAGAGCGGGTCGCCGTCCGGCGCCTCGAGGAGGTGGTGGGCGAGGCGGCGGCGCCCGGCCCAGAACATCTCGGCGAGCTCGGTGTCGGGCGCGGCGCAGGAATCGACCCGCAGGACCGCCGGGTCGGCGAGCCAGTCCCGGCTCAGCCGGTGGACGAGCTGGACGCCCGGCGAGTGGCGCGCCTGCCCCTCGTCGTGGGCGATCTTCAGGAACCACAGGTCGGCGCCGGTCCGGGGCAGGATCGCGGCGGCGAGCGTGCGCTCGCCCCGCCGCAGCCGGTCGATGCGCAGGCGCCCCTCCGCTCCGAGCGCGGCCGTCATCGCGCGCAGGAAGGCGGCCTCCGGCGGCCGGCAGGCGATGGCGGTGCCGCTCCGCCCCTTCCAGCCCGCGGCCTCGAGGGCGATGAAGTCCTCGAGCGCGGCGGCGAGCGCGGCAGGCTCGTCCGCGGTGTCGAGGCGCAGTGCCTCGCCGTCCGCCTCCAGTGCCTCGGCGGCGGCGCGCAGCTTCCGGCGGCGGCGGGCGGAGAGGGGCGCGAGGGCGGCGCCCCGCGCCTCGTACCCGAGCCCGTCGAGATCGAGCAGGGCGCGGGCATGCGCCCAGACGCGCGCCTGTCGGGCGCCGCTCGCCGCACGCTCGGCGGCGAGGAGGTCGGCGAAGGCCCCCTCCGTCGGCAGGTAGGGCATCAGCAGGCGGGGGCTGAAGGCGAGCGCGCGCGGGGCGGCGAGGAGCGCCGCGAGCGCCCGGGCGGGCTCGTCCGCGTCGAGGAGCGGCACGCCGAGCACGCCGTGGTCGTGCATCCAGCCGGCCAGGACCGGCAGGGGCAGGCCCCAGCGGGCGCGGACCCGCCGGAAGGGCCAGAGCGCGAGGAGCCGGGCGCCCGGGGCCTCGGGAACCCGGTCCGCGACGAGGAGGAGATGCACGCCCGCGCCGTAGGCCGGAGCGGCGGCGTGCGCGTAGCCCGCCTCGTAGAACGGGTTCGCGAGGAAGGGCCTTTCCCCGAGGGCCTGCCAGGCGCGCCGGAACCCGACATCCGGCCCGAGCGGGCGGAGCGCGGCGACGAGGCCGCCGGGCAGGGCGGCGTCGCGGATCATCGGAGGGCCCGGCGGCGGGCGAGGAGGTCGGCGAGGCCGACGACGTTGAAGCGCCACGCGGCGGCGAGGAAGCCCACGATCAGGATCGCGAGGCCGGCGAGCCGCGCCGGGGCGCCCTGGCCGCCCGGCAGGAGGCCGATCCCGAGGATCGCCCCCCAGGAGAGGAGCGCGAGGGCGAGGATGCCGCCGATGTCACCGCCCGGCACCGGCATGCGGAAGGATTCGGTGCCACGGCGCCCGCCGGCCACGAAGACGAGGCAGGCGACCGCCTGTCCGGCCGCGAAGGCGATCGCCGCGCCCATCGCGCCCATGCGCGGGATCAGCAGCGCCGAGAGGCCGCCGACAGTAACGAGGAGCGCGGCCGAGGCGACGGCGTCGAGGTGGCTCGTGCGGGTGAAGTAGATGACCTGCCCGAAATAGTAGGAGCGGACCATCAGGAGGATGCTCGCCGCGAGCAGGATCGGCGCGAGCGCCAGGGCCTGCGCCCGGTAGCCGGGTCCGAGCAGCACGGCGACGAGGACGTCGTCGAAGGCGAGGACGAACACCGCCCCGAAGGCGCCGACCAGCGCCATGGCGCGGGCGGCGTCCGCGAGCACCGCCTCGGCCGCGCCGAGCGCCCCGGCCCGCACCTCGCGCTTGGCGATCGAGACGAGCGCCAGGGCGATGCTCTCGCCGAACACGACGAAGCCCTGGCGCAGGAAGTCGGCGATGGCGCCGTAGGCGCCGAGTTCTTCCGGGCCGACGCTGCGGCCGACGATGATCCGGTCGATGGTCTGGGCCAGCGCCGCGAGCCCGAAGGACAGGACGAGAGGCCAGCCGTAGGCGATGAGGCGACGCGCCTCGACGGCGCTGGCCCGGCCCCGCAGGAGCGGCGCGACCGCCCGAAGAGCGGGGAGCGCCGCGAGCCCGTTGGCGAGCGCCACGGCGAGGACGAGGGCGAGCGGATCGCCCGTCCGCACGAGCGCGAGACTGCCGAGGGCGAGCACGAGGACGGCGCGGGCGAGGATCGCCAGGGCGACGGAGCCCGCCGCGAGCCGGGTGCGGGCGATCTCGGTCGAGGCCTCGAACAGGGTCATGCCGACGACCGCCGCGACGGTCGCCGCCGCGACGGCGGGACTCGCGAGGCCCATGACCACGCAGAGCGCGGCCGCCAGCGCCGCGAGCGCCAGCATGGCGGCGAGGAGCCGCCCCACGGTGCCGACCTGGGCCGGGGCGCGGGCCTCGTCGTAGCGGGCGAAGAACGCGAATTTCGGCCATTGGCAGGTCGCGCCGTAGAGGACGAGCGCCCAGGACAGCACGAACAGGTAGCTGCCGTAGGTCTCCACCGGCGCGAGTCGGGTGAAGACCGCCACCGCGCCCATGTTGAGGGCGGCCGCCGCGGCGCGCGCGCCGACGTAGATGAAGGTGTGGCGCGCGATCATCCTCGAACCGGGATCGGATCCCTCCGCCGCGGCGGGCTGATTGGGGCCGCCGACGGGCCCGGTCGGATCCTGTTGCGGATCCGGTTGCCGAGCCGACGGCGGCGCCGGCCTCTGTAGCATGCCGGGGCGGCCCCGCGAGGCCCCGTGCCCCGGGCCGGGGCGCGTCTGTCTCAGGCTGGTGCGGAGGGCCGGCGCGCGCTGCATGGGAGGGCCGCGTCTGCAGAGGTCGTGCCTTGGCCCCGAGCGAGGCGCCGGCCGGCAGGCAATTGACTTCGCACCCGCACACAGCCATATCGCAGATGCAGCGTCAGCGGCCGTATCGGATCCGCTTGAGAGGGCTGCGTGACGGATGGGGCGGCCGCGGCGACGCGGGCGCACGGTCCGGCCCCTCTCTTCATACGTGCATGCACCCGGGCTGCCCCATCACGCGGGCGGCCTCCTGCCAACGGATCGAACCTGCCGCTGACGGCAGCCGGGGCCGGCGCGAGCGCGCACGGCCCGGGATCCGCTGCCCTGAAAGTTTCCCCTTGACCCAGTTCACCGATTTCGGCCTCGCCCAGCCCGTGCTGCGGGCCCTCGACGAGGCCGGCTACCAATCCCCCACGCCGATCCAGGCGCAGGCGATCCCCCCTGCCATGCAGGGCCGCGACCTCTGCGGCATCGCCCAGACCGGCACCGGCAAGACCGCAGCCTTCGCGCTGCCGATCCTGCACCGCCTCTCCCTCTCGGATCGCCGCGCCCCGCGCCGCGGCTGCCGGGTTCTGGTGCTCTCCCCGACCCGCGAGCTCGCCAACCAGATCGCCGAATCCTTCTCCGATTACGGCCGCCACCTGCCCTACACGAACACGGTGGTGTTCGGCGGCGTCACCATCAGCCGCCAGGAGCGGGCGCTGGCGCCCGGCGTCGACATCCTCGTCGCCACCCCGGGCCGCCTGATCGACCTGATCGAACGCCGCTCCCTGACGCTGGAGGGCGTCGAGATCCTCGTCCTCGACGAGGCCGACCAGATGCTCGACCTCGGCTTCATCCACGCCCTGAAGCGCATCGTGCGGATGCTGCCGGGCAAGCGCCAGAGCCTGTTCTTCTCGGCCACCATGCCGAAGAACATCGCCGGATTGGCCGAGCAGTATCTGACCGACCCGGTCCAGGTCGCGGTGACGCCGGTCGCCACCACGGCCGAGCGCGTCGAGCAGCAGGTCATCTTCGCCCACACCGGCGCCAAGCAGGCGCTGCTCGCCCACATCCTGCGCGACCCGAAGATCGAGCGGGTGCTCGTCTTCACCCGCACCAAGCACGGGGCGGACCGCGTCGTGCGCGGCCTCGACAAGGCCGGCATCGCCGGAGCGGCGATCCACGGCAACAAATCCCAGCCCCAGCGTGAGCGGGCGCTCGCCGCCTTCCGCGACGGCTCCTGCCGGGTGCTTGTCGCGACCGACATCGCCGCGCGCGGCATCGACGTCGAGGGCGTGACCCACGTCGTCAATTTCGACCTGCCGAACGTGCCGGAATCCTACGTCCACCGGATCGGCCGCACGGCCCGGGCCGGCGCCGACGGCCTCGCCATCTCCTTCTGCAACGACGAGGAGAAGGCGTATCTGCGCGACATCGAGCGCCTGACCCGTCAGAAGGTGCCGGTCGCGGGCTTCCCCGAGGGCTTCGTGCCCCCGACCCGCCAGGAGGCCGCCGAGATCGCCGCCTCCGAGGAGCGCCGTCCCGACCAGCGCGGTACCCGGCCGGGCCAGCGTCAGGGCCAGCGTCCGCAGGGGCAGCAGCGGCCCCAGGGCCAGCGCCCGCAAGCCCAGCGGGCCGACCATCGCCCGGGCGGGCGTCCCGCCTTCGGCGGCCGGCCGCAGGAGGGCCGCAACCCGGACGCGCGCAACGAGCGTCGCGGCGAGCACCGGCCGAACCAGGGCCGCCCCGAGCATCAGGCTCGGCCCGAGCGCGGCCCCGAGGGCCGTCCTCAGCGTCCCGGCAACCGGCCCCGCAATACGGGCGGCGGCGAGGGCCGCGCCATCGGCTGGCTGGAGCGCTCGCCCCGCTCCTGAGGCGGTGACGCCGACGCCTACTTATCCGGATCGGGCCTGCCCGATCCGGGTGTGAGGCCGATCCGAACGGGCGCGGCGTATTGCCGAGCCTGTCAGGCGCCCCATCTCCCCCCGCGGATCGATGCGGGAGGAGCGGATGCGCTTCGAACTCTACCGGGACGCGCAGGGCCTCTGGCGCTGGCGCCTGCGGGTGCAGAACGGCAACGTGATCGCGGACTCGGCGGAAGGCTACGGCCGCCGCGAGGATTGCGAGCACGGGATCGCCCTCGTGAAGACGAGCGGCGCCGCCTCGACCGTCGACATGACGACGAAGATCGCCTGACCCTTCGATTCATCGCCCCGAAACCCTGACCGGATCGGACCCGCGCGCGGCGCGACGTTCCGTGCGAAACGGTTCGGGCAGTTCGTGCGTTGGAAGCGTCCGGGCTCCCGGGCCGCTGACCCGGGCTCGAACCGGCTCGCCTGACCATCCGCCGACACACCAAGGAGTTGTGAACGTGCTGAGGAAATTCGTCCTGGCCGCCCTGCTGGCCCTCGGCTTCGCCGCCGCGGCACCTCAGGGAGCCTCCGCCGCGCCCATGGGCCCGGCACTCGCCCTGCCGAGCGAGGCGGCGCCCGCGATCGCGGAGAAGACGCAGTACTTCTACCGCCGCCCCTATTACGGCCGCCGCTTCTATGGCCCCCGCCCCTATTACGGCCGCCGCTTCTACGGCCCCCGCCCCTATTACGGCCGCCGCTTCTACGGTCCGCGCCGCTTCTACGGCCCGCGCCGGTTCTATTACTGATCGCACCGACGCGCCCTTCCGGCGTCTCGCGAACCCGGCGGCTCCGCCCGAGCCGCCGGGTTTTTTCGTGGGTGCCGCGGCCGCGGCTGCCCGCGCTTCGATTTTTTGGTATCCTGCGGGCACGGGACGGTCGGCGTCAGATCGGGCCGCCCGGGAGGAAGCCCGATGAAAGACACGGCCACCCGCGCGGTTCCGCCGAAGACCCCGCCGCCACTCCTCGACCGCCTCGCGCCCGATGCCTCCGCGGCGCGCCGGCCCGAGCTCTGGCAGGTCATCCCCCTCGAATGCGTCGTCTGCGCGCTGGCGGTGATCGCCGCGGCCGGCCTGAAGCTTGCCGGTGTGATGCCCTGAGGGCCAGGATGCGTCGGATAGGGGAGGACGGACAGGCATGGACGGGCGGACGAACGAGACGGTGGCGGAGCCCCGCGGCGACCTGACGGTGCGCACCATCGCGATGCCCGCCGACACCAACGCCAACGGCGACATCTTCGGGGGTTGGGTGCTCTCGCAGATGGACCAGGCGGGCGGCATCGCGGGCGTCGACCGGGCGCAGGGCCGGGTCGTCACCGTGGCGCTCGACGCGATGACCTTCATCCGCCCGGTCCGCGTCGGGGACGTGCTCTGCGTCTATACCCGGGTGGCGAGCGTCGGGCGCACCTCGATGAAGATCGAGGTGGAGGCCTGGGCCCGCCGCTTCTGCACGCAGGTGCGCGAGAAGGTGACCGAGGCGACGCTGACCTTCGTCGCCATCGACGAGGAGGGCCGCCCACGCCCGATCCCGCACATTGTCGCGGAGAGCCCCGGGACCGTTCTCGGGCGCGAAGCGGAGGCCCCCCGCTGACGCCCGGGAGCCGGGCCCTGCGGCTCGGCGGCCACATGCGCAGGTTAGTATTGAAACCCCTTATCACGCGGCGGTTTCAATCATAGAAAATTTCCCCTACACCATAATCCGGCGAGGGTAGAATCGTCTCACCGGAGCGTTTTTTCATGCACGTCCCGAGTTCGAGCAAGATTTCCCAACCTCGCAATGCGGACAAATTTCGGATACAAACCGGAAACAATCGGCCTGACCTATCCGTTGTTCGCGCCGATCAAGACCATGGGCTCGAACGTCTTGAGAGCACTGAGGTTTCCTCGAGCCGCAACCTGACTCGCCACGCCCTTCAGCCGCGCGAGAACCGCTGGGCCTGCCTCGGCCAGAAACCCGTGATCGCATGGTTCACCGGCTTGTCGGGGGCCGGCAAGTCGAGCATCGCGAGCGCCGTCGACCGGGCGCTGACGGCGCGGGGACGCTCCACGATGGTGCTCGACGGCGACAACCTGCGGCTCGGCCTCAACCGCGATCTCGGCTTCAGCGCCCGCGACCGCGCCGAGAACATCCGCCGCGCCGCGGAGGCCGCGCGCCTGATGGCGGAGACCGGCCTGATCACCATCGTCTCCCTGATCTCGCCGTTCCGGTCCGAGCGCGACGCGGCCCGGGTGATCGCGGGGGACGTGCCCTTCCTCGAGATCTTCATCGACACGCCCCTCGCGGTCTGCGAGGCGCGCGATCCGAAGGGGCTCTACGACCGGGCGCGGGCGGGCAAGATCGCCGACTTCACCGGCATCTCCGCCCCCTACGAGGCGCCGGAGCGGCCCGACCTCGTCATCCCGACGCAGGATCGCACGGTGGAGGATTCGGCCGCCCTTCTGATTCCCGAACTCGTGCGCCTCAGCGCCCTCGAAGGTACCTGACGACGCGGGTCCCGCCCCGCGGCCGGGGCGGTGGGCGGCGCCTCACTCGGCCGCGAACAAACCCCACCCCTCGGCCGGCGCGGGCTCGGCCTCCCCATCCGCCGCCTTCGGGTCGCCGGGCGCCGTCTCGCAGCCGAGCGCAGGCAGGGCGACGATGCGGTTGCCGCGGTAATCGTTGCGGCAGACGATGGCGCCGCGGCCCTCGACGTAGCCGAGGAGGCGACGCGCCCGCCCCGGCGAGCGGCTGCCGATCGCCCGCGCGAGCGCTGCATCGCCCGGGCAGGGCTCGCTCCCCAGCGCGGCGCGGGCCAGGAGCAGGAACAGGCCCTGGACCTCCTCGGGCATGGTCGCGGCGACCGATTGCGCCTGCGTCCAGCGCTCGTCCGCATCGGCCTCGATCTCCGGCGAATCGAGGCCGGCCCGGGCGACGCTGAGGGCCCGCCGGAAGGCGGGCAGGCCCACGCTCTCGCCATCGAGCCCGCGCATCCGGCAACGCACCAGGAAATCCTGGTAGACGACCGCGACGGGCTGGCCCCGCGCCTCCGGATCCGCGACGAGGCCGCGCAGCACGGCGTCGCACCCCGCTCTGTTCTCGGCCGCGTCGAGGGCGGGGGCGGGCGCGGCGGGCTCGGGGCGATAGGCGCTCAATTCCCGCATCAGGTCGGCCGGGCTGACCCGGGGCTGGGGCGCCAGCCGCGGGGCGCGCTCGCGCAGCACGGGGCCGGCCTCGCCCTCGGCGGGGGTCAGGATCAGGGCCCGCAGGTCCGCCTCGCCGGGCTGGGGCAGCGGCACGAGCTTCGGGGAGCCCGCGCGGGAGCCCGTCGCCACGGAGCCGATCCGGAGCGCCAGCGGGCGCCGGCTCAGCGCCGGCCCGAGCGCCACGAACTCGCCGCGGGCGAGATCGCGGAAGCGCTCGGCGCCGCGCCGGTCGAGGCCGAGGAGGTCGGCGGCCCGCGCCATGTCGATGTCGAGGAAAGTGCGGCCCATCAGGAAGTTCGTGGCCTCGGCCGCGACGTTCTTGGCGAGCTTGGCGAGGCGCTGCGTGGCGACGATGCCGGCCAGGCCCCGCTTGCGCCCGCGGCACATCAGGTTCGTCATCGCGCCGAGCGAGACCTTGCGGGCCTCGTCCGAGACGTCGCCAGCCGCGGCGGGCGCGAAGATCTGCGCCTCGTCCACCACCACGAGGACGGGGTACCAATGCTCGCGCTCGGCCTCGAACAGGCCGCCCAGGAAGGCGGCGCAGGCGCGCATCTGCGCCTCCATGTCGAGGCTCTCGAGGTTCAGAACCACCGAGACCCGGTGCGCACGCACGCGTGCGGCGATGGACTGGAGGTCGGATTCCGCGTGGGCGCCGTCCACCACCACGTGGCCGTAGGCGTCGGACAGGGTGACGAAGTCGCCCTCCGGATCGATCACCACCTGCTGCACCTGGCCCGCGCTCTGCTCCAGGAGCCGGCGCAGGAGATGCGACTTGCCCGAGCCCGAATTGCCCTGGACGAGGAGGCGGGTGGCGAGGAGTTCCTCCAGGTCGAGCCGCGCCGGCTCCGGAGCACCCGGCCCCGCCCCGAGGGTCACCCCCATCTCGATGCTCGATGCCATCACCGCTCCGGCTGCGCCGCGACCGAAAAACCCGCCCGCGGCTCCGACCGCAGGGGGGCGGACCCTAACACGCGCGAGGCGGCGGCGTTTCCGGCCGGGGCCAGCGCGTCCACAGGTTGGATCGGGTTATGCGCCCTCCGAATCGACGGGCGGAAGCGTTCCTATGAACACTGTCCTATGACAGTTCACCTAGGTCGTAATACCTAGGACTTCGAAATTACCGTCGGCATGGCCTCGCGCCGGGCGGGGGCCGCATGCGATGCTCCGCCCGACCGGAGGCCGCCATGACCCGCAACCGCATCACCGACATCCCCGGCATCCGCGTCGGCCACGCGGGCGATCCGAATCTCGCGAGCGGCACGACCGCGATCCTGTTCGCGAGCCCAGTGGTGGCCGCCGTCGACGTGCGGGGCGGCGGCCCCGGCACCCGCGAGACCGACCTCCTCGACCCGGAGCGCACGGTCGCCTGCATCGACGCCCTCGTGCTCTCCGGGGGCTCCGCCTTCGGGCTCGACGCGGCGGCGGGCGTCGTCGCGTGGCTCGCCGAGACCGGGCGGGGCTTCCCGGTCGGCCCCGTGCGGGTGCCGATCGTGCCGGGGGCGGTTCTGTTCGACCTCCTCAACGGCGGCGACAAGGATTGGGGGCGCTACCCGCCCTACCGGGAGTTCGGCTACGCGGCGGCGCGCGACGCGGGCGAGGATTTCGCCCTCGGCTCCGTCGGCGCCGGCACCGGCGCGCGGACGGCGAATCTCAAGGGCGGCCTCGGCTCGGCCTCGGCGCGGGTGGCGGGCACGGACCTCACGGTGGGAGCACTGGTGGCGGTCAACGCCTTCGGCCGGGCGACCGTGGGGGACGGCCCGCATTTCTGGGCGGCGCCCTTCGAGCGGGACGGGGAGTTCGGCGGCCTCGGCTTCCCGGCCCGGGTGCCGGACGAGGCCCGCGCCTTTCCGGCGCGCGCGCTGCCCGGCGCCAACACGACGCTGGCGCTGGTGGCGACCGACGCCGTGCTGACGAAGGCGCAGGCGAGGCGCCTCGCGGTGGCCGCCCAGACCGGCCTCGCCCGGGCCCTCAACCCCGTTCACACGCCGCTCGACGGCGACACCGTCTTCGCGGCGGCGACGGGCCGGGTGCCGCTCGCGGACCCGGTCGGCGATCTCGCCCGGCTCGGGGATGCGGCCGCGGCGACCCTTGCACGGGCGGTGGCGATCGGGGTGCACGCGGCGCGGTGCCTGCCGGGCTCGGCCGTCACGGATCCGGGGGCGCCCCCGTCCGTCCTCGGCCTGCCGCCGGCCTGGCGCGACCGCTTCGGCGGGGCGTGACGCATCAGCCGGCGCCGCCGGCCTCCTCTCTCGCGTCGGCCAGCAGCTGGGTGAGGCCGGCATCGACTTCCGCGGCGAGCAGGCGCCGCTCGGCCTCGTTCAGGTCGCCCGCCCAGCCGCGCTGGCCGAAGCCCTCGGCACAGCGTGCCCGCTCCGATTCGAGGTAGGCCTCCGTCTCCGCGGGCCGCGTGCGCATGGCGTGGATGAGGCCGAACCACGCGGCGCGCTCCACCACGGCGAGGCGCGCCCGCAGGCGGATGGACACGGCCCGGTCCGGGTCGATCTCGAGTTCGCTCATGGGTCAGTCCGTTCTTGGCGAGTCCGCTCCGGAGACGAGGCCCCGGACGGATCAGCGGCGCGGCTCGCAGCGCGTCTTGACGTAGCTGCCCTTGTCGTCGCCGTGCCCGGCATTGGCCGCCAGGACCGGGCCCTGGACGAGACATTCCTGCAGGGTGTGGGCCGGCCCCGTGATCACGTCGAGGGCGTTCTCGCGGGTGCAGTCGGGGGCCTGGATCGAGGAGGCGCAGACGAGGGCGACGACGAGGATCTGGTTCATGACACCTCCCTGGCACCCCAGGGCGGGGCGACCCGCGCGTGCCGGCAAATGGAAGGGGCCAGGCTGCGCGAAGGTTCCCGCCCCACCAAGGGGCGTCAGCGTCGCAGGGCGGGTTCAGGGCAGGGTCTGGTCGGTGACGCGCGCCAGCGCCTCCCGAATCGCGCCAGGGTTCGCGGCAATGGTCCGCAGCAGGGACCGGCTCGCGCGGTCCGGCTCGGAGCGGCCCTGCTCCCAGTTCCGGAGCGTCGACAGGTCGAGGCCGAATGCGGCGGCAAATTCCTCCTGCGTCAGACCCTGCAACTCGCGGAGCCGGCGGACATCGATCCGGTCCGGCGGTCCGTAAGCCGCCACGGTGACCTCCAGCGGATTCAGGTCGCGCCGCAGCCGATCCCAGTCGTCGAGCCGCGGCAGGACAGCGACCGCGAAACCGTCGTCGAAGAGCCGCGTCGCCACGATCCGCGCCGCGCGGAGAGACAGGCCGCGCTCGGCCAGGAGCAGGGCGAGGCCCGGCGCGTCAACGCCGTGGGGCCGCCCGCGCAGGGCGACGGTGGCGGGTGACCCGGAGGGGACGCGGGAGACGTCCAGGACCGGCACCCGTCGTGCGTACGGCGCCGCTGACGACGGCGGATTCGATTCCGAGTTCATCAAGAACCTCCCGGAGAATGCGGCGCAGGCCGTGAAAGCCGAGATCGTTTGCCCCGAGCTCGATGCCGTGGACGTGCAGCCCGTCGAGCCGCAACTCACCCCCGGAGAAGCCGATTTCGGCCATGACCTTCAGCGTGCCGCGCGGCAGGCGGATGAGCGCTACGACGATCGACTCATCGCTCTCGTCCCGGACGACCTCGATCGCGATCATCCTCACCCGCCGGACCGACACGGGCAACGATGCTACGCAAGTTGCGTAGCATCGTCCAGTCGTGCCGTCGTGCGGGCGCTCTCACCCCTCCCGCTCCGCGAGCCGGTCGATCAGCCCCTGCATGCCGCTCGGCACCGGGGCGTCGGGCTCGCGGGCGTAGAGGGCGCGCAATTGCCGGCCGATCTCGGCGAGGCTCAGCGAGCCCTTCAGGATGACCCGGTCGGCCTGGGCGGCGAGGCTCGCCTTTTCGGCCTCGGTGATCTCCTTGGCGGTCAGCACCACCACCGGCACGTTGCCGTCGGCGCGCGCCCGCAGCGCCCGCAGGAAGCCGAACCCGTCCATCTCAGGCATCATCAGGTCGAGGAGGATGAGGTTCGGTCGCTCCGCATCGAACCGCTCCAGCCCCGCCGCTCCGTTCTCGGCCTCCGCGACGCTCCAGCCGTCGCGGGCCAGCGTCCGGCGCAGGCGGGCGCGGGCATCCGCATCGTCGTCCACCACGAGGACGCGGCCCTCGACGCCGGTCGGCCGGTAGCGCTCCATCAGCGTCTTCAACCGCTCCCGGTCGACCGGCTTGACGAGATAGTCGGTGGCGCCGAGCGCCTGGCCGAGCCCCTGCTCGGCCACGACCGAGGTGATGATGACCGGGATGCCGGCGAGCTCCGGGTCGTTGCGGACCGCGTGCAGCACGGCCCAGCCGTCCATGCGCGGCATCTCGATGTCGAGGAGGATCGCCCGCGGCTTCAGCGCCCGGGCGAGCGTCAGGCCGTCGCGCCCGTCATTGGCGGTGCGCACGCGGAACCCCTCCCGCTCGAGGTGGCGCTGCAGAAGCTCGCGCGCGGCCGGGTCGTCGTCGACGAGGAGCACCGCGTCGTGCTCCTCGTGCTCGGGAATCTCGGGCAGCTCCAGCGCCCCCTCTGCCTCGGCCTCGGCCGCGTCCTCGGGCGTCAGCGTGGCGGGAAGCCGGACCGTGAAGGTGGAGCCCCTGCCCGCCTCGCTCTCCACCGCGATGTCGCCGCCCATCTTGCGGCAGAAGGCGCGGGTGATGGCGAGGCCGAGCCCGGTGCCGCCGAACTGGCGGGTCGTCGATTCGTCCCCTTGCGCGAAGCGCTCGAACAGGCGGCCGATCTGCTCCCCGGTGAGCCCGATGCCGGTATCGGTCACGGCGAAGCTCAGCCAGTCGGCCTCCGCCTCCCGGTGGCGGCGCACGGTGAGCGTGACGGTGCCGTCCTCGGTGAACTTGGCGGCGTTGCCGACGAGGTTCAGGAGGCACTGGCGGATCTTGGTCTGGTCCTGGTGCATCTCCCCGAGGTCGGGGCCGAGATCGGCCGCGAAGCGGTTGCGCTTCTTCGCGACGAGGCTCTCGGTGGCCGCCGTCACGTCCGCGACGAGGTCTGCCACCGCGAAGGTCTCGGCCGAGACGCTCATGCGCCCGGCCTCGATCTTCGAGATGTCGAGGACGTCGTTGATGAGGCTGAGGAGGTGGCGCGCCGCCGTCTCGATCTTGCGCAGGTCCGGCAGCAACTCGGATTGTCCGAGATCCTCCAGTTCCTCGCCGAGCATCTCGGCATAGCCGATCACGGCCGAGAGCGGCGTGCGCAGCTCGTGGCTCATGTTGGCGATGAACTGGCTCTTCGCGAGGTTGGCGGCCTCCGCCGCGGCGCGGGCGCGCTCCACCTCGGCCTCGGCCTCCTTACGCTCGGTGATGTCGACGTTGAGGCCGACCCACTCGCGGATGCTGCCGTCCTCGTTCAGCACCGGCACGCCCCGCACCTCGGTGTCGCGCCAGCGCCCGTCGGCGCGGCGCAGCCGGTACTCGACTTGGTAGGGCTTGCGGCTCTCCAGGCAGGCGGCCCAGACCTCGGCGGCGTGAGCCCGGTCCTCGGGGTGGACGGCGTCGACCCAGCCCCAGCCCCGGTAGGCCTCCTCGCTCTGGCCCGTATAGGCGGCCCATCGGGGCTGCGGCGGCAGGAGCTCGCCCGCCGCGTCCGTGTTCCAGATCACCGCCGCCGAGGCCTCCACGAGGGCCCGGAACCTCGCCTCGGAGCGGCGCAGGCCCGCTTCCGCGGCGCGGGTGCCCGTGACGTCGGTGTTGGTGCCGTACCAGCGCAGGATGCGCCCCCGCGCGTCCCGGTGCGGCAGGGCCTGGGACAGGAACCAGCGGTAGCGTCCGTCGCGGCCCTGCAGCGGAAAGGTGTCCTCCCAGGGCTCGCCCGCGGCGATGGCAGCCCGGTAGCGCTCGGTCACCGCCTCGACGTGATCGGGATCATGGACCTTGCGCCAGCCCCAGTCGCGCATCTCGTCGAAGGTCGTGCCGGTATAGTCGTACCAGCGCCGGTTGTACCAGACGATGGTGCCGTCGGGCTCGGCCATCCAGGCGAGCTGGGGCAGCGCCTCGGCGAGGTTTCGGTAATCGGCCTCGCCGATCCCGCCCTCCGGTCTCTCGTCCTCTCGGCTCATCGCTCGTCCCGACACGCGGCTGGCGGACGCTCGCACACGCGTCCGTGAACACCGCATATAGGCCACCCGCTCTCCGCTTCGCGCCTCATTTCGCGGATCCGCGCCGCGCGGCCCGCCAGGAATCGGCGGCGTAGAGGGCGAGCGCGATCCAGATGAAACCGAACAGGGGCACCTGATGCGGCGCGATCCGCTCGCCGAAGGCGAGGACGCTCAGGGCGAGGAGGCAGGTCGGCGCGAGGTACTGCAGGAGGCCGAGGGTCGCGAGCCGCAGCCGCCCGGCGGCGGCCGCGAACCAGATCAGCGGCAGCGCCGTCGTCACGCCCGTCAGCGCGAGGAGCAGGACCGCGACCGGCTCGCTCGGGCTCGGCTCCGGGGTGAGGATCCAGTAGGCGATCGCGAAGGGGACGAGCAGCAGGGTCTCGGCGAGGAAGCCGAGGGTGGGGTCCACCCCGACGACCTTCCGGATCAGGCCGTAGAGGGAGAAGCTGACGGCGAGCGCCAGCGCCACCCAGGGCAGCGTCCCGGCCATGACGACGGCGATCAGCACCCCGAGGGCGGCGATGCCGACGGCGACGACCTGAACCGGGCGCAGGCGCTCGCCCAGCACCAGGGCGCCGAGGCCGACGCTGACGAGGGGGTTGATGTAGTAGCCGAGGCTCGCATCGAGGAGGTGCCCGCCGTTCACGGCGCGGAGATAGAGCAGCCAGTTCACGGCGATGAGGCCGGCCGAGAGGGCGAGGAGGGCGTGGCGGGGCCGCAGGGGAGCCGGCCAGGGGATGGGCGAGGCGGCGGATCTGCGCACCCGCCACAGCAGAACGAGGGCGAGGGCGAACAGGCTCGACCAGACGATGCGCTGGGCGAGGATGAGGCCGGGGCTCGAGGCCCCGAGCAGCCGGAAATGCAGCGGGACGACGAGGCCCCAACTCAGATAGGCGCCGAGCGCGTAGACGAGCCCCACCGTTCCTCCCCTGGCCCCGGGCGCCGGCCGCGCGGGGCGCGGGGAGCCATACAGGGTTTTCGCGCGGGAGGCGCGGGCGCGCTCAGCGCTTCTGCGGCGCGATCGGGTCGCCCCGCATCAGGGCGTTCAGGCGCTCGGTGTCGAAGCCGTTCGGGATCCTGGGGGCGGGTTTCGGGGCGGCCTTCGGGAGCGGCGCCGGCGTCGGCGCCGGCAGGATCGAGCCGGTGGCGGACGGCTCGGGCGGGACCGCGCGGACGAGGATCGGGGCGGGTGCCGCGAGGGGATGGGCGAGACGGTCGGCGCAGGCGAAGCCGATGATGCCCGTGCAGGCGGCGAAGGCGGTGCCGACGGAGAGGAGACGCAGGATACGCAAGGGAAGACCGGTCCCGGATACGCGACAGGAGATCAGGATAGGGGCGGCCCGTTAACGAAGCGGAACGCCGCGCGCGGTTCTGCACGCGGGAATTGCGCGATCGGCCGCCTCGACCCGTGCGGGTCGAGGCCTCCGCTCAGCCGGTGCGGCTCAGGGCGATGGCGTTGCCGGCAACGAGCGAGAAGCCGATCCCCGCCTGGCGCAGGGTCTCGACCGCCCGCTGGTGGGAGCGGGCGGGCGCCCCGCCCCCGTCCTCCTCCAGGCGTCGGATCGTCGAGAAGGACAATCCGCTCGCCCGGGCGAGGTCGGCCATCGACCAGTCGAGGAGGGCGCGGGCGGCACGCAGGTGGCGCCCCTCGATGCCCTCCTCGAGTCCGCGCCGGACGGCGTCCGGCGGCGGGCCGGCTGCCGCCCCGACGGGGACGATGATCATCGTCCAGCTGCAGACCATCCCCGCCTCGTCGCGGATCGGCACCATGGTGAAGCGGAAGGGCGCCGTGCCGCCCTCCGCCATCCGCAGGGTCGGCGAGATCGTGTAGGCCCTGCCGGCCGCGTAGAGGTCGGGAACCTCCGCATGCCAGCGCCCCCATTCCTCGGGCACGGCCGGGGCGGCCCAGTTCTCGGCGAGCTCCTCCCGGCTGCGGCCGGTGAAGGCGAGGAAGTCGCTCCCGTACTCGACGAAGGGAACCACCGCCTCGGTGAAGGTGAAGATCCGCGCCTGGCGGGCGAGCGCTTGGCGGCGGTGCTGCTCGGCGGCCCGCGCCCGGACGAGACGGTCGGTGTCGGTGATGTCGACCATCACGCCGGCCACGCCGAGGGGCCGGCCCTCCGGGCTCCGGATGCCCTCGGCCCGGCTCGCCGCCACCCGCATCGTGCCGTCCCGGCGCAGGATCCGGACGGTGGAATCGTCGAGGCCGCCGATGCGGGCGAGGTCGGCCGCGCCGGGCAGGCGGCCCCGGTCATCCGGATGCACGAGGCCGCGCAGCAGCCCGTAATCCGGCCGCAGGCCGCGCGGCAGGCCGAGGAGCGCGTAGAGCCCGCCCGACCAGCGCTGCTCGCCCGAGGCGAAATGCCAGCTCCAGGATCCGGCCAGCCCCTGCGCCTCGATGATCCGCAGGGATTCCCGGGAGGTGAGGGTGGAGATGGCCGTCATCGTCGAGGTCCCGCCCGGCGTGCCGGAACGGGCGGTCCGGAGCCCAGTCCGGCCCCGTCCGGCACGATGTCGCGTCTAGCACAGATCCGGCGGAACCTTGAACTTCTCCCAGTATTTCAACTGGAAGATGCAATCATTCCTGATGATCAGGTAAGACGCGCCGATGTCGCCGCGACGATCACTTTCGCGGCCGACAGGTGATCACTTCACGCGCGGGTCGGGGCGTGCCGCGACGCGCTCGCCGGCCCGCCGCGCTTGACCGCGGCCCCCGCGCCGCGCTTCGGTTGCGCCGCAACAGCCTTCCTCGAATCCCGCCCCGAGCCCGCATGTCGAAGACACCGCCCCGCGATCCCGCCCGCTTCCGGCCCGCGACCCGCCTCGTCCATGCCGGCCGCGACCCGTCGGCCCAGCACGGCTTCGTCAACACGCCGATCTACCGCGGCTCGACGGTGCTCTACCCGACCTACGACGACATCCAGCACCGACGCGGCCGCTACAATTACGGCACCTCGGCGACGCCCACGATGGACGCGCTGACCGACGCCTGGACGGAGCTCTCGGGCGCGGCCGGCACCGTGGTGACGCCCTCGGGCCTCGCCGCGCTGACGGTCGCCCTGATGGCGAGCGTCTCGGCGGGCGACCACCTGCTCGTCACCGATTCCGCCTACCGCCCGACCCGCCAGTTCTGCGACGGGGTGCTCGCCCGCTTCGGCGTCGCGGTGGAGTATTACGACCCGACGCTCGGCATCGGCATCGAGGCGCTGATGCGGGACACCACGAAGGCCGTGCTCGTCGAGGCGCCGGGCTCGCAGAGCTTCGAGATGCAGGACGTGCCGGCCATCGCCGAGGTCGTGCACGCGCGCGGCGGCACGGTGATCATGGACAACACCTGGGCGACGCCGCTCCTGTTCCCGCCCCACGAGCGGGGCGTCGACATTGCGGTCGAGGCCGGCACCAAGTATCTCAGCGGCGGCTCGGATCTCCTGATCGGGCTGACCTCCGCGAACCGGAAGCACTTCCCGGCCGTGCGGCGCACCTTCGACCACTTCGCCATGTGCGCGGGGCCGGAGGACATCTTCCTCGCACTGCGCGGCCTGCGCACCATGTCCCTGCGGCTCAAGGAGCACGGCCGCCAGGGGCTGGAGATGGCGCGCTGGCTGCAGGCGCGGCCCGAGGTGCTGCGGGTGCTCCACCCGGCCCTCCCCGAGGATCCGGGCCACGCCATCTGGTCGCGGGACTTCTCCGGGGCCTCGGGCCTGTTCGGCGTCATCCTGAAGCCAGTGCCCGAGGCGGCGGTCGCCGCCATGCTCGACGGGTTGGAACTGTTCGGGATGGGCTTCTCCTGGGGCGGATTCGAGAGCCTCGTCATCCCCTTCGACTGCGCGCCCTACCGCACCGCGACCCGCTGGGCGCCGGGGGGCCCCGCCCTGCGCTTCCATATCGGGCTCGAGGACATCGAGGATCTGAAGGCCGATCTCGAGGCGGGGTTCGCGCGGCTGCGGCAGGTGGCGGGGGGTGAGGCGGCGGGGTGAGCGGGGCTCACGGCGCGAGCCAGGTTCCGGTCCAGCCGCCCTCCCCCGTCCGCCGCCAGCCGGCGCGACGGTGGCCGCGGCGGTCGAGATAGAGGAAGTCGAGCCGCTCGGCGCGCACGAGCAGCGCACAGAATCGGGGCCGCCCGACGTTGATCGTATCATCCGCGTCCGGCAGGGCGTAGGCGCCCCCGCGGGGCAGCGCCGTGCCGGGGGCCGGGTCGATGCCGTAGCAGACCCGGCTCATCGGCAGGCTCGCGCGCCACGCGTCGTCGGCCACCGCGTCATCCGTATGCAGGGTGGCCGTTCCCTCAATGCGGATCTGCACCGCGGTCTCCGGGTCGTAGGCGTGCAGCGCGCAGGCGCTTCGCGCGGCGAGCTCGCCCGCCTTGTCCGAGCGTCGGTCGCAGTGGATTCTCAGCGTTCCCCCCGCGCGCTCGGCCGCCCGCAGCACCACCGTGCGCACCCGCGGCCGGCCCTCCGCATCGACGGTGGCGAGGCTCGGCGTGTGGAAGGCTGAGCGCCCCCGCTCGACCCCGGCCGCGAGGAGGCGCCAGAGCTCGGCTTCCGCCGCCGCGAGATCCTCGTGGAAGGGCGGGAGCGGCGCGCGCGCCACCTCAGCCGCCTCCGCTGCCGCGAGCGCGGCCGCGCTCGCGGAAGATCAGGGCGAGGTTGCGCAGGTAGATCCCCGTCGAGAGCCCCTGCCCGATGATGATCACGGGCTCCTTGCGCACGAAGCCGTAGGCGAGCGTCATCAGCCCGCCGAGGATCGAGAGGAACCAGAACGAGAGCGGCATCACGCTCCTGCCCGCCCGCTCGCTCGCGATCCATTGCAGGATGAAGCGCGAGCCGAAGACGAGCTGTGCCAGGATGCCGAAGACGAGCCAGAAATCGAAGCGGGTGACGAAGACGTCGTAGAAATAGCCCCGCAGGTGGTCGGAGATCTCGATCAGCACGGCCGCCCCCCCACCTCTGTCGGTGCCACGACCTCGGCGACGGCCGGCGTCGGGCGCTTGCGGCGGATCAGCCACCAGACCCCGGCGAGGTCGAGGAGCCCGACCCAGAGCCGGTCGAACAGGCCGTAATTCGAGGTGCCGGTGAAGCGGGGCCGGTCGATCACGTCGCGGTGGACGACGCCGTAGCCCTCGCGGGCGACGAGGGCCGGCATGAAGCGGTGCAGCGCGTCGAAATAGGGCAGCCGCAGGTAGACGGAGCGGCGGAAGACCTTGAGGCCGCAGCCCGTGTCGCGCGTGGCGTCGCGCAGGATGCGGCCCCGCACCCCGTTGGCGATGCGCGATTGCAGCATCTTGAAGCGTCCGTCCTTGCGCCCCGTGCGCTGCCCCTGCGCGAGGGCGGCCGCCGGCCCCCCCTCCTCCAGGGCCGCGACGAGGGCCGGGATGAAGGCGGGGTCGTTCTGGCCGTCTCCGTCGAGGGTCGCGACGATGGGCGCGCGCGCCGCGGCGACGCCGCTGCGCACCGCCGCGCTCTGGCCGGCGCTCGCCGCGTGCTGCAGCACCCGCAGCCAGGGCCGGGCGGCGCGAGCCTCGGCGAGGCGCTCCGGCGTCGCGTCGGTCGAGCCGTCGTCGACGTAGATCACCTCGAAGGGCGTCAGCCCCGCGCAGGCCGCCTCGATCTCGGCGACGAGGCTCGCGATGTTGCCGGCCTCGTTGCGCACCGGCACCACGACGGTGAGGCGGGGATCGGGGGACGGGCTCACGGTCGCGCGCTCCATCACGGCACCACCGCGTAGGCCGTCAGGTCGAGCCGTTTGCCGCCGTTGATGTTGAAGCCCGAGACCTGCCCCACGGGTACGGGGAGCGGCGCGGCCACGGGCGCGGCAGCGGCGAGATCGGCCGCGAAGCGCGCCTCGACGAGGACGAGGCGGCAGCCGCCGCCGGCCAGGAAAGCGAGAGCGTCGGATCCGGAATCGAGCATGATCAGGTCTGTGCCCATCAGGAAGACGAGGCTCGGCTCGCGGTAGCCGAGGCTCGCGACCTGCGGCCTCTCGCAGGGCAGCGCGTCGCGGATCGCCGCGAGGCGGCCCGAGACCTTCAGCGCCGGCAGCGCGCGCTGGGCGAGGCCGAGCACGGACGGCGTGAGGAGGCAGGCCGAGAGGATCGCGATCACGCAGGCGCGCTCGGCCGCCCCGCGCGCGAAGGCCGCGACCGCGAGCGCCGCCAGCGCGCAGGCGGCGAGGAGGAACGGGAGCGCCACGAGCGGCAGGCTCCGGTCGAGCTTCCAGCCGGCGGCGGCGAGGCCGAGGGTCAGGCCGACCGGGATCAGGAGCAGGAGGAACGCGACCGTCGCGCGCGCGCCGCGCCGGGCGGGGTCGAGGGCGCCGGACTGGAGCGCGAGCGCCGTCAGGATCGCGACCGCCGGCATCAGGGGCAGCACGTAGTGCGGCAGCTTCGTCGGCACCGCCTCGAAGACGAGCCAGGAGGGAACGATCCAGGCCAGCAGGAGCGCGACCGCGTCGCTGCTTCGCGCGCGCCACGCGAAGGGCACGCTCAGCGCCGCGAAGGCCGCACCGGGCCAGAAGGTCGCGAAGAAGGCGATCGCGTAGGCGCCCGGCGGCCCCCAATGCTTCTCCTTGGCGGTGCCGACCTTGCCCAGCATGTCCTTGCCCACCGCCTCCCCGAAGAAGGCGCCGCCGCTCTTCCAGGCGATGGCGAGGAACCAGGGCGCCACGAGGACCAGGGTGAGGGCGAGGCCGGGTCCGGGGCGGAGGGCGAGAAGCCAGCGCCCGGAGCGCGCCCGGACCGAGAGGACGAGGGCGGCAAGGCCGACGAACATCGGCACCATCGGCCCCTTGACGAGGATGCCGAGCGCCAGCCCGAGCCAGAAGGCGAGGAAGACGGCGGGGCCGTGGGGGCCCTGCCCCCGCCGCAGCCAGGCGCGGGCGAGCGCCCCGAAGGCCGCGGTCGCGGTGGCCGTGAGCACCGCGTCGGTCTTGGCGAGGTGCGCCTCGGCCGCGAGCATCAGGCAGGCGCCGAAGAGCGCGGCGGCGAGGAGGGCGCCCCGGCGCGGGAGGAAGGCGAGCGCCGCCCAATAGGCGAGCAGCACGGAGGCCGCGGCACCGAGGAGCGAGGGCAGGCGGTAGAGGCCGATCGCGGTGCGGGCCTCCGGCACGCCGAGCGCCTCGCCCGCGGCGACGGAGGCCGCCTGCAGCCAGTAGATGCCGACCGGCTTCTTGTGGCGCGCCTCCGCCTGGAAGCGGATGTCGACGAGGTCGCCCGTCTCCAGCATCTGCTTCGTGGCCTGGGCGAAGCGGGGCTCGTCCCGGTCCATCGGCTGCAGGGAGGTCAGCCCCGGCAGGAAGCAGACGAGGCAGAGGGCGAGGAGCAGGGCGCAGGCCCGGGCGTGGCTGCGCGCCCCGAAGGCGAGGATCCGGTCGGGCAGCGGCGCGGAGAGCGCGCTTCGGGCGACGCGGCCGGCGGAGAGGCTCGTCATGCGCGTCTCGTGGTGGGCGTCCCGTCACGGGCTCGCGGCGGGCTCAACGGCATCGGCCGGCCGGGCAGACCGCCCGCGCCCGGACCGGCGGCCGTGTCGGTGATCCGGCCCGGAATGTCAAATGACCCGGCTTGCCGTCCGGGCGAGCCCGTTCGAGAGTGCCGGCCGGCCCCCGTACGGCAGGTTCCCATGACGCTTCGCATCGGCCTCCTCGTCTTCCCCGGCGTGCAGCAACTCGACCTCACCGCCCCCTACGAGGTGTTCGCCGCCCTGCCCGGGGCGGAGATGCATCTCGTCGCGGCCGATCTCGCGCCCGTGCGCAGCACGACCGGGCTCGTGCTCGCCCCGACGACCCGGCTCGCCGATTGCCCCGACCTCGACGTGGTCTGCGTGCCGGGCGGCAGCGGCGTCAACACCCTGATGCGGGACGCAACCCTCCACGCCTTCCTGCGCCGTCAGGCGGAGACCGCGCGCCACCTCACCTCCGTCTGCACGGGCGCGCTGGTGCTCGGCGCGGCGGGGCTCCTGCGGGGCCGGCGGGCGACGACGCATTGGGCGGCGCACGACCTCCTGCCGGCCTTCGGGGCGACCCCCGTGCGCAAGCGCGTGGTGCGCGACGGCGCGCTCCTGACGGGCGGCGGCGTCACCGCGGGGATCGACTTCGCCCTGGCGCTCGCGGCGGAGATCGCGGGCGAGACGGCGGCGCACGGAATCCAGCTCGCCCTCGAATACGCCCCTGCCCCGCCCTTCGCCGCGGGCCATCCGGACGAGGCCCCGGCCGCCGCGCTCGCGGCGGCCCGCGCCCGCCTCGGCCCGAGCCGGCGGGAACGGGAGCGGATCGTGGCCGAGATCACGGGCGCGGAGGTGCCGCGGGCCGAATGGTGAAGGGCGCGCCCGAACGCACGCACGATTGATCGGGCGCGGTCGCGCGGTATCGTGCCGGCAGGAGAGAAACGCCATGACCGCCGACACGACGAACGCCGACAAGCCGGGCGCCGACACGATCTACGACCGCGACCTCGACCGGAACCCGGCCAATTTCCAGCCGCTGACGCCGCTGAGCTACCTCGACCGGGCCGCGCGCGTCTTCCCCGACCACGTGGCGGTGATCCACGGGCCGCTCCGGCGCAGCTACGCCGATCTCTACGCCCGCAGCCGCCGCCTCGCCTCGGCGCTCAAGGCGCGGGGCATCGGGCGCGGCGACACCGTGGCGGTGCTGCTCTCGAACACGCCCGAGATGATCGAGTGCCATTACGGGGTGCCGATGACGGGGGCAGTGCTCAACACGCTCAACACCCGGCTCGATGCGGGGGCGCTGGCCTTCTGCCTCGACCACGGGGAGGCCAAGATCTTCATCACCGACCGCGAATTCTCGAAGGTGGCGGGGCCGGCGCTGGAGAAGGCGGGGGTCGAACCCCTCGTGATCGACGTGGACGACCCCGAATACGGGGGCGAGGGCACGGCTCTCGGCGAGATCGGCTACGAGGCATTCCTCGCCGAGGGCGATCCCGAGCACGACTGGACGATGCCGGGGGACGAGTGGGACGCGATCTCGCTCAACTACACCTCCGGCACCACGGGCGATCCGAAGGGCGTGGTCTACCACCACCGCGGCGCGGCGCTCCTCTCCCTCGGCAACGTCATCACGGGAGGCATGTACGGGCATCCCGTCTATCTCTGGACGCTGCCGATGTTCCACTGCAACGGCTGGTGCTTTCCCTGGACGCTCTCGGTGGTGGCCGGCACGCATGTCTGCCTGCGTCAGGTTCGCGCCGGGGCGATGTACCGGGCGCTCGCCGAGCACGACGTCACGCATCTGTGCGGCGCGCCGATCGTGATGCAGCTCCTCCTCAACGCGCCGGATTCCGAGAAGCGCCCCCTGCCCCGCCGGGTCTCCTTCATGACGGCGGCCGCACCCCCGCCGCAGGCCGTGCTTGCCGCGATGGGTGAGGCGGGCTTCGACGTGACCCACCTCTACGGGCTGACCGAGACCTACGGCCCGGCGGTCGTGAACGCGTGGCACGAGGCGTGGGACGACCTGCCCCCGGACGAGCGCGCCGCCCGGATGGCGCGCCAGGGCGTGCGCTACCCCGTCCTCGAAGGCTTCGACGTGCGCGACCCCGACACGATGGACTCGGTCCCCGCCGACGGGGAGACGATGGGCGAGGCGATGTTCCGCGGCAACGTGGTGATGCGCGGCTACCTCAAGAACCCGAAGGCGACGCAGGCCGCCTTCGCGGGCGGCTGGTTCCGCTCCGGCGACCTCGGGGTGAAGCACCCGGACGGCTACATCCAGCTCAAGGACCGCTCGAAGGACATCATCATCTCGGGCGGCGAGAACATCTCCTCGATCGAGGTGGAGGATGCGCTCTTCAAGCACCCAGCGGTGGCCGCCGCCGCGGTCGTCGCCAAGCCCGACGAGAAGTGGGGCGAGACGCCGGTCGCCTTCGTGGAGCTGAAGGAGGGCCGGACGGTCGAGCCCGACGCCCTGATCGCGTGGTGCCGCGAGCGGCTCGCCCCCTACAAGCTGCCCCGCCAGATCGTGTTCGGCGAATTGCCGAAGACCTCGACCGGGAAGGTGCAGAAATACGTCCTGCGCGAGCGGGCGAAGGAGGGCTGAGGCGGCCCCCCGCCCCGCCCTCGCCCGCACGGTCGAGAGGGTCGCGGGGTGCCGGCGCGGAAGCGCCCGGCCGGGCCCGCGCAGCCGCTCAGCGCTCGAACACGACGTTCAGTTCGCGCTGGCGCTCGGTGACGACGTTGAAGGGGTACCTGTAGCGGGTGTCGAGCCCGGGCAGCACGCCGGGGCAGACGATGTAGGAGAGCTTCACCTGCGTGTAGCAGACGCCCTGCTGGCGGGCCGCGAAGGCGAGGCGCGGGTTCACGCAGGACCCGTCGCTGAGCCGGCCCTCCGGGCAGGCGGCCGGGCGGAGCGGCGGGGCCGCGACGGCGCGCGGCTGCGCGGCGGCCTCGCGCACCCCCTGCGGGCCGGCGAGGAGGGCGAGGGCGAGGGCGAGGAGGGAAAGGGATGTGTGACGCATCGTCGACTCCTCAGAACCGGATGGTGGCGCCGCCGCCGATCGACCAGCCCGTGTAGGACAGGCGCGGCTGGCCCGTGCCGGGCACGATCCCGAAGCCCGGGAAGGGCTCCTTGTCCGGGTTCACGGCCTCGCGCACGAAGATGCGCTCGCCGCGCAGGCTCAGGGAGACCGTCTCGGTGAGCGTGTATTGCAGGGTGCCGCCCGCCCCGTAGCGCTCGCGGGCCGGCAGGAACTGGAACGTGGTCGGGTCGTAGGAATTCACGTCGCGGTAGAGGTAGCTCAGGGTGGGCCCGAGCGCGAAGCTGCCCCGGCGGTACAGGGTGTCGAGGCCGACGCGGTAGAGGTTGCTGTTCGAGTTGCGCGGCTCGGCCACGAGACCCAGCAGCACGGCGTTCGGCACGAAGTTGCGTTGCGTGTTGTTGAAGGAGGCGCTCAGCGTCGTCAGCCACGCCTCCGCCCAGGCATAGCCCACCTGCCCCGAGATGCCGACGCGCTCGCCCGAGCGGATCAGCGGCGCCCGATCGACGAAGGTGGTGCCGTCCTGCGAGTAGACCACGGCGAGGTTGCCGCTCCAGGGACCCTCCTCGTAGGCGAGCGAGGCGGTGACCGAGGCGGTGTCGCCGGATTTCGTCTCGACGAAGGCGTCGATCCCCGTGAACGGGTCCGGCGGACCCTCGCGGAAGAAGGGCTCGCGGGTCGTGTAGCCGAGGGTCAGGTTGAACAGCATCGTCTGGCCGAGGGGCACGTTGACGCCGACGCTCGGGCCGAAATTCAGCCCCTCCCCGAAGGTCGGCACGTCCACGAGGTCCGAATCGAGCCGGGCGAGGAAGCGCGTGCCCGCGAGGTAGCTCTCGCCGGTGGGCAGGTTCATGTTGATCGAGGCGAAGGGCTGAACCCCGTCGATGCCGAGATAGGTGGCGGTGGCCGAGAGCTGCGTGTCGAGGGCGGTGCGCACGGAGCCGCTGAGGCCCGGCGTGCCCTGCCGCGAATCGACGTAGCCGCCGCGGGCGGTGAGATCGATCTTCAGGTCGGGGCTCGGCTGGCCCGAGATGGCGAGGCCGAAGGGCAGGTAGAATTGCGTGCCGGAGCCGCGCACGCCGAGCGGCGCGACGCCGGTCGGCTGGCCCTTGGTGCCGCTGAAGCTGAAATACCGGAACTCGGTGTTGAACGTCGTGGTCCAGGCCGGCTCGAAGGCGGGCGGCGCGGCCGGTGCCAGGGCGAGGTCGGCCGCCCAGGCCGGCCCCGTCGCGAGCAATCCGCAGATGATCGAAAGGTTTCGCACCGAATCTCTCCAGGTCTATTCGGTACAGATTGCTGAAGATTCGGCGAACATTTCAATATTTACGCTTTGATAAGATATAGCTGTTGCCGAAAAGCAACCGATTACGTGCGAATAAAGCAGTATATCCCGGCCGCAAGGCCGGGCTGAAACGCTTCGATCTGGACGTTCGATGGAAGAGCGAGCGTTACCGGAAGTTCGGCGGCCGGCTCACCTGCACGGCCGCGCCCTTGCTGAGCTGATCCTTCGCGTTCCCGGCACCCGCGGCAACGATGCCGCCATGGCCATAATTGACCTTGTTCGACACTGTCGGCTGGGGAACGACGACCTTGCTCGGAGTACCGACCACCGGCCGGGCGGCAACGCCGCCGGGCCGCGTGTAGCAGAGCGCCCCCGTGCAGGCCTGGGCCGACGAGGCGGCGAGGAAGCCGGAGGTGAGGAGCGCCGCGCCGAGCAGCGGGAACGTGGGACGGCGTGTCATCGTCGGAACCCTTCGGCGGAGGAGGAGCACCCACCCAGCCCGTCCGCCCCGGCGGCCTGGATGCGATCGGTGAGGCGAAGATGTCCCGCTCTCACCGGCTCAACGAACACTCATTTTTTTCAAGACGCTTCCCCAGAAGTGAGGAGGACGTCCGATCTTTCTGGTCTTCCCGCGCCCGCAAAGCGGACGAAGAGCAGATTTTGCCGAACCATCGGCACCGTCGAGCCGGGATGGATCGATCAACCGGTGTCCGGCGCCTCAGCGAATGCCGCCGGGTGCGACCCGCGCAGGCGGCGGGCCGCCCGCGTTGACCTTCTGGCCGTTCGACATCTGATAGACGCCGCCGCCGATATAGGTGGGGCTGACGGATGGGGGTCTCAGTTGCTGCTGGGCGGGCGGCGCTGCACCCGCGCCGGGCGGCCGGGGCATGGCGGGCTTGACGAGCGGCGCCGGAGCGGCCGCAGGGCGTGCACCGCCGATACCGCCCGCGAGCGCAGGCCCTCCCAGGAGAGAGGCCGCGAGGACGGCCCCAGCGATGGATCCTGCCCCGTTGCGCATGGTGTGCTCCTCCCTCGAAGATCGTGGATCCCGTCGCCTCAGCGCCGGTTCTTGTCGCTCCAGGCCGGGCCGCCGACGATCGGCGTCGGCTTGCCGACATTGGCGAACGGGTTGGACGCCGCCGGACCGCCGGGCTTCGGCTGGACCTTCGGCTCGACCGCAGGGCGCGGCTGGATAGCGGGCTGACGCGAGGGCGGCACGCTCCCGATAGAGGCGTTGGAGGACGGGCGCTGCCCGAAGCCCTGAGCCGCGACCAGGCCGGGCGCCATCGCGCCCAGCGCAAGCGCCGCGGCGCCGACGGCCGTCCTCCTCGCGATGGTCAGGGTCCGCATCCGCGCACTCCTTCTCGTCTCCGGCACAGCCTTATGCGGCCTCGAAGCGTGCCGCCTCCTCACTTCTGAGGAGGTGGCACGCGAAACCTCTATCGCGTGCGGCTTGCGCCAGGATTGCACAATCGTTCCGTCGAGCGCCTCGGATCGAGGTCAATATTGACATCGATCTTCCGGATGCTTGATGTCGGATTTCAAGTCTGAGAGGAATCTCATAAGCACAAATCGGCGGTCATATGGACGATACGTGTATTATTATTCGATAAGTCAATTGGCGGTTGTATATCCGTCTTGCTCTACCAAGATGCCTCGATGCCCGACCCGTTAAGTCCCGAGCGGATCGCGGCGCTCTACGAGGCCGCCGGCGAGCCGGACGCGCTCCGGCGCATGGCCGCGATCGTCCAGTCGGTGATGGACACGGAGACGGCCGGGATCTGGCTCGTGGAGGAGGGCCGGGTCTGCGACCTCACGGTGACCGACGATATCGCCGCCTCCACCGCGCCCTACCTCGCCTATTATCACCGGATCGACCCCTGGAGCGCCGCGCGGCGCCAGCCCGGCCGGGTCTTCCTCGGCCCCGAGCAGGTCGACGAGGACAGGCTCCTGCGCAGCGAGTTCTACAACGATTTCGCCCGCCACTACGGCATGCGCCGGCCGATGGGCCTCGCCATGCCGCTCGAGCCGGGGATCATCGGCACGGTCTCCGTCAACCGCGCGGCGGGCAGCCGCCTCCTCGACGTGGCGGACAAGGACCGGCTCGCGGATCTGGGCCTCCATCTCGGGGCGGCCCTGCGTCTGCACCGCCGCTTCCGCGCAGTCGGCGCACGCGGAGGGGAGGCCGCGGACGCCCTCGATGCCCTCGCCTTCGGAATCGTCGTCTGCGGGCCGAACGGGCGGGTGCGCCGGCTCAACCGTGCGGCCGAGGATCTCGCGCGGGCGGGCGCCGGCCTCGTGCTCGGGCCGCGCGGCGCCCTCGCGGCGGCCTCACCCGGCGAGAGCGCGGACCTGCGTGCCCTGGTGCAGGGCGCGGCCGCCGGGCGGCCCGGGGCGATGCGGCTGCGGGGGAAGGACGGAATCCGGCTCTCGGTGCTGGCCACGCCGCTGGGGGCGGGGCGCGCCGCTCCCTGCGCGCTCCTCACCCTGCGCCGGGACGACGCGCCGGCCGCCCCCGCCCCGGCCCTGCTGCAGCGGCTCTTCGGCCTGACCCCGGCCCAGGCCGCCCTCTGCGGGCAGCTCGCGGCAGGCCTCACCTTCGAGGAGGCCGCCGCCGCCCGCGGCGTCGCGGTGAGCACGGCCCGCACCCACTTCCTCGGCATCCTCGCCCGCACCGGCACGCAGAACCTGCGCGACCTCCTGCGCCTGCTCGGCACCCTGCCGCCCCTGGCGGGCTGAGGGCAGGTCCGCCGCTCAGCCGATGCCGAGGCGACGCACGGCCGCGACGATGGCGGAGGGGCGGTAGGGCTTCATGACGAGGAGGCTGTCGCGCACCTGCCGGGGCTCCTCGGCGCTGTAGCCCGTCACGTAGATCACCGGCAGGCCCGGCTGCAGGGCGCGGGCCTGCTCGGCCACGCCCCAGCCGTCGAGGTCTCCGGGCAGGCGGATATCCGTGAACAGGAGGTCGATCGGCGTGCGCGCGGCGAGGATCGCCGCCGCCGCCTCGCCCGTCAGCGCCTGCACGACCTCGTAGCCCGCCTCCTCGAGCTCGGCCGCGACCACCTCGATCAGCATGGCCTCGTCCTCGACGACGAGGATCCGCGGCCGGTCCGTCATGCCCGCCCTCGTCATGCCCGCCCTCGTCATGCCCCTGCCAGGGAGAGGCCCGGCAGCGCCGGCGGCTCTGCCGTCGACGCTGCGGGTGCGGGCGCCGTCCGGGGCGCGG
The DNA here is from genome assembly GCF_031457035.1 of Methylobacterium sp. BE186. Classification (NCBI taxonomy): domain Bacteria; kingdom Pseudomonadati; phylum Pseudomonadota; class Alphaproteobacteria; order Hyphomicrobiales; family Methylobacteriaceae; genus Methylobacterium; species Methylobacterium sp. BE186. The sequence continues at coordinate 76,295 of NZ_JAVDVV010000019.1, forward strand.
GGGCGGGGAAGAGGAGCCGCACGATCGTGCCGCCCTGCGGCCCGATCACGATCGCGGCGGTGCCGCCCGATTGCTGGGCGAAGCCGAAGACTTGGCTGAGCCCGAGCCCGGTGCCCTGGCCGAGGGGCTTCGTCGTGAAGAAGGGCTCGAAGGCGCGGGCGGCGACCTCGGGCGGCATGCCGGCGCCGGTGTCGCGCACCTCGACGACGAGGCCGGCCTCCGCCGGACCACCCGCGAGGCCCAACCCCTCCTCCGGCCGCAGGGCCCGCGTCGCCAGGGTGAGCACGCCGCCCTTCGGCATGGCATCGCGGGCATTGACGGCGAGGTTGAGGATCGCGTTCTCGAACTGGTTCGGATCGAGTTCGACCCGCGGCAGATCCGGCGCGAGATCCGTCTCAAGGCGGATCTGCGGGCCGATCGTGCCGCGCAGCAGCTCCGCGAAGGCGCCGATCAGCCCGTTCACGTCGCTGCTCACGGGCGAGAGCGGCTGCTTGCGGGCGAAGGCGAGGAGCTTGTGGGTCACCGCCGCCGCCCGTTCGGCCCCCGTCATCGCGTCGCGTACGGGGCCGAGCAGCGGGCTGGCCGGGTCCAGGCGCCGCTCCACCCGCTCGAGATTGGCGAGCACCACGTTGAGCAGGTTGTTGAAATCGTGCGCGACGCCCCCCGTGAGCTGGCCGATCGCCTCCATCTTCTGCGACTGGCGCAGCAGCGCCTCGGTGCGCCGCTGCTCGGCGGTGGCGAGTTCCAGCGCGGCGAGCGCCCGGTCGCGCTCCGCGATGCGCGCCTTGAGCTCCTCGTTGGCGCGGCGAAGCTGCGTCGGCGAGGGCAGCGCCAGCGCCTGCGGCAGGAGCTTCCAGAGGGCGATGGCGGTTGCAACCGAGGCGAGTGCGGTCACGGCCTTGACCAGGGCCTCGGCCCCGTAATCGGGCACCCACAGGGTCCAGATCGCGAAGAGGTGCGTCGCCCCGCAGGCAGTGATGAAGACCGCAAACGACCAGAACATCCAGCCGAACACGATGTCGGGGCGGCGGGAGACGAAGGTGGCGAGCGCGCCGGGAATCGAGAAATAGGCGAGCGCGATGAGCGTGTCCGAGACGACATGCGTCCAGATCAGTTCCGGCCGCCAGAGCAGACAGATGCCGTGGGGCGAGAGACTATCGACGTCCCAGAGGCTGCGCACGAACTCGAACATGAGACCCCCCATGTGCAAAGAAAGCGCTGATGAAGAACGGCCTTCGCGAGCCGCAGCATTCATTGGGACTGATCCGCGGGCAATTGGCAATCCTTTCTTCGCACCACCCGACCCTCTTCGTTGACGCGCGCGGACGGAATCTGACGTCTGCCCAAAGGCTGCGGGCGCCCTGCACGCGAATACGCTGGCAGGGCAAGGCAAGCGGCGAGGCTCCCCGCGCGAACCTTCGGAGATGGTGCGCCGTCGATCCGGCTCGGGGCCGGCTTCGGCCCGGATGCGACCGCAGGTGGTGACACTGGCCGCGTCCGCGTGGCAGAAGCTTGGCCTTTCCGAAGGCCCCGCGGCCCGGCCAGCGAGAGAGAGACGACACGCCCGATGAGCGCCCGAACGGACACGCTGCTCGCCCTCCTCGCCCGCGTGGTCGATCATGTCCGCGCGGCGAATGCCCGAACCGAGCGGGCGGAGGCCGCCGCGCGGGAGAGCGAGGCGCGGCTCGCCGTGACGGAGGCGAGCCTGCGCCGGCTGCGGGAGGAACTCGGGTCGCAGGCCCGCGCCTGCGCCGCCGCCGAGGCCCGGGCCGTCGAGGCGGAGCTGCGCATCTGCCAGGCTGCCGAGGCCCTCGGCTTCGGGGCCGCGGGCGGAGCCGGCGCGCCGCCGGCCGCCGAGGCGCCCGCGCGGCTGCACTGACCCACGGCGCATCGGGAGCTAAGCCTTTATTCCCCTGGCGCTCGGCCGGGGCGCGGGTGTTTCCTGCCTGCCGGGACCCGCGCGGGAGTCGCCGGCCGGCGCGGTTTTCGGGACCGGCGGTGCGGGCGGGGCCGATCGGCACGCCCGCACCGCCGGCCTTCCCGCCTTCCCTGCCGCGAGGCGCCCCGGCGCCGGGCGCGGGCCGCGCCCCTAGGCCCGCCGCCCCCGAGCCTCTATAAGCCTCTGCCGACAACGCCCCGCCCCGGGCGCTCCTCCGGGCGGCGCGGGCTCGCGGAGACCGCCGAACCCCTCATGGACGCGCCCACGCAGCCGGACCGCCCGCTACCGGTCGCCGTCTCCTGCACGATCATCGCCCGCGACGAGGCCGACCGGATCGCGCGCTGCATCGAGAGCGTGAAGGGCATCGCGCGCGAGATCGTCGTGATCGATTCGGGCAGCACGGACGGGACGGTGGCGCTCGCCGAGCGGCACGGCGCCCGCTGCCATTTCAATCCCTGGACCGGCTACGGCCAGCAGAAGCGCTTCGCAGAGGAGATGGCGCGCCACGACTGGGTGCTCAACCTCGACGCCGACGAGTGGCTGCCCGAGCCCGTGCGCGCCGAGCTGATCGACCTCCTGTCGCGGCCGATCCCGCCCGGGATCCACGGCTTCGCCTTCACCATCAGCCATGTCTATCCCGGGCATGAGCGCCCGCGCCCGCTCGCCGACTACCACACCTATGTCCGGCTCTACGACAAGACCCGCTGCCGCTTCCCCGAGAGCAGCGTCTTCGACGAGATCAAGCTCGCGCCGGAGCACAGGGGGCGCGTCCGGGCGCCGGTCTACCACCAGTCGATCCGCTCGCTCGGCCATTTGATCGAGAAGAACACGGCCTATTTCCGCCTGCAGGCGCGGGAGGTCCGCAAGGCGCGCCTGCCGACGCTGCTCAGGATCTGCGTCGAGCCGCTCACCACGTTCCTGAAATACTACCTCGTGCGGCGGCACATCACCGGCGGCGTCTACGGCTTCCTCGTCGCCTCGACCATCGCGGGCCTGCGCACCTACCGCCTCGCCCTGTTCCTGAAGGGCCGCCGGGAGCCTTGATCCCTCATTCCTCGGCGAGCGCGTAGACGGCCTCGCCGAGGCGCCGGATCGGGCCGCCGGGGCCGGAGCGCTTCCACAGGCGCGTGTTGAGGGCCGCGACCGGGTCCTGCCCCGGCAGGACGAAGCCCCGGCGCCCGATCCGCTCCAGGATCTCGCCCGCGTGGAGCGGCCGGTCCGCCTCGGCAAGCGCCGCCAGAGCCGCCGCGATCAGGGCGCGCCCGTAGCGGCGGGCGGCGACCGGATCCTCCTCGAAGGCCACCGGCAGGGGGGCGGGAGGCCCCGCATCCGAGGGTGCAGGCGCCATCGGCCCGTCGTGAGGGCAACCGAATCCGGGCTCCGCATCGGCGGGGAGATCGGGCTCGGGGGGCCGAGCGGGGGCGGCCCGCGGCCTCGCCTCGCCCTGTTCGAGGGCGGGCTCGTCGACCGGATCAACCGGCTCCGAACCGACCCCTCCGGGGCCGCGCAGGCGGCGCCCGAGTTCGAGGTAGAGCGCGTGGTCCGCGATCAGCCGGTCGAGGGCCTCGCGCCGGCGCCGCAAGGCCGCGAGCCGATCCTCGATCTCCGCCTCCGAAGGGAACATCCGGCTTTCCATTCCGTCCATGCGCAGGGAATAACCGGCGCCGGATCATCCGGCAAGCGTTCCGTTCCTTATATTCCGTCTAACCGAGATGGCAGCGCGACGTGCGGCAACACCCGGAATACGGGTCGGTACCCCTTCAGTAATAAAACGTATATTCTGTACGTTCCCTAAGCGCGCTTCGCCTGCGGCTTCGGAGCGCGCGGCGGCACGAGGAGGGCGCTCGGATCGGCCGGCTGGAGGGTCATGCCGTTGTCGTCGAGGGCGATCGGCAGCCGCGGGAACACCTCGCAGAGATGGGCGAGGTCGGCCTTGAAGGCCTGGCGGAAACTGCGGATGCTGGCGTTCTCCGCCCCGAACTGACCGTGCAGGTTGTCCCAGGTCAGGCGCAGGGGCCGATGCAGGGCGCGCAGGCGGTAGCCGACCCAGAACAGCAGGTCGAGCTTGCGGGCCGAGCCGGAGAAGGCGCGGGCCGCCCGGATGTCGACCGGCAGGGCGTGCTGGATCAGGTTGTCGTAGAAATCCTGGTGGAACTCGACCGTCTTCGACCAGGCGAGGCCGTCGGGGCTCGCGCCGCGCCAGAGGTCGAGGCTCCGGAAGGGCGGCACGTTGAGGGTGCGGGCCCGCGCCTCCCCGTCCCAGAGGCCGATCTGCATGGTGCAGGCGGCCAGACGGTTGAGCTGCTCCTTGAACTGGCGGATCGTGCCGCGCTCGCCCCCCGTCACGGCGAACCCCATCTCGCGCATGAAGGCGGAGAGCGATTGCGCGACCTCGATCGTGGGGCTGCGCTGCCGCACGGCCTCGGTGCAGAGGTGCAGGAGCACGAGGCGGGCCTTGGGGCCGTAGGGGAGCCCCTGCGGCTCCATCTCGCCCGTCAGGGGGCTCTTGAGGCGCCCGGCCACGAGGCTCAGCGAGTTGCGGCCGTAGGTGCGGACGAATTCCCGCACCGGCCCGGGATCGCGGTAGGGCAGGCCGCAGAGCGCCAGCACCGAGTGGATGTGCTGCAGGTTCTCCGGGGCGGTCGGCTCGTTCTCGATGACCTCGCGGATCGCGTCGCGGCGGCGCGCGTCGCGGCCGAGGCGGGCGCGCCGGTTCTCGGCGGCGTCGCGCAACGCATGGGCCGCGTCCCGCTCGCGCTGGCGATGCAGGATGTGCTCGACGATCTGGCCGAACAGGAAGCCGCCGCGCGCCGCCTCGACCTCCGCCAGGAGATCGGCGTCGCGGATGCCGGCCAGTCTGTCCTCGATGCCCATCGTCATCCCGAAGATACCGAGCCCCGCCTCCTCCAGGCCCGCGGGCCCGGAGGCGGCGCGGCAGCTCAACCGTGAGGGGTTGGCGTCCACGCCGGAACCCGGCCCGCCTGATCCGGGCAGAGATGGCACGATTCGCGGGTCAGGAGTCCGAGCGCCCCCGGACGCGACGGCGGATCGCCGGGCTTATCCCGGATATTCACGCTTCTCCACGGGCCCCGGATCGGCCGGCGGAGATCCGGCGCCCTCCGCGAAGCCCGCGCAGAGTTCGATACGGGCGCCCGCCCGGGGGCCGGGCCGCGCAGAGTTCGATACGCCGGGCGGCTCCGGACTTGTCCCCATTCTCCACCGCTCCGACCCGGAATTCACGCCGAATCGCATACGCGATCACGCCGAATCCGATGCGCACCTCCGCGAACCACCCGCAGAATCCCATACGCGCCCGCGCAGACTCGTATGCGCATCCGCGCAGAGGCCCATACGGGAAAGTGGTCTATCCTCTTGAATGTAAGAGGGTTTCGCCCCTCCCATATAACTTGCTGAACTGACTCTCTGAGAATCCTTCCTGATAGGTTTCCTAAGGCGTCGGGGCAGCGTTCGTTTCAGCGAACGGTCGATCAGTGTCGCCTTTTCCAATGAGAATGAAGGGAATATACCGGAGTTTTCCCCATGCGCCCTCCCCTTGAAGCCGGTCGGCTGCGATCGATCCCTCGCGGATGTCAGGTGCGTCGGCGCAGCCGGTCCCTTAAGGAGCGTCGGCATCCCGGATGCGACCGGCCCTCCCCGCCCCCAGGATTGACCCGCCCTCCAGGACATTGCCGATGCCGCTGCTTGACGAGACACCGACCACCCGGCTCCTGCGTCTGATGGCCGAGCTGAGGGATCCCGAGCGGGGTTGCGCCTGGGACGTGGCGCAGAGCTTCGCCAGCATCGTCCCCTACACGCTGGAGGAGGCCTACGAGGTGGCCGACGCGATCGCGCGCGGGGATCTCGACGACCTGCGCGAGGAACTCGGCGACCTGCTGCTCCAGGTCGTCTTCCATGCGCGGATGGCCGAGGAGGCGGGCGCCTTCGGCTTCGACGACGTGGCGCGCACGATCGCCGAGAAGCTGGTACGGCGGCACCCGCACGTGTTCGACGCGCAAGGCCGGCTCCTGCCCGAGGCCGAGCGCCCGCGCGACCCGGCCGAGATCGAGCGGCTCTGGAGCGCGATCAAGGCCGAGGAGCGCGCCGCCCGCGGGGAGGGGGCGCGGCCGGCGGGGCCGCTCTCCGGCATCGCCCACGCGCTCCCCGCGCTCGCCCGGGCCGAGAAGATCTCGCGGCGGGCGGCCGGGTTCGGCTTCGACTGGCCGGACGCGGCCTCCGTGGTCGCCAAGGTCCGCGAGGAGACGGAAGAGGTGGCGGAGGCGCTCGCCGCCGGCGAGGCGGAGGCGGTGGCCGAGGAGATCGGCGACCTGCTCTTCGCCGTGGCGAACCTCGCCCGCCACGCGGGCGTCGATCCGGAGGAGGCCCTGCGCCGGGGCAACGTCAAGTTCGAGCGCCGCTTCACCGCCATGGCGGCCCGGCTCGAAGCGGCGGGCCGCGGGATCGCGGACAGCGACCTCGCGGCGATGGAGGCGGCCTGGGCCCTCGTGAAGCGGGAGGAGGGGGGCAAGGGCGCCTGAGGCCGGAAACGAGCTGGGCGTCTCCCCTCCCCGTCAGGCCGTCGGACCCACTCCCGCAAGGCGGGAAGGAGAGCGCGTCGCGCTCTACCCGCCCCCCTTCTTCGTCTTGCCAACCGCCTTGCCCGCCGCCTTGCCCGTCCGGTGCGGGGCCGGCCGCAGGCGCTGCAGAGCGGCTTCGATGGCGCGCTCGACATCCGCCTGCTCGGGAGGGGCGTCCGCGGCGGGCTCGAAGGTGGTCCGGTCCGGCGCGCGGCTCTTCGGCATGCGCGGTACCGTACCAGAAGCCGCGCGGCGGCGCGACGAGGGCCCCATCCCGCGGTTAAGAGGCCCTCTTGCGGACCGGGACACGTCTCACGGGATCCTGCGCTCCCTCACTCCCGGGATCCCGGAATCCCCGGATCCCGGCATCCCGTTCCGCCCTCCCCGCGACAGCCGACGGCCGAACGGCCAGTCGAGCACGCAGGCCGCGTAGAGCGCTGCCCAGACCAGCACCGGCTGAAAGGCGAGACGGGGCCCGTGGTACCACCAGCTCCGGGGCAGGCCCGCGACGGGCACGTTCTCGATCGCGTGCTTGATGTTGGCCGGCACCACGCAGATCGCGTAGAGGGCGAGCCCGATCCCCGCCGCACGGCGCAGGCGCGGGCTCATCAGGGCGAGGGCGCCGGCGATCTCGCACAGCCCCGTGAGCAGGATGACGAGGCGGGGGGCGGGCACCCAGCCCGGCATGATCGGCATCAGCCGGTCGGGGGCGGCGAGATGCACCGCTCCGACGAGCCCGTAGAGCAGGACGAGGGCGAGGCGGAGCCCGACGCGGACGGGCTGCGGGTCCGGCTGCGGAGCCCCCTGCCCCGTCACGGGCTCGTCCCGCACGCGTCGGCGATCCGCCGCCGCACGGCGTCGCGAAGGCCGGCGAAGGCGGTGCACGCGGCGCTGGCGAAGGCCCGCTCGCCGATCGCCGCGACGGGCGCCACGAGCCGGAGCGAGTTCGTGAGGAACACGGAATCGGCGCCCATGAGCTCCGGCAGGGTCAGCGAGCGCTCCTCCGGCACGAGGCCGAGGCCGGGGGCGAGCTGCTGGAGCTCGCTCCGGACGATGCCGGCCAGCACCCCGTCGGCGAGCGGCGGCGTCACTAGCCGGTCTCCGAACAGGGCGAAGAGGTTGCCGGTGCCGGCGCAGGCGACGCGCCCGCGCGTGTTGCAGAACAGGGCCTCGTCGAAACCGTGGGCGGCCGCCTCCCCGGCCGCCAGCACCGCGTCGAGATAGCCGAGGGTCTTGAGCCTCGAGGCCGGCGAGGTCTCGTTGCGGGCGATCTCCGTCGGGCGGAGCCTCAAAGGCGCGAAGAACAGGCTCGGTCCCAGCACGGCCGCGCTGGCGAACAGGGTCGGGCGGGGCTCGGCCGGCGGCTTCAGGCCCCGCGGGCCGGAGCCCCGCGTCGCCGTGGTGCGGATCGCGAGGGCGCCCTCCCCCGCGGCGGCGGCAAGGGCCGTCATCGCCTGCCCGATCCGCTCCGGATCGAGGCCGAAGCCGAGGGCCGCGGCGGAGGCCGCGAGCCGTGACCGGTGGGCCTCGGCGAAGACGACGCGCCCGTTCAGGGCGAGCGCGGTGTCGAACACTCCGTCGCCGAGCGTCAGACCGCGGTCGGCGAGGTCGAAGGGCGTGGGCCCCTCGGTGAGCCGCCCGTCAAGCCACAGCATCGCCGGGTGCCCGCACCGCCGGATGGTCGCCGCCGGCCTTCTTCCCCGCCCGCCAGTCGCGGGCGAGGCCGAGGAAGTTGTCGAACAGGGCGTGGCCGTTCTCGGTCAGCACCGATTCCGGGTGGAACTGGATGCCCCAGGTCGGATGGGTCCGGTGCGAGAGCGCCATCACCTCGCCCTCGGCCGAGACCGCATCGACGCTGAGATGACGCTCCATGCCGGGTTGGGGCGTCACGATCAGGGAGTGGTAGCGGCCCACCTGCATCGGCGCGGGCAGGCCCGTGAACAGCGCCCGGCCCGCGTGCGAGACGGGGGTCGCCTGCCCGTGGAGGGGACGCAGGGCCCGCTCGACCCTGCCGCCGAAGGCCGCGCCGATCGCCTGATGGCCGAGGCAGACCCCGAGGATCGGCACCTCGCCCGAGAGTTCGCGGATCGCCGGCAGCGAGATCCCGGCCTCGGCCGGCGTGCAGGGTCCGGGCGAGACCACGACGGCCTCCGGCTCCAGCGCCCGGATGCCCGCCACGTCGAGGGCGTCGTTGCGCGCGACCCGGACCGTGGCGCCGAGCTCTTCGAGGTAGCGGACCACGTTGAAGACGAAGGAATCGTAATTGTCGATGACGAGGATCATGAGGTCGGCTCGAAGGCCTCGAACACGCGGGCGGCCTTGGTCAGGGTCTCCTCGTATTCGGGGCCGGGCTCGGACAGGAGGGTGACGCCGCCGCCCGCCTGCAGCACGGCGGTCTGCGCGTCCATGAACACGGTGCGGATCGCGATCGAGGTGTCGAGCGAGCCGTCGAAGCCGACCCGGCCGATCGCCCCGCAATAGATCTCGCGGGCATCCCCCTCGATCTCGGTGATGATGTCCATGGCCCTGAGCTTCGGCGCGCCGGTGATGGAGCCGCCGGGGAAGGTCGCGGCAACGAGGTCGAGGGCGTCCAGCCCCTCCCGCAGGGTGCCCGTCACCACCGACACGAGATGGTGGACCGAGGCGTAGGATTCCAGGCCGCAGAGCGTCGGCACCCGGACGCTGTGGGGCTCGCAGATCCGCGAGAGATCGTTCCTCAGGAGGTCGACGATCATGATGTTCTCGGCCCGCTCCTTGGGGTTGGCCTGGAGCGCCTCGCCGAGCCGGCGATCCATCTCCGGGTCGGCCACGCGCCGGACGGTGCCCTTGATCGGGCGGGTCTCGACGTGGCGTCCCTCGAGCTTCAGGAAGCGCTCCGGCGAGCTCGACGCCACCGTCAGCCCCTCGAAGGCGAGGTAGGCGCCGAAGGTCGCCGGGTTCGTCTCGCGCAGGCGCAGGTAGAGGGCGAAGGGGTCGAAGCCCGGCGGCAGCCCGGCCGAGAAGCGCTGGGCGATGTTTGCTTGGTAGATGTCGCCCGCGCGGATGTAGTCGCGCACGGTTTCGACAGCGCACTCATACTCTTGCCGGGAAAAGTTCGAGTGCCACGCGAGGCGCGTCCGGGGCCCCGCCGGCCGCTCCGGCGGCGCGCTCGCGAGCGCTGCCGCGAAGGCGTCGAGGCGCGCGCGGGCCCGCGCCTCGCGCCGGGCGGGATCCCTCTCCGGAAAGCCCGTGGCGACGAGGCGGCAGGCGCCGGATTCGTGGTCGATCGTCAGCACCGTGTCGTAGAGGTTGAGCGCGATGTCGTCGGTGAGGCCGGCCCGGCGGGCCGGCCGCTCGACCCGCTCCAGCGCCTGGCCGAGATCGTAGGCGAAATAGCCGATGGCGCCGCCGGGGAAGGGGCTCCCTCCCGCCTGGGCGGAGAGGCGGTAGGGGGCGAGACAGGCCCGCAGGGCCGCGATCGGGCCGCCCGGGACCGCCCGCCCGTCGAGGCGCGCGACGCCGTCCCGGTAGCGGAAGCGCGCGAAGGGCGAGGCCGCCACGGTCGAGCTCCGCCCCAGCGTGTCGTGGTGCATCGCGCTGTCGAGGAAGGCGAGGTCGCCCAGCGGCGCGAGGCGCTCGGCCGCCGCGACGGGATCGATGAACGGGATCTCGACGGTCCACATGGGTCGAATTCGGTTCGTCCGCCTGTTCCGGGGCTCTCGCGCCGCCTCGCGACACGCCTCGCACAGGCGGTGCCGCGGGGGAAGCGGGGTGCGATGACGCCCCGCGCGGGGAGGATGCGTCGCCAGCGCATCCCTCCTCGCCCCCTCCCCTTCAGGTGGTGCTTGCGGAAGCGCCGGCAAACCCCTGATGCGAAACGGCAAAGCTTGACCTCAGCCCCGCGCCGCTGGCGGGGGCGCCCCGCCCGGGGCAGGCTCGCCCTCACGCCCGGATGCCTGTATAGGGGCTGTCCGAATCCCGTGCCCTGGCATCCGTCGCGGCCGGTCCGGCCTGAGCGCCGGGCCCGCGCGGACGCCTCTTTGCCGTATGCCGATGACCGCTTCCTCGTCACCCAAGACCGGCGCCCCGAAGGCCAGCGCGCCTCGGATCTCCTTCGTCTCCCTCGGCTGTCCGAAGGCGCTGGTCGATTCCGAGCGCATCCTCACGCATCTGCGGGCGGAGGGCTACGAGCTGTCGCGCCGCCACGACGGGGCCGACGTCGTCATCGTCAACACCTGCGGCTTCCTCGACTCGGCCAAGGCCGAATCCCTCGACGCGATCGGCCAGGCCATGGCCGAGAACGGGCGCGTCATCGTCACGGGCTGCATGGGCGCGCAGCCCGAGGAGATCCGCGACCGGTATCCGAACCTCCTGGCCGTCACCGGCCCCCAGGCCTACGAATCCGTGGTGGCTGCGGTCCACGAGGCGGTGCCTCCCGCCCACGACCCCTTCCTCGACCTGATCCCGCCGCAGGGGGTGAAGCTGACCCCGCGGCACTACGCGTATCTGAAGATTTCGGAGGGCTGCAACAACCGCTGCACCTTCTGCATCATCCCCTCGCTCCGGGGCGACCTCGTCAGCCGCCCGGCGGGCGACGTGCTCCGCGAGGCCGAGAAGCTCGTGAAGGCCGGCGTCAAGGAACTCCTCGTCGTCTCGCAGGACACGAGCGCCTACGGCGTCGACATCCGCTACGCGACGAGCCCCTGGCGGGACCGGGAGGTGCGCGCGCGCTTCGCCGATCTCGCGGCCGAACTCGGCACGCTCGGGGCCTGGGTGCGGCTGCACTACGTCTATCCCTACCCGCACGTGGACGAGGTCATCCCCCTGATGGCCGAGGGGCGTGTGCTGCCCTACCTCGACATGCCGCTCCAGCACGCGAGCCCGAGCGTGCTCAAGCGCATGCGCCGCCCCGGCAACCAGGAACGCCAACTGGAGCGCATCCGCCGCTGGCGGGAGATGTGCCCGGACCTCGCCATCCGCTCGACCTTCATCGTGGGCTTCCCCGGGGAGACGGAGGCCGAGTTCGAGGAACTGCTCGCCTGGATCCGGGAGGCCAAGCTCGAGCGGGTCGGCTGCTTCACCTACGAGCCGGTGAAGGGGGCGGTCGCCAACGACGTGGCGGCGCCCGTGCCCCCGGAGGTGCAGGCCGAGCGCAAGCGCCGCTTCATGGAGGCGCAGCAGGGGGTGTCGCTGCGCCTGCAGAAGGCGAAGGTCGGCAAGCGGCTTCCCGTGATCATCGACGAGGCGGGCCCGAGCGTCGCCCGCGGCCGCACCAAGTACGACGCGCCGGAGATCGACGGCAGCGTCCACGTCGCCTTCCGCCGCCCGGTGCGGGCGGGCGACATCGTCACCGTGAAGATCGAGGCGGCGGACGCCTACGACCTGCACGGGAGCGTGGTCTAGGGCGGCCCGCGCCCTCGGGATGGGCCGCCCTCCCGAACGCGGGCGTAGTGACCGGCCGCGCCGTCAGGCCGGCGCGGCGGCCTCACGCATTCTTGCGCGGGCGGTGGTTCGGGTCGACGCCGCCCTCCGGCGTCGTCTCGTTCTCGACGTCGCCCTCGAAGGTCGAATCCGCCTCCAGGTCCTCCGGGTCGCCGCCGGACATCGTCATGCCCTTCGAGGTGCCGATGCCCGGGTTGCCCTTGAGGTCGGCATCGGTCGGATGGTCCGTCTTCGGATGCTTCGTCGTCATGGGAATTCCTTGCGTGGGCCTGCCGGACCAACGCCGGCCGCGGGCGACCGGTCCCCGGAAGGATGCGGCGCATCGCCTCCCTGGATCCTGCGATCCCGGGATCAGGGCGGACCGGGATCGCAGGATCCGGTGAGGGCGCGGCTCGCGATGCGGGAAACGCCCGCCGCCGCCATGGTGGCCAGGGCGCGGTCGACCGAGCCGTCACGGTCGAGACCCGCGACCGCGTCCTCGACGAGAACCACCGCGAACCCGTCGGCCCGGGCGTCGAGGGCGCTCCAGAGCACGCAGAAATCGGTGGCGAGGCCGCACAGGAACAGGCGCTCGATTCCCCGCTCCCGCAGGTAGCCGGCGAGCCCCGTGCGGGTGGTGCGGTCGGCCTCGAGGAAGGCGGAGTAGCTGTCGACCTCCGGGGCGTGGCCCTTGCGGATGAGGAGGCCGGCGCGGCGGGCGTCGAGGTCGGGGGCGAGGTCGGCGCCCGGCGTACCCTGCACGCAATGGTCCGGCCACAGCACTTGGGGCCCGTAGGGCATCTCGACCGTGTCGTAGGGGGCCTTGCCCGGGTGGCGGGTCGCGAAGGAGGCGTGGTCGCGCGTGTGCCAGTCCTGCGTGACGACGACGTGGGGGAAGATCGCGATCATCCGGTTGATCGGTGCGATCACGTTTCGACCCCCCGGGACGTTGAGCGCGCCACCGGGCAGGAAGTCGTTCTGGACGTCGATGACGAGGAGCGCGTCGCTCTGCGCGAGGAGCAGGGAAAGCCTCCTGACCGGTGGTTCGGGCCCGGGATCACGGGATACACGGATCCGGTGATCCCGTCCTCCCCGGATCCGGTGATCCTGTCCTCCCCGGATCCGGGGATCCCGCGATCTCAGGCCGCCTCCCGCTCCCGCGGCGCCCCGGCCGCGCGGAAGGCCGCCGCGAGGATGTCGCGGGTCCGGCCGTCCTGGCGGGTCAGCAGCACGACCCGGGTCCCGGGCAGGGGCGGCAGCCCCGCCTCCCGCGCGACGCAGCCCGCGGGCAGGTGGCGCGCGCCGAAGGGCGCGAGGCCGAGCCCCGCCCGCACCGCCGCCTGCAGGGCGGTCACCGAGCCGCCGGAAAAGGCGTGGCGCCAGGGCAGGCCCGCCGCCTCGAGGGCCTGGATGGCCGCCGCCTTGACGCCGCAGGGGCCGCTGAGGCTGACGAGCGGCACCGGCTCGCCCGGGCTCCAGTCGAGGCCGGGCGCCGCGGCCCAGACCAGCGCGTCCGTGAAGAGCGGCGTGCCCTCGCGCCGCTCCCCCTCCTCGCGGATGACGGCCACCTCCGCCTCGCCCCGGTCGTAGGCCTCGCGCATCGCCGACGAGAGGCCGACCGTCACGTCGGGCACGAGCCGGGGCAGGGCCGCCCGCAGCGAGGCGAGCGCCGCCGCGAGATGGCCGCCCACCGCGTGGTCGCTCACCGCGAGCCGCAGGCTCGCCCGCCCCGCCCCGTCCGCGAGCTCCGCCCAGGCGCGGTCATGCGCGGCGAGGATGGCGCGGGCATGGGGCAGGAGGCGTGCGCCCTCCGGCGTCAGGCCCACCGCCCGCGGCGTGCGGGCGAGCAGGCGCCGCCCGACCCCCGCCTCCAGCCGCGCGATGCGCAGCGAGATCGCCGATTGCGTCGCGCCGAGGCAGGTGCCGGCGGCGGTGAAGCTCTTCAGGTCGGCCGCCACGAGGAAGGCGCGGAGCTGGTCGAGGTCGAGGGTGCGCATGCCAAACATTTCAAACACAAATCTCTGAAAGCGCAACAACGCGTTTCTCAAATCACCGCGCCGGGCGCAGGGTCGTGACCGTCACCGCACAGGAGCCGGTCCCATGCCCATCATCACCGTCAAGGTCGCCCCCCGCAGCCCCGTGCCCGACCTGGAGCGGGCGGTCGCCACCCTCGCCGCGCGGGCCTCCACCGAGTGCCTGCGCAAGCGCGCCGACCTCACGGCCGTCGTCGTCGAGCGGGTCGATCCCGCGGCCTGGTTCGCCGGGGGGCCGAGCCTCGCCGATCAGGGTCGGTCGAGCTACTGGCTGGAGATCCGGGTCGTCGACGGCACCAACACCAAGGAGGAGAAGGAGGCCTTCCTCGCCGCGATCCACGACGGGATGGGCCGGCTCCTCGGCGACCTGCACCCGGAGAGCTACGTCCACGTGGCGGAGGTGAGCGCCGACGCCTACGGCTTCGGCGGCCTGACCCAGGAGCGCCGCTTCATCGCGGGCCGGCTCGGCGTCCCGCCGGCCGCGGCCGCCTGAGGGGCGGCGGCGATGCCGCCCCGTCTGCCGGCCGCCGTGCTGGCGCGTCCCGACTCGGCTCGGATCATGGCCGAGGCGCCCTCCCCGGCCGCTGGCCCTTCGCCAGCCGAGGTCTTCGAGGCCGTCCGCCTCGTCGCGGCCCTCCTGCTCGCAGGACTCCTCGCCCTCACCCTAGCGCTGCGCCAGGCGGGCCCGGCCGAGGGTTTGCCGCTGCCCGCGGAGCCGGCGGCCTGGGCCTGCCTCACGGCGTGAGAGGGGGATGCCGTGAACGCCGCTCGGTTTGCTCCTTGGTCAGCGATCCGGGCGGCACTCGAATGCCCTCCCGATCGGCCCCCGGAACGCGTGGACATCCGCCGCGATCAGGAGCGGTCGAGAACCCCACCCCGAAAATGCGTCACCCCGTCTAAAATATCACCGCCCGCCGAATCGGGTGAGTGCTATCGAATGTATTCTCAAACAATTTCAGCAGTTCGCGCGTAAAATGATGACCTTCGTTTTTGAGATCGCGGAAGACGACGTCTGTCGACCGATCTTCTCGCTTCAGCTGCTCCAGCTGGGCTCTCACCTCGTTCGACTCGAATTGTTCAAGGAAGTAGTTGTAGCTCTTCAGGACATTATTCATCTGGGCCTTTCCGCAGATGTCGATCATGCGGTCGATCACAGGAATCTCGAACAAGTCGGCGAGAAAGCGAACTTTGCGGTCACGAACCCGGTCAGCTGTTGCCGCAACACTGAAAAGACCACTCGCATAAAGCAACTTGCGTGAAAATACGAGCTTTATATTACGGATCCCCCAAGGCTTCGACCCTTCGGAGGTTTTGAATTCGTAATCTGTCGCAACGGTCCGATAATACCGAATGATATCGTTGAGCAAGAAGAGTGCAAGTTGATGATCCGTAATCTTGTCATTGATATAGCGTTCCAGAATTTCAACTCTGAATCGTCGCAGCCCCTGTGCATTGAACAGAGGCTCGCCTTCAAGGAGAAAGAGCATTCGGCGAGTCAGCTTCTGGTTTGTATCTTGGTCCCCACCGATATTGGCGAGCATCGCCCGGTCATTCTCGACTTTTGCGAAAGCGCCACCGGGTGACGGCTCGACGCTCACGATGCGTTGAATCACCTGCCTGACATCGTCCATCCAGGTCGGCGCGATCCCCGGTTCTTCGAGGGCGGTGCCACCGCCGGCGCGGGTTATGACGAAAAAATCGATGTCCGACTGAGCGGACGCTTCGCGCCGGGCGTAGGATCCGCACGTGAGGACGATCTCGTCATCAGGCACGATTGGTTTTAATACAATTCTCAGTTGTTCCAGCGTGGTTTCCGAGTGATTCTTGCATCGAGAGAGTGCATCATCCATCGAAGAAGGTTCTTCGTCCTTCCTGATCCTTTTCAAGGAGCCCGGACTCGTCCAGGATTAGGAAAGCAGGCGATTTTGTCTGTCGATATCGTGAATGATCATTTTTGCTGTAAAAATCAACTGCGTCGTCGATATAGAAACGCCGTTCTGCATATGGAACGGGAAAGTGGATTTTGTTTGAGCAGGTTTGGATGAAGTTCTTGCTTGTAAGGAGCTTGCGCAGCTCGGGCAGCTTCTCGAAGAGGCCGGTTTCCGTAGAGAAGAAATCGTTTCGGGAAAACAGCGCCAGATGATCTTCCATGATCTGTTTGCATATTCGATCGGCGAGCACGCCGACCTGCGAATTGACCAGCTTCGTATAGACCAGATCCTTATGAAGCCAGAAGGCATCGACGGTTCGGCGCGATCGGTCGCCGCAGCGCTCGATGGCAGCGCGTACGACGGCATCGGGTCTCAGGTTTGTCGCTGCATTCTTGATGTAAGAATAAGATCGCAGAATTCCCTCGATGGTGTCGAAATTGATAGGCCCGGAGAAGAATCCATCAAATGAATTTTCCTCTCCATTTATTACAGAAAGAACTCGATCTATATTGACATTTCTCCATTTCAGGATGGCACGTAAATCCTCCCCGATCTTTGCTGTACCGGTGATGATTTCCTCGGTCGCCTTATGATGTTCGATCCCAAAATACTCAAGGAAAACGCTTTCCAGTGAGTGCGAAAGTGGAGCATGCCCGATATCGTGTAGAAGTGCGGCAATGCAGATCGTCTGCCGCTCCTTGATATCGAGTCCTTTGATGTCGGCGTATATCGTCGCGAGATATGCTACGCCGACACTGTGCTGGTAGCGTGTGTATCGGATGCGCTTTGCGTTCGGAGATCGAACGACGACGAAATCGATGCCTCCGAGAAACCGGATGTCGTGAAGCCGTTTGAAGGCCACGCTGGACATGATGTCCTGCAAGACCGCGTCGCCCAGCAGAAAGCGGCCGGGATCGACGGGACTGCCATAGTCGTAGGACGAAGTCTTTGCCCAGCCTGACGACTTCAAGTGGCTGACCTCATCGTGAGATTAGGACGCGGGCTGATGGAGGCGGATAGCCTCCATCATTCCGTGAAACGCGGGCGGCTGTCACCTCCCGCCTTGGGGTCTCAGGAACAGATGTCACGGCTCCATCACGGTCGAGCCGGTCGTCTCGCGGCCGGCGAGGTCGCGGTGGACCTGCTGGGCCTCGGCCAGCTTGTAGCGGGCGTTGACGGGGATCCTCACCGCCCCGCTCCGGACGGCGCCGAACAGGTTCTCGGCCATCGCGTCGAGGACCGGGCGCTGGCTGGAGAAGGTGAAGAGCGTCGGGCGGATCGCGTAGAGCGAGCCCTTCTGGGCGAGGAGGCCGATGTCGAAGGCGTCGATGGCGCCCGAGGCCGAGCCGAAGCTGACGAAGGTGCCGAGCGGGGACAGGCAGTCGAGGGAGGCGGGGAAGGTCGCCTTGCCGACGCCGTCGTAGACGACCGGCACGCCCTTGCCGCCGGTGATCTCCCGCACGCGCGCCGCGAAATCCTCCTCGCGATAGAGGATGACGTGGTCGCAGCCATGGGCCTTGGCGAGCTCCGCCTTCTCCGGCGTGCCCGCCGTGCCGATCACGGTGGCGCCGAGGTGCTTGGCCCATTGGCAGGCGATGAGGCCGACGCCCCCGGCCGCGGCGTGGAACAGGATCGTGTCGCCCGGCTTCACCCGGTAGACCCGGTGCAGCAGGTACTCGGCGGTCAGCCCCTTCAGCATCATCGCCGCGGCGGTCGCGTCGTCGATTCCCTCGGGCACGTGCACGGCCGCCGCCGCGGCGATCACGGGCTCCTCGGCGTAGGTGCCCTCGGCCGAGCCGTAGGCGACGCGGTCGCCCACCTGGAAGCCGGTCACGCCCGCGCCCACCGCCGTCACCGTGCCCGCGCCCTCCTTGCCCGGGGTGAAGGGGAGCTGCGCCGCCTTGTAGGCGCCGGTGCGGAAGTAGATGTCGATGAAGTTCACGCCGATCGCGCCCTGGCGTACCCGGATCTGGCCCGGCCCGGGCTCGGGCAGCGGCACGTCCTCGTACGCCATCACCTCGGGGCCGCCGTATGCGTGAACCCGGATCGCCTTCATCGTGAGCTCCTGACCATGGGGGCCTGTCCGTTCCGAGATAGGGCGGAGCGGGCCAGGGCAAGGACGCATCCCTGCCCCGCCGCGCGGACCCGAGGCAAGCGCCCCGCATACCCGAAACCTGTGCAGAGCCCCGCGGGCAATTGTGTATTTTTAGACAGTTTCCGGTCAGGATGCCCCGGACCGGGCCGCCTTGTTCCGGTCGTCTGCGCCCGCCGGCCTCGAAACCCCTCAGATGGCCGGCGGGCGCAGATCGGCGACCGCGCGGCAAGGCGCGATTCTCCGGCGCGATCCCCCAGGGCGGTCGCTCGGCGCGATCTCCTGCGCATCCGATGGGCCGCGGGCGCGCTCCGCGACCCCGGGACGATGTGACAGGCGGGCGCCCGGCCCCTAGATCTCCGCGGGACCCGATCCCGAAGCCGGCGCTCCGCCGCGTGAGGATGCCCCGCCGTGCCCGATTCCGCTCCCGCCCCCCTGCCCCGCTCCGAGCCCGGCCCCCACGCCGTCGCGGTGGTGGGCGCGGGCGCGGCCGGGCTCTCGGCGGCCCTGGCGCTGGCGCGGGCGGGCATCGCCACGGCGCTCGTCGGCCGCCACGCGCCGGTGGCGGACGGGCGCACCGTCGCCCTCCTCGACGGCTCGGTGCGCTTCCTCGAGGCCCTCGGGGCCTGGGAGGCGCTGCGGGACCACGCGGCGCCGCTCGCCGAACTGCACATCGTCGACGATACCGGCAGCCTGTTCCGGCCGCCCCCGGCCCGGTTCCGGGCCGGCGAGATCGGGCTCGCCGCCTTCGGCTGGAACGTCGAGAGCGCCCGCCTCGTCGAGGGCCTGCGGGAGGCGGCCCGCGGGGCCGCGAACCTCACCCTGATCGAGCGCGACGTGGCGGGCTTCGCGGCCGGCGAGGCGGCGGCCCGGCTGACCCTGGAGGACGGGGCCGGCCTCGACGCGCGGCTCGTGGTCGCCGCCGATGGCGGGCGCTCGCGCCTGCGGGCGGCCTCCGGCATCCGGGTGCGGGACTGGTCCTATCCGCAGGGCGCGGTGACGACGCTGCTGGCCCATGCGCGCCCGCACCGGGACGTCTCCACCGAGTTCCACACCCGGGCCGGCCCCTTCACCCTGGTGCCGCTGCCGGGCGGCCACCGCTCCAGCCTCGTCTGGGTCACGGGCGAGGGCGCGGCGCGCCGCCTGTCGGACCTCGACGATGCCGCCCTCGCGCTGGCCGCCGAGCGGCAGGCGCAAGGGCTGCTCGGGCGGATGCGGATCGACGGGCCGCGCGGCCTCGTGCCGATGCGGGGGCTCTCGGTGGGCACCCCCGTGGCGCACCGCCTCGCCCTGATCGGCGAGGCGGCCCACGTCTTCCCCCCGATCGGCGCGCAGGGCCTCAACCTCGGCCTGCGCGACGCGGCGGCCCTGCGCGACGCCGTCGTCGCCGCGGCCCGGGACGGGCGCGATCCCGGCGCCCGGAGCGCGCTGTCCGGCTTCGCGCGGGCGCGCAGCCTCGATGCGGCCCTGCGCACGGCCGCGGTCGACGCCCTCAACCGGAGCCTGCTCACTCCCTTCCTGCCCCTCGACGCCCTGCGCGGCGCCGGGCTCCTCGCCATGACGACGATCGGCCCCTTGCGCCGGGCGGTCATGCGCGAGGGGGTCCTGCCCCGCCTCAACGCGCCGGAGCTGATGCGCGGGCCGGCACGGCCCTGAGCGGCGGGACCGCGCGATCGGCCGCCCTCGTCGGCACGGGCGCGCCGGCCCGGGGCCTGCCGCCCCGGTCCCCGCCCCCCGCAATGAACAGGAACGGCGCCGCCTCGCCCCCGCCCGGGGCGGTGGTTCATCTCGCGCTCAGGTGAGGTCGGCATCTTTCGCACTGCAATCTCGCCGGCGAACCAATCCCGCCCCAGCGTGTTATTGCTAGGGTCCCTTCCCAAGGGACGCGCGATGAGATAACGCTGAAGCTTATGGGTGCGCTGCAACAAGTCCTTGTTGTCGACGACGGCCACCGCGCCGTCGATCATTCCCTTGCTGCGGAGCTCGCCGAGCTCGGCTACGCGAGCGTCACGGCCTCGCTCGAAGCGGCCGAGGACGTGCTCGCGGTGATCGCCCGCCCCGCCGCCATCCTGCTCCAGACCCCGGCCCGCGGCGGCTCCGCCTTCGCCGAGCGCGCCGCCGCCCTGCGCGCCCAGATGCGCGATGCCGGCATCCCCGTCCTCGTCGTGGACGAGGCCGCGGGCGCCCGCAGCGGCGCACCCGTCGACCTGAAGAGCCGCATCGGCCCCTACGTCCTCAACGAGCCGGACCTCTAGCGCACCGCCGCCGCGCGCGTCCCGCGAGCCCGCCTCGGGGGCGGAGAACGTGCTCAGGTTCCGCGCGAGGATCGGGCCGTAAGGCCCTCGCCCCGCTCCCTGTTCTCCCTCATCGACACGTCGCGAGGCGGCCCCGGTCAGGCCGCCTTCCTGCCCTTGCGCCCCGCGATCTTGGCCAAGCTCCGCAGGATCTGCGTCGTGATCTTCAGGCGCTCCGGCACCGTGTCGAGCTCGCGGATGAAGACGATGCTCATGTCGGGCCGGACCTTGGCGAAGGAGCCCTGCTCGGCGACGAAGGCCACGAGCCCCGGCGGGTTGGCGAAGGCCCGGTCGCGGAAGTGGATGACGACGCCCTTCGGGCCGGCCTCGACCTTCTCGACGTTCGTGTCGCGGCACAGGATCTTGATCGTCACGATCTTGAGGAGCTGCTCCACCTCCGGCGGCAGCGGCCCGAACCGGTCGATCAGCTCGGCCCCGAAGCTCTCCATCTCGGCATCGTTCTCGATCGTCGAGAGGCGCCGGTAGAGGCCGAGGCGCACCGTGAGGTCCTCGACGTAATCCTCCGGGATGGTGACGGGGGCGCCGAGCGCGATGGTGGGCGACCACGCCTCCTCCACCGGCTCGTCGATGCCCGCCTTCAGCGCGGTGACCGCATCCTCCAGCATCTGCTGGTAGAGCTCGTAGCCGACCTCCTTGATGTGGCCGGATTGCTCGTCGCCGAGCAGGTTGCCGGCGCCGCGGATGTCGAGGTCGTGGGAGGCGAGCTGGAAGCCCGCGCCCAGCGTGTCGAGGCTCTGGAGCACCTGCAGCCGCTTCTCGGCCTGGACCGTGAGCTGGCGGTTCGCCGGCGTGGTGAAGAGCGCGTAGGCCCGCGCCTTCGAGCGGCCGACGCGGCCGCGGAGCTGGTAGAGCTGGGCCAGCCCGAACATGTCGGCCCGGTGGACGATCAGCGTGTTGGCGGTCGGGATGTCGAGGCCCGATTCCACGATCGTGGTCGAGAGGAGCACGTCGAACTTGCCCTCGTAGAAGGCCGTCATCACGTCCTCGAGCTGGCCCGCCGCCATCTGGCCGTGGGCGACCGCGACCTTGATCTCGGGCATCTCGGCATCGAGGAAGCGCTTCACCTCGGCGAGGTCCTCGATGCGCGGCACCACGTAGAAGGCCTGGCCCCCGCGGTAGCGCTCGCGCAGGAGCGCCTCGCGGATCAGCAGGGGGTCGAAGGGCGTCACGAAGGTGCGCACGGCGAGGCGGTCGACCGGGGGGGTCGCGATGATCGAGAGTTCGCGCACGCCCGTCATGGCGAGCTGGAGGGTGCGCGGGATCGGGGTCGCCGAGAGCGTCAGCACGTGGACGTCGCTCTTGAGCGCCTTCAGCCGCTCCTTGTGGGTGACGCCGAAATGCTGCTCCTCGTCCACGATGATGAGGCCGAGATCCTTGAAGGTGACCGCCTTGGCGAGCAGCGCGTGGGTGCCGACCACGATGTCGACGGTGCCGTCGGCGAGCCCCTCGCGGACCTTCTTGAGGTCCCCGCTCGACACGAAGCGGGAGGCCTGCGCCACCTGGACGGGCAATCCCTTGAAGCGCTCGGCGAAGGTCCGGTAGTGCTGGCGGGCCAGCAGCGTGGTGGGCACCACCACCGCCACCTGACGCCCCGAGATCGCCGCCGCGAAGGCGGCGCGGAGCGCCACCTCGGTCTTGCCGAAGCCGACATCGCCGCAGACGAGCCGGTCCATCGGCCGGCCCGCATTGAGGTCGTCGAGCACCGCCTCGATGGCGTTGCCCTGGTCCTCGGTCTCCTCGAAGGGGAAGCGGGCGGCGAACTCGCCGTAGAGCCCCTCCGGCGCGACGAGGCGGGGGGCGGGCTTCACGAAGCGCTCGGCCGCGATCTTGATGAGCGCGCCCGCCATCTCGAGGATGCGGCGCTTCATCTTGGCCTTGCGGGCCTGCCAGGCGCCGCCGCCGAGCCGGTCGAGGGGCACCTCGGCATCCTCGGAGCCGTAGCGGGTCAGAAGCTCGATGTTCTCCACCGGCAGGAGCAGCAGGCCGCCGGTATATTGCAGCTCCAGGCAATCGTGCGGCGCGCCCGCCGCCGTGATGGTCTTGAGGCCGACGAAGCGGCCGATGCCGTGGTCGGCATGTACCACGAGGTCGCCCGGCTGCAGCGCCTGCACCTCCAGGATGACGTCCTGCGGGCGCTTGGCCTTGCGCTTGGCGCGCACCAGCCGGTCGCCGAGAATGTCGCCCTCGGCCACGACCGCGAGCTGGCCCGCCGTGAACCCGGCCTCGAGCCCCCAGACCGCGACCGCGACATCCGTGCCGCGCTTCAGGGCGTAGACGTCCGACAGCCGGGTGATCGCGACCGGCTTCTTCAGGCCGTGGTCCGACAGCACGCCGCAGAGCCGGTCCCGGGAGCCGTCGGACCAGGATCCGAGGATCACGTGATGACCGGATCCCTGCAGGTCGCGCACATGCGCCACCGCGGCGTCGAAGACGCTCGCCGATTCCTCGGCGCGCTCGGGCGCGAAGCTGCGCCCCGGCTGGCCCTCGCAATCGATGACGGCGCGATCCGCGCTCTCGGGCAGGGCGAAGGGCGTGAGCCGGGCCACGCTCGCGCCGGCGACGCGCTCCTTCCACTCGTTCGGGGTGAGGTAGAGGGCGCGCGGCGGCAGCGGCTTGTAGGGCGCGACGCCGGCCTGGGGCGTCTTGAGCGCGCCCTCGCGGGCCTGGAAGTAATCCTGGACGAGGGCGAGGCGCTCGGCCACCGCCTCCTCGACCTGCGCGTCGAACACCAGCGGCACGCCCGCGACGTAGTCGAACAGCGTGTCGAGATGGTCGTAGAAGAGCGGCATCCAGTGCTCGAGCCCGGCGTAGCGGCGGCCCTCGCTCACCGTCTCGTAGAGGCGGTCGTCCCGGGTCGCGGCGCCGAAATTCTGGATGTAGCCCTGGCGGAAGCGCCGGATCGTCTCGGTGGTGAGCTGCACCTCGCTCATCGGCACGAGGTCGAGGGAGCGCAATTGCCCGATCGTGCGCTGGGTCTCCGGATCGAAGGCGCGGATCGATTCGAGCGTGTCGCCGAAGAAGTCGAGGCGGATCGGGTTCGGCAGGCCCGGCGGCGACAGGTCGAGGATGCCGCCGCGCACGGCGTACTCGCCGGTGTCGCGCACGGTGCCGGTGCGCAGGAAGCCGTTCGCCTCGACCCAGGCCGTGACCTTGTCCATCGACACGACGTTGCCGATCGCCGCCGAGAAGGTCTCGACCGCGATGCGCTCCCGCGGCGGCACCCGCTGCACGAGGGCGTTGACGGTGGTGCAGAGGATGCGGGGGTTCTCCTCGGAGGAGCGCGAGCGGGTCAGCCGCGAGAGCGCCGTCATCCGCTGCGCGGCGATGGCGGAATTGGGCGAGACCCGGTCGTAGGGCTGGCAGTCCCAGGCCGGCACGCTCATGATCTCGATCTCGGGCGCCACGAAGCGGAGCGCCGTCTGGAAGGCGTTCGAGCGCCCGGAATCGCGCGCCACGTGGACCAGCACCGCCGGCCCCTCGAAGCCCTGGCCGAGCGCGCGCGCGAGATCGGCCACGACGAGGGCGTCGAAGCCTTCCGGCACGCGGGAGAGCGTCGGGCTGTCGCCGCGCTTGAGCGCCTCCAGCGCCTTCGCGAGGGGGCCGGATTTCGGCAGGGCGAAGCGGGCGGCCTGCGGCTTCGGGGCGGAGGGTTTCGGGGCGGGTTTCGACATGAAGGGGATGGGGGTCGCTTCGTTCTGCTGGCAGCGTGAATAACTCGGCGCCGGCGCGATCGGCGCCGACGCGCTCCCTCTCCCGTGCGGGAGAGGGCTGGGGTGAGGGGGCGCGCTCCGGCTGACGCGCATCCCTCACCCGGTGCGCTGGCGCGCATGCGACCTCTCCCGGACGGGAGAGGCGGGAGACCGAGCCGCGTCAGCTATGGATCGGCGCGTCGTGCCGGTGGAACGATCGCAGCCGCCGGTAGACCGGCGTGTCGTAGTTTCCCGGCACCTCCGCCTCGCCGGTGAGCCAGCGGAACAGGTCGCGGTCGGGCACCTCGATCAGCGCCTCGAACTCCGCGAGCTCCGCCTCGCTCAAGCGGCCGATCTCGGCATCGGCGAAGCGGCCCATGATCAGGTCCATCTCGCGGATGCCGCGGTGCCAGGCCCGGTAGAGGGTGCGGCGGCGGCGCGGATCGAGATCCGCGCTGGTGCGGGTGGTGCCGGACATGGAGCGAACCTTGGAGCCAATCTTGGGAGCCAAACCCGTGATGCCGTGATCCGGGGATCCACGGATCCCTGAATCCCCTGATCCCTGGAGCGACGGATTGCAAGGACGGCTTGCGCCGCCTCGCCGCGATTCTGGAAGCTGTGCCGCAGCGGGAGCCGGGCCGGATCCAGTATATAAGGTCGACCGCCCGCGGCACCATCCTCGAAGGCCGCGTCCCCGCCCCCGCCGCTTCCGCATGACCGACGCCCCTGCCCCGACGCCGCTCCGGCCGACCATCCTCGACCCGCTCTTCGCCCCCGCCCGGACCCTGCCCGGAATCGGCCCGAAGGTCGCGCCCCTGATCGAGCGGCTTCTCGGCAGCCCCGAGCAGGCGGCCCGCATCGTCGACCTGCTGTTCCACCTGCCGCAGGGGGGCGTGGCGCGCCAGATGAAGGGCTCGATCGCCGAGGCGCCGCCGGGCGAGCCCGTCACCCTCGGCGTCACGGTCGTGGCCCACCGGCCGCCGCAGCCCGGGGCCGGGAGGCGCCCGCACCGGGTGCTGGTGGAGGATGCCACCGGCGACATCTCCCTCGTCTTCTTCGGCATGCCGCGGGCGCGGATCGAGAAGATGCTGCCGCTCGGCAGCCACCGCTACGTCTCGGGCCGGATCGACCTCTGGGACGGGCACCGGCAGATGGTGCACCCCTCCCGCGTCACCGACGAGGCCGGGCTCGCCGCCCTCCCCGCCGTCGAGCCGATCTACGGGGCGACGGAGGGGCTGACCTCGCGGGCGATCTCGAAGCTCGCCCACGCCGCCCTCGACCGGCTGCCGGTGCTGCCCGAATGGCAGGACCCGGCCTGGCTCGCCCGCCAGGGATGGCCCGCCTTCGCCGACGCCCTGCGGGCCGAGCACCGGCCCGAGGAGGCGCCCCCACCCCGGCGGGAGGGCGCGGAGGCCCCGCCCCGGCCGCCCGCCCGCCAGCGCCTCGCCTACGACGAATTGCTCGCCTCGCAACTGGCGCTCGCCCTGCTGCGGGCCCGCCAGCGCCGCAAGCCCGGCCGGGTCAATGCCGGCGACGGGCACCTCGCCGGCCGGATCGAGGCCGGCCTCCCCTTCGGGCTGACGGGCGCGCAGGCCCGCGCGGTGGCCGAGATCCGGGCGGACCTCGCCAGCGACCGGCGCATGCTGCGCCTCCTCCAGGGCGATGTCGGCTCCGGCAAGACGGCGGTGGCGCTGCTCGCCATGGCGCATGCCGTCGAGGCGGGGCGGCAGGCGGCCCTGATGGCGCCGACCGAGATCCTGGCCCGCCAGCATCACGAGCGGCTGCGCCCGCTCGCCGGCCCCTTGCGCCTGCGCCTGATGACGGGGCGCGACCGGACGGCGGAGCGGCGCGCGACGCTCGCCGACCTCGCCGAGGGCCAGATCGACATCCTCGTCGGTACCCACGCCCTGTTCCAGGAGAGCGTGGTGTTCCGCGATCTCGGCCTCGCGGTGGTGGACGAGCAGCACCGCTTCGGCGTGCACCAGCGCCTCGCGCTCGGCGCCAAGGGCGAGGCGGTCGACTTCCTCGTGATGACCGCGACGCCGATCCCGCGGACCCTGGCGCTCACCTTCTTCGGCGACATGGACGTCTCGGTCCTCGACGAGAAGCCCGCCGGCCGCCAGCCGATCCGGACGATCACGATCCCCGTGGAGCGCATCGACGAGGTGGTGGCGGGGCTGGAGCGGGCGCTGGCGCGGGGCGAGCGGGTCTACTGGATCTGCCCGCTCGTCGCCGAATCCGAGTTCGTCGACCTCGCCGCCGCGCAGGAGCGGTTCGAGGATCTGGCGGGCCATTTCGGGGCGGCGGTCGGCCTGATCCACGGCAAGATGCCGGGGCCGGACAAGGACGCGGCGATGGAGCGCTTCGCGGCCGGCACGACCCGGATCCTCGTCTCCACCACCGTGGTCGAGGTCGGCGTCGACGTGCCGGAGGCGACCATCATGGTGATCGAGCATGCGGAGCGCTTCGGCCTCGCCCAGCTCCACCAGCTGCGCGGGCGGGTGGGCCGCGGCTCGGCCGCCTCCTCCTGCCTGCTGCTCTACCGGGGGCCGCTCGGCCAGGTCGCCCGGGCCCGGCTCGAGATGATGCGCGACAGCGAGGACGGCTTCCGGATCGCCGAGGAGGATCTGCGCCTGCGCGGCGAGGGCGAGGTGCTGGGCACCCGCCAGTCGGGCCTCGCCGCCTTCCGCCTCGCGAGCCTGGAGAGCGACGGCGGCCTGCTGGAGGCCGCCCGCGACGATGCCCGGCTCGTGGTCGAGCGCGACCCCGGCCTCCGGAGCGAGCGGGGGCAGGCCCTGCGCGTGCTCCTCTACCTGTTCGAGCGGGAGGCCGCGATCCGCCTGCTCGGAGCCGGTTAAGGTTCGTTCACGATTTCCGTGCGTCCTGTGGCCTCCGGGTGAACCCGCGAGCCTCGTTCATCTGCCATACAGATCCGGGGTTGCGGCCGAGGCTGCGGAACGGCATCATCCCTTGCCGCGTTCGTGTCCCATTCTTAACTGAACATGAACGAAGGGTTGATTCGTTCAGCCCAACCGTCGGAGATGTGGAGGCTAAGCCGATGACCGGACCGTTCCTGCGCCTGCCGGGCTCTGCGGAGGGCTGGGACGCCCATTCAGGCGAACCGTGGCTCCTGCCGATCTCCGACACGAACGACGTGCCGGCCGATTCGGGCGCGGATGCGATCGCGCAGGCCGTCCGTCAGGCCTCCCGCCCCCTATGGATCGCGGCCCACGGCCTCTGCCTCGCGCTGGGCCTGCTCCTCGCCGTCGAGACCGCCACGGGCTGGATGAGCCCCGGCGCCCCGCAGCCGAGCGCCGTCAAGGCGCCCGTCGTCGCCACCGCCAGCGCCTCCTAAGGCCCCTTCAGGCGTCCTGCCGCTCGGGCGCGGCCGCCGCGCCGACCTGAGCGGCCCGCAGCCCCGCCGCCATCGCCTGCAGGCGCGTCTGCGGATCCTCGGGCTGGATCACGCCGGCCGACATGACGAGCTTGGCGGCGTCGTCGACGCTGATCCCCACCTCGATGATCTCCGTGCGCGGCAGGTAGAAGAAGAACCCCGTCGTCGGGTTCGGTGCGCAGGGCAGGAACACGCCGACGTAGTCGTGGCCGGGCGGCAGCGCCCCCTGGATGTCGGTGGCGGCCGGGGCCGACAGGAACACCACCGACCACGTCCCCTTCACGGGGAATTCCACGAGCCCGACCGTGCGGAACGAGGTGCCGTTCGCCGAGAACAGGGTCTCGAAGATCTGCCGCAGCCCCTTGTAGAGCCCCGAGATCACGGGGGTGCGCGCGAGCAGCACCTCGCCGAACTCGATGACGCTGCGCCCGACGAGGTTGGCCGTGAGGAAGCCGAGCAGCGTCACCGCCACGAAGGCGATGACGAGGCCGAGGCCCGGGATCGAGAAGGGCAGGTAATGGTCCGGCAGGTAGCTCGCCGGCACGAGCGGCTTCACCCAGCCGTCGATGAGGGTGATGAACCACCACGTGATGTAGATCGTGATGGCGAGCGGCCCCGCCACGATGATGCCCGTGAGGAAGTAGGTCCGCAGCCGGCCGCGGACGCTGACGCGGCGGCGCTGGCGGGCGGGATCCATCTCCGGGAGCGGCGGCTGGATCGGCGGGACGGGTGGCGCCACGGGTTCACTTTCGCGAGCGGGCCGGCGGGCCCGGGTTCCGAAGGCCCCGGCCTCCGCCGGGACCGCCCCGGGGCAGAGAGGTAGCGGCTGGCGCCGATCCGCTCAAGGGCGGCGCCGCCCCGCCGTCCCTCCGCCGCGACGGGCCTATTCGACCGTGACGGACTTGGCGAGGTTCCGCGGCTGGTCGACGTCTTTGCCCATGACCACCGCCGTGTGGTAGGCGATCAACTGGATCGGCACCGCGTAGACGATCGGCGCGATCACCGGGTCGAGAGCCGGCATCGTCAGCGTCGCCAGCGTCTCGAGGCCCGCCTCCGCCGCCCCCTT
>NZ_JAVDVV010000020.1:0-91958 GCF_031457035.1 Methylobacterium sp. BE186
ACAGGACCGGCCCCGGCGCGGGGTGGAGCAGCCCGGTAGCTCGTCAGGCTCATAACCTGAAGGTCACAGGTTCAAATCCTGTCCCCGCAACCAAAATTCGCTAACGATCAACCCGCCGGGCGCGCTGCCCGGCGGGTTTTTCGTGCGCTCAGCAGGAGGGGGTCTTGCGCAGGATCCGCGTCATCGGCATCGGCACCGGAAATCCGGAGCACCTCACCTTGCAGGCGGTGCGCGCACTCGAGACCGTCGAGGCCGTGTTCGTCCTCGACAAGGGCGCGGGGAAGGCCGACCTCCTGCGCATCCGGCGCGAGATCTGTGAGCGCTTCATCCCGAAGCCCTATCGGTTCGTGGAGGCGCAGGATCCGGAGCGCGACCGCGAGCCCGCCGATTACGCCGCCGCCGTCGAGGCGTGGCACGCCGCACGCGCCGCGCTCTACGAGGCGCTGATCGAGCGGGAGGTCGGGGAGGGGGCGTGCGGCGCCATCCTGGTCTGGGGTGACCCCTCCCTCTACGATTCGACCCTGCGCATTCTCGAGCGCATCGTCGCCCGCGGGCGGCTTGCCCTATCCTACGACGTCGTCCCGGGCATCACGAGCGTGCAGGCCCTGGCGGCCGGCCACCGCATCGCCCTCAACCGGATCGGCGGCCCGGTCCACATCACGACCGGCCGCGCCCTCGCGGACGGCCCGCCCCCGCGGGCCGACAGCACTGTCGTGATGCTCGACGGCGACCCCCGCTTCGACCATCTCGATCCGGACCTGACGATCTACTGGGGCGCGTATCTCGGCATGCCGGAGGAGATCCTTCGCACGGGCCGGCTCGGTGACGTCGGCGCAGAGATCCGGCGCGTACGCGCCGAGGCGAGGGCCCGCCACGGCTGGATCATGGACACCTACCTGCTGCGCGCGCCGGAGACAGGAGCCGGGACCGATTGAGGCCCGGCGCGACCGATCCGCCACGGACGGGACGCCCGATCCCGCGCTAGAGGGCGGCATGCTGCAGCTTCGGGATTATCAGCGCGCCAGCCTCGATGCGCTCGACGCCCATTGGCGCGGGGGAGGGCGGGACGGCCTCGTCGTCCTGCCCACGGGGGCCGGCAAGGCCTTCGTCATCGCCGCCCTCGTCCGGGAGACCCTGGCGCGCGCTCCCGCCACCCGCGTCGCCATCGTCACGCACAGCCGCGAGCTGATCGCTCAGAACCATCAGGAACTCCTCGCCCATTGGCCGGAGGCGCCGGCGGGCATCGACTCGGCCGGGCTCGGGCGGCGGGAATCCGGCGCCCGGGTCCTGTTCTGCGGCATCCAGTCGGTGTGGAGCCGGGTCGAGGCGATCGGCGCCCGCGACCTCGTCGTCGTCGACGAGGCGCATCTGATCCCGCGCTCGGCCGAGACCCGTTACGGCCGCTTCCTCGCGGGCCTTCGCGCCCGGCGCCCCGAGCTTCGGGTGGTCGGCCTGACCGCGACGCCCTACCGGCTCGATTCCGGCCGTCTCGACGAGGGGGAGGGGCGGATCTTCGAGCGCATCGTCTACGAGGCGAATGTCGGCGACCTGATCCACCGAGGCTATCTCAGCCCCCTCGTCTCGAAGGCGACGTTCACGGCCCTCGACGTCTCGGGTGTGGCCAAGCGCGGCGGCGACTACGTCCCGAGCGCCCTCGATGCGGCGGTCAACCAGGATTGGATCACCCGCGCCGCGGTCGAGGAGATGGTGACCTACGGGGAGCGGCGCCGGGCTTGGCTCGCCTTCTGCGTCAGCCTCGCCCATGCGGACGCCGTGCGGGACGCAGTTCGAGCCCACGGCCTCACCTGCGAGACGGTCTCCGGCGAAACCGGCAAGCGCGAGCGCGACCGCATCGTGCGGGCCTTCCGCGAGGGCCGTATCCGCTGTCTCACCTCGGTCGGCGTGCTGGCGACGGGCTTCAACATGCCCGCGGTCGATCTCGTGGCACTGCTGCGCCCGACCCAGAGCACCGGCCTCTACGTGCAGCAGGTCGGGCGCGCCCTGCGCCTCGCGCCGGGCAAGGCGGACGCGCTGATCCTCGACTATGCCGGGCTCGTGCGCATGCATGGGCCGGTCGACATCGTCACCGCCCGTACGGCCGCTTCGGTGCGGGGGCGGGAAGGCGAGGTGCGCGCCAAGCCCTGCCCCGGCTGCGGCGCCCTCATCGCCCTGAACGCCAGCACCTGCGAGGCTTGCTGGGTCGAGGAGGAGGCCGAGACCGAGCCGAAGCATGAGGCCGTGGCCGACGACGCGCTGCCGATCCTGTCGCGGACGGTTTCGGCCTGGACCCCGATCGAGGGTTGGACTCTTCGGGCCTGTCCCGGCGCGGGCGGCACGGAGAGCCTCGGGTTGAGCCTGCGCCGGGCCGATGGTGGCCGTCACGAGCTCCGGCTTGACCTCGAAGGCAGCGGCTACGGCCGCGAGAAGGCGGTGCGCTGGTGGCGCGGCCTCGGCGGCGGCCGCGACGCGCCGCTCACGGTCGCCGAGGCGCTGGGCCGAGCGGACGAGATCGCATGCCCCGTCGCCATCCGGATCCGCGCCAGCGGCCGGATCGCCGAGAGTGTCGAGCTGCGCTTCGCGGACGGGCGCAGCTTCGCGGACCTGCGGCGGACCGACGGGCTCGCGGCCTGACGGGGCGGGGCAGGGGGCTCAGGCCCCCTCGCCCGGTGCCGCCTCTGGCCGGAAGAACAGGCCGGCCTTCAGGCTGTCGCCGATGCGGTGGGCTCGCTCGACGAGAGCGGCGGCGGTCTGGGGCTCGAACGTCTCGCCCGCCGTCTGCTCGAACAGACCCAGCCAGCGGGTGAAGTGAACGGGCTCGAGAGTGCCGAGGGCAAGGTGCTTCCCGAAAGGATTTCCCTTGTAGCGGCCGGACTTGAGCAGAACCGAGGACCAGAAATCCTGGATCACCGCGAGATGGGCCGGCCACGCCGCATCGGGAATCGCCCGGGCGAAGACCGGACCGATCAGGTCGTCCTGCCGCACCTTCGCGTAGAAGGCGGCGAGGAAGGCCGACAGGCTCGCCTCGCTGAGGGTGGCACGCGGGCCATCACGGGCTGGGATTCGGCTCACGCGCGCCATTCCTGCTCCCCGTCGGTTCGGCCTCGGCCCGTACCGGGGCAGGGGAGATGCGCCCTCCCCGGGCCAAAGCCCTGCGGCGTTTCGACCATTCGGGCAATCGGGATCCGACCGGCTCGATTTCGGGGAGGCGCGTATCCGCGCCCGAGGCTCAGCAACTCCTTGACGCCGCTGAGGTCCCACCGGCGCGGCCTGCCAAGCGCCTGTTTCCGATCGGCCTGTCGAGAGGACCGAGCGTCGCAGGAGGGTATAAATTGCGGGTCTGCAGCATCGGAACCCATGAGGGTAACAATTGTTGTTTGCTCAGCGACGTGACAGCGTCGTTCTGCAAAATGGAGACTCGTAATGGCGAACAATCATCAGCAGAACAACGACAGAAACACGCATAACAATACGGAAAAGAACAACAAGAATACCGGAACTCCGCATCAGGGAAGCGTTCAGCACTCGGATGACGGCCGCCTGAAGGAGAATCGCGACAAGGGCGTGCATCGGGGCGACAAGGAGTGACCGACCGGCTCTAACACGTCCGGATCGGGGAGGGCCGCTGTCGAGGCGGCCCTCCTGCCTGTGTGGCATCCGGATCGGATCCGCAGAGTGGCGTTCGGAAACCCCTGGACCGCCACCGCGGCAAGCATCCCCGAACACGGAGATCCAGGCCCCCTACCCGACGATCCCAGACCTTCAAGTTCCATAATATATCTTATGCGAACGCATTCGGGAGGCCTTCGGCTGGGCTTTCCGGTGCTCCTCCGGGTCAGCGCACCGAGACTTTCACCTCCGACTCGAAGCCCGTCCCGTCCGGGTTGATGAGGAAGATCCGGTAGGTGTCGAGGCCCTCGAACCCCTCCTCCGACTCGTAGACCATCTTCAGGCCCGGGACGCGCTTGGCATTGCAGGCGGCGAGCGGCGAACCGGCCGCGTAGCGCGGAAAGGATTCGACTTCCGAGAAGCTGACCTTGCCGTGCTTGGGCGGCGCCAGCAGCCGAACCACGATCGGTCCCTGCGTGCTGCAATCCGGGAAGAGCGCGGCGAAGAAGCCGATGCTGCGCGCCTCGCCCTTCGGCACGACCCGCATCAGCGGCAGCACCGGCGGAGCCTGCGAGGCCGGGGCGCCGGCCGGCGCCTGAGGGCCGGCCGGATCCGGCTCGGCCCGGGCAGAGCGCGCGGAGGCTGCTCCCAGGAGAACTGCGAGCAGGGCGAGGGACGCGAGGCGCATGCTGGTCTCGTTCATGGGAGACGCGACCGGCTCCGGGCCGACCGTCCGACCTGTATCCGCCGGCCGGAGGCTCCTTCGCAAGCGGGCGAGGGCACCCGTCACTCCGCCGCCTGTGCCCTCTCACCCGCCGGAAGCCCCCTCGCCTCACCGAGCCCCCTGCCCTCGTCGGCCCGGAAGCGGCCGTAGCGGAGCGCGAGGGTCGGCAGGATCAGGAGGTTGAGGAGCGTCGAGGTCACGAGACCGCCGAGGATCACGATCGCCATCGGGCCCTCGATCTCGCGACCCGGCTCGCCGGCTCCGAGCGCCAGCGGCAGAAGGCCGAGGCCGGTGACGAGCGAGGTCATCAGGATCGGCACCAGCCGGTCCGCCGCGCCCTCGATGGCGGTCTTCCCGTCCCAGGCGCGACCCTCGACGCTCACCAGATGCTCGTAGTGCGAGATCATCATGATGGTGTTGCGCAACGAGATGCCGAACAGGGTCACGAAGCCGACGATCGAGCCGAGCGAGAGCACGCTGCCGGTCAGCGCCACGGCAAAGACCCCGCCGACGAAGGCGAAGGGCAGGTTCACGAGGACGAGGACGAGGTTGCGCAGCGAGCCCGTAATGACCGCGAGCAGCAGCACGATGCCGAGGCCGGCGAGCCCCGAATAGGTGAGGAGGTCCCGCCGCGCCCGCGCCTGCGCCTCGGCCGAGCCCGCGAAGGAGACGTAGACGCCCTGGGGCAGGCGCACCTCGCGGGCGATCTTGCGCTGGGCGGCGGCGACGAAGGAGGCGACGTCGCGCCCGACCACGTTCGCCGTCACCGCCTGGACGCGCTGCGCGCCCTGGTGCTGCACTTGGTAGCGGCCGGACGTCTCGTAGATGTCGGCCACCTGCGACAGGCGGATGTAGCTGCCGCCGGGCGTCCGCAGGGGCATGTCGCCGACGGCGGTGAGGCGCGCCCTCACCCCCGCATCGAGGATGACGATGACGTTGAAGACGGCGTTGCCCTCGTAGGACTGGCCGACGATGTCGCCCTGGTAGGCGGTGCGCACCGCCTCCAGCACCTCGATCGCGTCGAGGCCCCAGTGGCGCAGGTCGTTCGGGCGCAGGGACACGTTGATCTGCGGCAGGCCGGCGGGTGAGGCCTGCTGGATGTCGCTCGCGCCGCGCACCTCGGCGAGTTCCCTGGCGACCTCGCGGGCGGCGGCCTCGATCCGGTCGAGGTCGTTGCCGATCACGTTGACGACGACGGGGGCCGTGAACCCCGAGACCGTCTCCTCGATGCGCTCGGTCAGGAAGGTCTTGAGCGAGAAGGCAGCGCCGGGAAACCCCGCCATCAGGGTGCGGATCCGCGTCTCGACCGTCTTCTGGCCGGCGCCGTCGAGGCCGGATACGAGGTCGATGTGGATCTCGCTGTAAT
Source organism: Methylobacterium sp. BE186 (assembly GCF_031457035.1). NCBI lineage: Bacteria > Pseudomonadati > Pseudomonadota > Alphaproteobacteria > Hyphomicrobiales > Methylobacteriaceae > Methylobacterium > Methylobacterium sp. BE186. Next base: position 5,697 of record NZ_JAVDVV010000020.1, read on the forward strand.
GCGTGCCCGCCGTGTCCTGCCCGGCCTCGGCGCGGCCGATCTGCGAGGCCACGGCGCGGATGCCGGGGATCGCACGGAGCTCCCCCGTGATCTGCACGCCGAGGCGCTGGGATTCCTGCAGCGAGGTGCCGGGCGCGGCCGCCATGTGCAGGATGAGGTGGCCCTCCTTGAGGTCCGGCAGGAAGGTGCCCCCGAAGAAGGGGGCGATGCCGGCGCCGAGGAGCGTCAGCACGAGGCCGCTGGCGATGACGAGGCGCGGGTGCCGGTTGATGCGGGCGAGGAGGGCGGCGTAGGCCGCCCGCGACCAGCGCATCGTCGGCGGCTCGCGGGTGTCGGCCTCGCGCCGCCCCGTCAGGAGCAGCATGGCGAGGGCCGGCGTCACCGTGAGGGCGACGCCGAGCGAGGCGACGACCGCCAGGATGTAGGCGAGGCTCAACGGGCCGAACAGGCGCCCCGCGACGCCGGAGAGGGCGAGCACCGGCAGGAACACGAGGAGCACCGCGAACGTGGCGTAGGCCACCGCCGTGCGAACCTCCAGGATCGCATCGAGGACCACCCTCCCCTCGGGCCGCGGGCCTCCGAGGCGCCGGTTCTCGCGCAGGCGCCGGACCACGTTCTCGACGCCGATCACAGCATCGTCGACGACCTCGCCGATGGCGATGGCGAGCCCGCCCAGCGTCATCGTGTTGAGGCTCTCGCCGAAGGCCGCGAGCGCCAGCACCGCGACCATCAGCGAGAGCGGGATGGCGAGCCCGCTGATCACGCTGGTGCGCCAATCGTAGAGGAAGACGAACAGGACGACGATGACGAGGAGGCCGCCGAGAGCCAGGGCCTGAAGCACGTTGGCGTTGGCGACCGCGATGAAGTTCGCGGGGCGGAACAGGTCGGGCCGGAGCTCCACGCCCTCGCGGGCGAGGGCCGGCGCAAGGTCGTCGAGGGCCGCCTCGACCCGGGCCGTGACCTCGCGGGTGTTGGCGCCGTACTGCGCGCCGACCATCAGGAGCACGCCGGGCTTGCCGTCGATCAGGGCCGCGCTGATCGGCGGCTCGGGAGCGGCCACGACGTTCGCCACGTCGCCGAGCACGACGCTCGCGCCGCCTTCGTTGACGAGGACGGTGCGGGCCACGTCCTCCGGGGTGAGGGACTGCCCCTCGGTCTGGAGCGCGATGCGCTGGTTGGCCGTATCGACGAAGCCGGCGCCCCGCACGCCGGTCGCCTTGCGGGCGGCCGCCAGCACGTCGTTGATGCCGATCCGGAAGCGGATCAGGTCGTTCGGGCGGACCTGCACCTGGAGCGAGCGCACGCCGCCACCGTAGACCGAGACTTGGGCGATGCCGGGCACCGCGAGGAGCCGCAGCCGCACCGTCCAGTCGGCGATGGTGCGCAGGTCGAGGCTTGAGCGCCGCTCCGAGGTCAGCCCGACGAGGAGCACCGTGCTGGTGGACGAGGTGAGCGCCGTCATGGCGGGCGGCATCACCCCCTGCGGCAGGCGGCCCGCGAGCGCCGCGAGGCGCTCCGAGACGAGCTGGCGCACCCGGTAGATGTCGCTGCCGCGCCCGAAGGTGACGGTGATGACGGAGAGCCCCTGGATCGAGGAGGAGCGCAGGGCCTCGATCCCCGGCAGTCCGTTGACCGAGACCTCGATCGGCTGGGTTACCAGCACCTCGACCTGCTCGGGATTGAGGCCGGGCGCCTCGGTCTGGATCACCACGGAGGGCGGCGCGAATTCTGGAAACACGTCGTACTGGGCGTCCCCGAGGCTCAGGGCGCCGAAGCCGAGGATGGCGAGCGCCAGCGCCAGCACGACTCCACGGAAGCGCACGGCAAAGGCGACGAGGGCCGCCTGCGGGCCGGAGGGAAGCTGGCCCACCTCAGTCGTCGTCCACGCCGCCCGAGACCTGGAGCAGGCTCTTCATCTCCTCGGAGAGGAGTGCCTGCCCACCGCGCAGGACGATCTCGGTCTCGCCGGTCAGGTCCTCGACGACGTAGGCATCGTCCGCCATCGGCGGGTCGGACTTGATCGGGTGGCGCACGAAGGCGTTCTCGTCGAGGCCGCGATAGACCCAGGTGCCCCCCTGCCAGTGCACCACCGCGTCCTCCGGCACCAGCACGCCCGTCACCGTGCGCTCGGCGGGCACGAAGGCGAGCGTGCTCATGCCGGGCAGGAGCCCGCCGTCGCCGGCCACGATGAAGTAGAAGCTCTGGCCCTGGACGCGCTGGTCGGTGCGGGTCGCCGGCGAGACGAAGCGCAGGGACACGCGGCTCGATTGCGGCGGCACCTCCGCGAAGGCCGCGCCCGGCATCCCTTTCAGGGTCTCGCCCGGCGGCAGGGTGACCTGCATCAGGAAATCCTCCCGCTCGATCAGCCGGGTGACGAGGGGTGTGCGCTCGACGATGGCCTTGCCGATCACCGGCCCCCATTCCTGCTGGGCGGTGGCGGCGAGCGTGCGCAGCTGCGATTCCGCGGCCATGAGGGCGGCTTCGTCGGTCTGGAGCGTACCGCTCGTGGTCTCCACCTGCACCGGCGTCGCGTACTGCCCGAGATTCTTCGCCCGGCGGAGAGCGCTTCGCGAGATCTCGACCTTGGCCTGCGCGGTCTGAAGCTGGGCCCGTGCCGTGGCGTAGGAATTGGTGAGCTCCGTCACCCGGGCGAGGTCAAGGACGCTGCCATAGGCCTGCAACTCCTGGCGGTGCGGCCTCGCCGAGACGCGCGCGGTCTCCAGGCCGAGGCGGGTCCGCTCCTCCGGCTTGATCCGCACCACCGTGCGACCGTCCTCGACCGCGGTGCGCGTCGCGGGCAGGTGAGGGCGCTCGGGAGGCGGGGGAGCGACGCGGGCGCGCCACAGGGCGAGGAGGGGTTCCGTCTGCTCTCGGAGTTGCGCGGCGTAGGGCGCACCGCCCTCCGAGACGGCGAGGGCGCCCAGCGCGACGCCGAGGATTGCGAGCCCGATGAGCAGGTTGGGGCGCCGCCGCCGCTCTTCCAAAGCCGCCTCCCCTGCTACTGCGCCGCCACCGCGGTGCCCGGTCACGATTTTCCGGTTCTGCCCGGATTTGATTGCCGAATCTACCTGGAATTTGATCCGTGCGGGGTCTCTCCGACCCCTGTCCCCTACCATAGCGTGTCGGTGGAATGTTGGAGTGAGGCTGATGCGGAATCAGCCCGCGAGCGGCATCTCGATCCGGAACTGCGCCCCCTGCCCGCTCTGCGGCGTCATGATCGTGCCGCCGAGCTGGCGGACGAGGTTCGCCACGACCCGCATGCCGAGGCTGCGCGAGGTCCGGCCGATGTCGAAATCCGCAGGCAGCCCGACCCCGTCATCCGCGACGGCGAGGAGGAGGCGCGCGCCCGCGCGCTCGGACCGGATCCGGATCTCGCCGCCGCCCTGCGGGTAGGCATACTTGATGGCGTTGGTGACGAGTTCGTTGACGAGGAGGCCGAAGGGGATGGCCCGGTCGGCGGGCACGTTGACCGGGTCTGCCCGGCAGACGAGCCGGTGGCCGGGCGCCCCGCTCTGGAGGTTCGCGCAGAGCGTCTCGAGAAACAGCGCGAGGTCCACCTCGCCGGGCTCGGAATGGCGCCAGAGCTGGTCGTGGACGCCCGCGATCGCTTCGACGCGGGTGCGCGCATCGATGAGGGCGCGGCGCACGTCCTCGCTCTCCGAGCCCTTGGCCTGCAGGGCGAGCAGGCTCGCTACGATGGTGAGGCTGTTCTTGACCCGGTGGCTCATCTCCCGGGCCAGCAGGTCCTGCCGGGCCAGCGCCGCCTTGAGGAGCCCCTCCGTGCGCTGGCGCTCGATGGCGCCTCCGAGCAGGTTGGCGAAGCCCTGCATGAAGGCGATGTCGGCCTCCTCGAACATGCCCTCGCGGCTGTCGTCCACCTCCAGCACGCCGAAGGCGCCCTCCCGGTTCTCGATGATCACGTTGATCGCCCGGCGGATGCCGTGCTCCGCCATGAGCTGGGGCGTGCGGAAGCGGGTCTCGTTCTCGAGGTGGTTCGAGATGACGGGCCGCCCCGTCTTCAGGGCGAAGCCCGCGGGCGAGGCGAGGTCGGCGCCGACGCGCGCCGTGCCGATCACGTCCGGCCCCCAGCCGATGCCGGCGCGCACCAGCAGCATGTCTTCGCCCCGCAGGTACTCCAAGGCCTTGCAGAATTCCGCTCCCATCCCCTCCGCGCAGAGCTCGGCCGCCCGCTGCAGCAACCGGTCGACGTCGTCGCCGCGCAGGGCCTCGACCCCGAATTCGGAGAGAATGGCCTGCTGGTGCAGGCGGATCGCCGGGTCGGAGCGGCCACTATCGGCAGGCTTCGCGGGGGCGGTCTCAGTCGCGGGAGGGGCGTGGGACATCGGCGTGGGACATTGGGGCGTGGGACATTGGATTGTGCTGAGCGGGTGGATGCGCGCCGCGCGATGCTTTGCGGGACCGGCGCGGCGGGATGAGGGCAGCGGAGCCGTCCGCGCCCCGTTCGGGCCTTGCGGGAACGCCGTTCCTTCACAGACCCGTGAACGACGGGCCAGCCCGGTGGTCTCCCGGGTACGCCGAGCTACTTGAAACCGTTCCAGACAAGCAAGCCCCCCTGCCCGCCTCCTTCCCCGGCAGGCCCCCACATCCGATCCGAAGCGACGGAGCCCCGGAAGCCGCATGAGCATCCCCATCACGCTGACCGTGAACGGGTCGGCGCGCGAGATCCACCTCGACGATCCCCGCGTCACCCTGCTCGACCTCCTGCGCGAGCGCCTCGACCTCACCGGCACGAAGAAGGGCTGCGACCGCGGCCAGTGCGGCGCCTGCACGGTGCTCGTCGACGGGCGCCGGGTGAATGCCTGCCTGGCGCTCGCCGTCAGCCTCGACGGCGCCGAGATCCTCACGATCGAGGGGTTGGCTCGGGGTGGCGAGCTCCACCCGGTCCAGGCCGCGTTCCTCGCCCATGACGGGTTCCAGTGCGGCTTCTGCACGCCAGGCCAGATCATGAGCGCGGTCGGCCTGATCCGCGAGGGCTGGGCGGGGAGCGATCACGAGCGGGTGCGCGAGGCGATGAGCGGGAACATCTGCCGCTGCGGCGCCTACCAGGGCATCACGGAGGCCGTGCTGGCGGCGCAAGAGACGATGAAGGCGGAGGACGCGGCGTGAACCGGTTCGATTACGTCCGCGCCGGCAGCGTCGCCGAGGCAGTGGCCGCTTCCGCCGCCCCGGGGGCGGCCTACCTTGCAGCCGGCACCAACCTCCTCGACCTCATGAAGGGCGGCCTCGCGACGCCCGCGACCCTCGTCGATATCACCCGCATCCCCGGCCTGTCGTCGATCGAGAGCCTGCCCGACGGAAGCACCCGGATCGGCGCCCTCGTGCGCAACAGCGACCTCGCCCACGATGCGGGCTTCGCCGCCCGCTACCCCGCCGTGGCGGAGGCGCTCCTCTCCGGCGCCTCGGCGCAACTGCGCAACGCCGCGACGACGGCCGGCAACCTGATGCAGCGGACCCGCTGCCCCTATTTCTACGACCCGGCCAGCGCCTGCAACAAGCGCGAGGCGGGGGCGGGATGCGCCGCGATCGGCGGCGAGACGCGGCTCCACGCGGTGCTCGGCTTCAGTGAGGCCTGCATCGCCGTCCACCCGTCCGACCTCTGCGTGCCCCTCGCCGCCCTCGATGCCGCGGTCGAGATCGAGGGGCCGAAGGGCGCCCGCACGGTGCCGCTGACGGAATTTCACCGCCTGCCCGGCGACGCACCGGAGCGCGACACGGTGCTGGAGCCCGGCGAGCTGATCGTCGCAGTGCGTCTGCCGCCGGAGGCCGCGGATTTCTCGGCCCACGCCCGCTATCTCAAGGTCCGCGAGCGCACCTCCTACGCCTTCGCCCTGGTCTCGGCCGCCGCGATGCTGCGGCTCGACGGAGGGCGGATCGGAGCGGCCCGGCTCGCACTCGGCGGCGTCGCCCTGAAGCCCTGGCGGGCGAGAGGCGCGGAGGACCTCCTCGCCGGCCGTGAGCCCGATGCGACCACCTTTCGAGAGGCGGCCGAGGCGGCCCTCGAGGGCGCCCATGCCTCCGGCGAGGCCAACGCCTTCAAGATCGAGCTCGCCCGCCGGGTCGTCACCCGCGCGCTGCAGCGCGCCCTGGCCGGCACCCCGGAACGGGTCCCAGCCCTGCCCGCGAGCCCCTTCGCGGACGCCCCCACGTCCCGCCGAGCTCTCCCCCAAGCCTTCCCCCAAGCCGGAGCCACCGCCCATGTCTGAGCGCGTCCGCCACGGGGCCGCCATCGGCGCCGACCTCACCCGCCTCGACGGGCCGGACAAGGTGACGGGAGCCGCCCGCTACGCAGCCGATTTCCGCTTCGACGGCCTCCTCCACGCGGTGATGGCGGTGAGCGGCATCGCCCGCGGGCGCGTCACCGGCCTCGACGTCACTGCGGCCGAGGCGCATCCGGGCGTCGTGCGGGTGATGACGCCGGCGAACGCCCCGAAGCTTGCCCAGTCGCCCGACGCGAAGGACGGCCCCTTCGCCTTCAAGCGGGACCTCCTGCAGGACGACGGCGTCCGCTACGCCAACCAGCCGGTCGCGGTGGTGATCGCGGAGACCCTGGAGGCGGCGACCGAGGGCGCCCGCCTCCTCGCCCCCCGCTACGCGGCGGAGGACGTGCGGGTCGGCCTCGACGGCGAGCCCTTCGTGCCGGAGGCGGTAGGCCCCGGTGCGCCGACGCGGGCCGGCTACGGCGACGTCGCCGCGGGGCTCAGCGCCGCCCACACCCGGATCGAGGCGACCTACGAGACCGCCGCGCAGTACCACAACGCGCTGGAACCCCACGCCGCGGTGGCGTCCTGGGAGGGCGACCACCTCACCCTCTACACGCCCTCGCAGGCCCTCGCGATGGCGACGGGTCGGATCGCGGCCCTGTTCGGCATCCCGCCCGGCAACATCCACATCGTCTGCCATTACCTCGGCGGCGGCTTCGGCTCGAAGGCCCTCGTCACGCCGCCCCAGTTCCTCGGCATCATGGCGGCCCGCCTGGTCGGGCGGCCGGTGAAGCTCGTGACGCGGCGCGAGCAGATGTTCGGCCCGGTCGGCCACCGCGCCGCGACGCGGCAGACCCTGAAGCTCGGGGCGGAGGCGGACGGCACTCTCACGGCCTGGGACCATCACACCCTGACGCAGACGAGCCGCTACGACGACTTCATCGAGCCTTCCGGCATCATCTCGCGCAACCTCTACGCCTCCCCTGCCCTCGCCTCGACGCACGAGGCCGTGCGGGTCGACATCGCGACGCCGATCTTCATGCGCGCCCCCGGCGAGGCCTCGGGCAGCGTCGCCATCGAGAGCGCGCTGGATGAGCTCGCCGCCGAGCTGAACCTCGACCCGCTGGAACTGCGGCTCAGGAACTATGCCGAGGTCGAGCCGGTCTCGAAGAAGCCCTTCTCGTCGAAGGCTCTGCGGGATTGCTACGCGCGAGGGGCCGAGCGCTTCGGCTGGGCCTCGCGGCCCAAGGCCCCACGCCAAATGCGCAACGTGGACGGGCTCCTGGTCGGCTGGGGCATGGGAACGGCGACCTACCCGGCCTCGATGTTCCAGGCCGAGGCCCGGGCCGTGATCCGGGCCGACGGCTCCGCCCTCGTCGAGACGGCGCAGCACGACATGGGCCAGGGTGCCTGGACGAGCCTCGCGCAGATCGCCGCCGACGGGCTCGGGCTCCCGCTCGACTCCGTGACCCTGAGCATCGGTCACAACCGCCTGCCCAACGGCGGCCTTGCGGGCGGCTCGACCGCCACCGCCACGGCCGGCACGGCACTCCACAAGGCGGGTCAGGCCGCGATCGCGGCGCTCGCCGAACTCGCGGTGAACGATCCCGCCTCCCCGCTCTACGGAGCCGGCAACGCGGGCGTCGTCTCCGCGGGCGGGCGCCTCGCGCGCCGGGACGATCCCTCTCGCTCCGAGAGCTTCTCCGAGATCCTCGCCCGGGCCAGGCGCGACAGCGTCGAGGCCAGGGGCACGGGCGCGAGCGACCCGGCCGCCAAGAAGGCCTACGCCATGCACGCCCACGGCGCCGTCTTCGCCGAGGTGCTGGTCGATCCCGATCTCGGCCAGATCCGCGTCTCGCGGCTCGTCGGGGCCTTCGCGGCAGGCCGCATCGTCAACCCGCGCCTCGTGCGCAGCCAGTATTACGGCGGCATGATCTGGGGCGTCTCCTTCGCGCTCCACGAGCACGCGGCGATGGATGCCCGCACGGGCCGGTTCCTCAACAACAACCTCGCCGAATACCACCTGCCCGTGAACGCCGACATCCCCACGATGGAGGCGATCCTGGTGCCGGAGGAGGATCCTCACGTGAACCCGCTCGGCATCAAGGGGGTCGGCGAGATCGGCATCACCGGCACGGCCGGCGCGATCGCCAACGCCGTCTGGCACGCGACGGGGGTGCGGGTGCGCGACATCCCGATCACCCTCGACAAGCTGCTGGGCTGAAGCGAGGCCGAACGCTGCTCATGCGCCCGGCAGGAAGTATAATCCTCGCGAATTCGAACTATTATTCCTGTCTTGGTGCGATGCGACACAGGGATATTCTCGGATGCGGGATTATATCGCCGGGACTATCATCGTAACGCAGCGCACATTTATTTCCAAAAAGGGGATCTATCGCTCTTCCTCGGAGTGCAGGACATCGTCCTGTCACGAAAACATCTTGAGGAAGGGAACAGACCGGATGAAGCGCTTCGTGGCCGTGCCTCCGTTCGCCGCCCTCGCGAGGTCCCGCGCCGCACGGGCCGGGGCAGCCCGCACCCCGCACCCCGCCGGCGGTGCGTTCGTGAGACCTCAGGTCGGCGATCCCGGCCACGATCCGCGCTCGCTCCGCGCGCGGCGCGAGGGCGGCACCGGCAGGATGCGCCACCGGTCCCTGCCTCCGGACGACGCCGGCCTCCGCGCCCTGCCGCGCGCCGCGCGCCGGGCCGCCTGCGCGGCGGGTCCCGCCGTAAGGCCCGTCCGCTAACGCGGAGGGGCGGCCGACGAGCGACGGGTCTTCGATCCCGGCACGGGCGCTGAGACGTCGGGCGCTCCGCGCCGCAACCGGCCCCGGGGCCTCGTTAATGCCGGGCACGGGCCGCCCGAGCATCCCGGCCCGGCCGATCGCCATCAGGATTGCGAGGTCCATCAGCCGGAGCCCCTCGGCTCCGGACCGGGCGGACGCGTGTCCGTCCGCCGACCCCGCACGTCACCGCAAGACTTTCATCACGAGAGGATCGACGTGGACACCATCATCCAGGGCATCTCCACCTTCCGCGGCACCGTCTTCCCGGGCCAGCAGGCCGTCTACGAGCGGCTGGTCCGCGACGGGCAGAGCCCGAAGGCCTTGATCATCGCCTGCGCCGATTCCCGGGTGGCGCCCGAACACATCACGCAGGCGGGGCCGGGCGAATTGTTCGTCTGCCGGAACGCGGGCAACATCGTGCCCCCCTTCTCCCAGCAGAACGGCGGCGTCTCCTCGGCCATCGAGTACGCCGTGGTGGCGCTCGGCGTCCGCGACATCGTGATCTGCGGCCATTCCGATTGCGGCGCGATGAAGGGGCTGATGACGCCCGAGGCGCTGGCCGCCATGCCGAACGTCGCGGCCTGGCTCCGCCACAGCCACGCGGCGAGCCGGATCGTCTGCGAGGCCTATCCGGACGACCTCGACCCGAAGGACCATCACCGGGCGCTGGCCCTTGAAAACGTGGTGGTGCAGCTGAACCACCTGCGCACGCATCCCAGCGTGGCGGCCGGCCTCGCCAAGGGAGAGCTGCGCCTGCACGGCTGGTTCTTCGAGATCGAGACCGGGGCTGTGCTGGCCTATTGCGGCGAGAAGGGCCGCTTCCTCCCCGTCGAGGAGGCCGACGAGGCGAACCTCCCGGTGGCGCAGGCGCCGGGCCCGCGCGTCGCCGCCCCCGAGATCGCCCTGCCGCTGGCGGCGGAATGAGGGCGGCTCCGATGCAGCGCATCCTCCCCCTCTCGCGCGAAACCCTCGCGCGGGACCTGCCCGCTTCCTTCGTCGTCTTCCTCGTCGCCCTGCCGCTGTGCATGGGTATCGCCATCGCCTCGGGCGTCCCGCCCGAGCGCGGCCTCATCACCGGCATCATCGGCGGGATCGTGGTGGGCCTGCTCGCCGGCTCGCCGCTCCAGGTGAGCGGCCCGGCAGCGGGGCTCGCCGTCATCGTGTTCGAATTCGTGCGCGCGCACGGGCTCGGCATGCTCGGGCCCGTCCTCGTCCTGGCCGGCCTCCTGCAGATCCTCGGCGGGATGCTCCGCGTCGGCGGCTGGTTCCGGGCGATCTCGCCGGCGGTGGTGCACGGCATGCTCGCCGGGATCGGCGTGCTGATCGTGCTGGCGCAGCTGCACGTCCTCACCGATGCGAGCCCGAAGGCGGGGGGCCTCGACAACCTGATCGCGATCCCGCGGGCCTTCATCGAGGTGATGAGTCTCGACCAGTCGGGCAGCCTCGCGGCCGTGGCTGTCGGCCTCTGCACCATCGCGGCCATGGTCGGCTGGGAGCGGTTCCGGCCGGCGCGCCTGAGGCTCCTGCCCGGCGCCCTCGTCGGCGTGCTGGCGGGCACCGCGCTCGCTGCCCTCGCCGGCCTCGCGGTCAAGCGCGTCGAGGTGCCGGAGGCGATCTTCGGCGAGCTGGCGCTGCCCCTCTCCGGGGACTGGGCGCGGCTTGCCGAGCCGACCATGATCGTGGCGGCGCTGACGCTCGCGGTGATCGCGAGCGCCGAGAGTCTGCTCTCGGCCGCGGCGGTCGACCGGATGCACGACGGGCCGCGCACGGCCTACAACCGGGAGCTCGGCGCTCAAGGGGCGGGCAACATCCTCTGCGGCCTCGTCGGCGGCTTGCCGATGACGGGCGTGATCGTGCGCTCCTCGGCGAACGTCCAGGCGGGCGCGGCGACCCGCGCCTCGGCGGTCCTGCACGGCACCTGGATCCTGGCCTTCCTCGTCGCCCTGCCCTGGATCCTCACGCTCGTGCCGACGGCGGCGCTCGCCGGCATCCTCGTGGTGACGGGCTGGCGGCTCGCGAGCCCGGCCCACGCCCTGCACCTGCACGCCCGCTACGGTCTCGCCACGGTCGGGATCTGGCTCGCCACGATGGTCCTCGTCGTGACGATGGACCTCCTGACCGGCGTTCTCACGGGTCTGGCCCTCAGCCTGCTCCAAGTGGTGCCGTCGCTCCGCAAGGGCGCGTTGCGGGTGGAGAACGCGGCCGCGCCCGAGAAGGCCGGCGTGCCGGAGGTGCGCCTGTCCGGCGCGGCGACCTTCCTGCAGCTGCCGCATCTCAATGCGGCCCTGGAGCGGACGCCCGCGGGCGGCGCGGTCCGGCTCGCGGCCAACGACCTGACGGACATCGATCACACCTGCCTGGAGATGATCGAGGACTGGGCCTCCCGGAAGGCGGCCTCGGGCACCCGGATCGAGGTGGTCGGCGGTTCCGGTGCCCTGCAGGACAAGCTCGCCGCGGCGGTCGCGGCGCCGCAGAAGGACTGAGGCCGAGCGGGCGCATCGGTGAAGCCCGGTGCGCCCGTCCCGGCTTCAAGCCTCGGCGCTCAGGACCTCCGCGATGAACGCCGATTTGGCGGCGCGATAGGTCTCCATGGCTCCTCCCGCGTGACGGAGCTTGAGCGCGTTGTAGGCCGCCACGAGGCCGGGCTCCGCGCGGAGCCGGTCGCGGAACCGGGTGAAGACGTCGAATTCCGATTCCCTCACGACGAGTTGGAGGCCGAGGGACGGGTCCGAACCCGCGTCGGCGAAGGCGCGGAAGGTCGGTGTCGCCACCGAGCCCGCATTCGGTGCGAAGCGACCGGCGAGGATCCTGCGGCAGGTTTCGAAATCCTCCGGCCGGACCCGGATCGCGACGTCGAGATCGCCCTTCGTCAGGCAGAGCGGGATCGCCGTCGCGCCGACATGCTCGATCGCGCTGCCTGGCGGCAGAACCGCCCTGAGATCGCCCGCGACAGCCTGGAAGAGGGCGTCCGCCCGCTGCCTCGCCTCGTCGAGCAGCGCGGCGGGGACGAGCCTCAGCGCCTCCGACATGACGGCCCGGGCCTCACGCCCCTCGCCCACCGGCGCGGCCCGGTACGGCGCGAGCCAGGAGAGGCCGACTTCCGTTCCCGACCGGGGATTGTACTCGCAGCCCACGAAGCCGGCATAGCCGAGGCGATCGAGCTCGCCGAACAGGAAGGCCTCGTTGAGCTCGCCGGTGCCGGGCTCCGCCCGGTCCGGCACGCTCGCCACCTGCACGTGGCCGATCAGCGGCATGAGCCGGGCGAGCCGCGCCGTCAGGTCGCCGTGCAGGATCTGGGCGTGGAAGAGGTCGAGCTGCAGGCAGAGATTGGCGTGGCCCTCCGCCCGGAGCGCGGCGACGCGCCCGGCCGCCCAATCGACGTCGTCGAGGAAGTAGCCCGGCATGCTGCGCCGGTTGATCGGCTCGATCGTCAGGTCGAGCCCCTTCTCCGCGAGGCGCCCGGCGGCGTGGCGCAGCGCGCGGTCGTAGGCCGATCGCGCGCTCGGATCCGCCCGCTCGGCAAGGCCCGCCATCAGGTGGAGGCGCGGCACGCCGGTGGCCTCGGCATAGGCGAGCGCCCGCTCGACGCCCTGCGCCACCGCCTCGAAGCGGCCGGGGATCGCGGCGAGCCCGCGCTCGCCGGCCGCCCAGTCGCCCGGGGGCATGTTGAAGAGGGCGAGGTCGAGCCCGCTCAGGCGCAGCGCCCGCGCCACGGCCTCCGGCGCATGCTCGTAGGGGAACAGGAACTCGACCGCGGGAAAGCCCGCGTCGCGCGCCGCCGCGAAGCGGTCGAGGAAGGGATGCTCGGTGAAGAGCAGGCTCAGGTTGGCGGCAAAGCGCGGCACGGGGCCCCGCGCCTCAGCCGGCCCGGGCGAGCCGGCGGGCGCCGCCGAAGCGGTTGAGGAAGCGCGGCTCCTTCTCGGGGGCGATGCGGACGGCGAGGTGCAGCTCGCCCCCGTCGACCGTTCGCCGGTCGAGCACCTCGGCGTTCTCGTAGAGCCAGTTGAGCGAGGCGCCGTCCTCCGGCGGCAGGATCACCGCGAAGGTCGAGCGGCTGCGGGCGATGCGCGCCTCGATCCGGCTCATCAGAACGGGGAGCCCCTCCCCCGTCAGCGCCGAGACGAGGACGGGTGCGGCGCTGTCGCGGTCGTTGCGGCCGGATTCGCGGGCCATGGCGCTGAGGTTGAGCAGGCGCGTGCGCTCGGCCTCGTCGAGGAGGTCGGCCTTGTTCCAGACCTCGATGATGCGGTCGGCGCGGTCGCCGATGCCGAGTTCGTCCAGCACCTCGGCGACGTCCTCGGCCTGCGCCTCGGTGTCGCCGTGCGAGACGTCGCGCACGTGCAGCAGGATGTCGGCCTCGATCACGTCCTCCAGGGTCGCCCGGAAGGCGGCGATGAGGGGCGTCGGCAGGTCGGAGATGAAGCCCACCGTGTCCGACAGGATCACGGTCTCGCCGTGGGGGAGCTTGGTGGCCCGCGCCGTCGGGTCGAGGGTCGCGAACAGCATGTCCTGCGCCCGCACCTCGGCCTTGGTGAGGGTGTTGAAGAGCGTCGACTTGCCGGCGTTCGTGTAACCGACGAGCGCCACGATCGGGTAGGGCACGCGGGCCCGGCTCTGCCGGTGCAGGCCGCGGGTGCGGGTGACGGCGTCGAGATCGCGCTCGATGCGCGTCATGCGCTCCTGGATCAGGCGCCGGTCGGCCTCGATCTGGGTCTCGCCCGGGCCGCCGAGGAAGCCGAAGCCGCCGCGCTGGCGCTCGAGGTGGGTCCAGGAGCGCACGAGGCGGCTGCGCTGGTAGGCGAGATGGGCGTGCTCCACCTGCAGCCGCCCCTCCCGGGTCGAGGCGCGCCGCCCGAAGATCTCCAGGATCAGGCCGGTGCGGTCGATGACCTTGGCGCCCCAGGCCTTCTCGAGATTGCGCTGCTGCACCGGGGAGAGGGCGCAATCCATCACGACGAGGCCGATCTCCTCGGCCTTGATGAGACCCGCGAGCTCCTCCACCCGCCCCTTGCCGAGATAGGTCGAGGGCCGGATCTTCTGCAGGCTCAGGCCCGTCGCCTGCGCCACGTCGAGGTCGATGGCGGCCGCGAGGCCGGCGGCCTCGTCGAGCCGCGCCTCCCCCGACCGGGCCGCCTGCCGGTCGGGGGTGCCCGCGGCCAAGCCCGCGGCGCGGGTGAGATAGGGACCGACCACGAGGGTCTTCGTCGCCGACGCGATCTCGCCCTCGGGGGCAGCCATCGCCTGCAACCGGGCTTCGCCGGGGGGTAGCGTCTCGCTCATGAGTCCTTCGTCGGATCGTCAGGCCGCATCATCCCCCCGTCGCCCCTGGGGGGACAATGGGAGCCCGCGCGCATCCGACAAGGGGCGGACGCGCAGGAAGGGTGTCGATCGGGATGCGGTGTCCGGCCGCGAGGCTCAGGCCTTCTCGGCGGCCTCGTCGGGCTCGAAGAGCTGGACCGGATGGCCGGGCATGATCGTCGAGATCGCGTGCTTGTAGACGAGCTGCGAGTGACCGTCCCGGCGAAGCAGGACGCAGAAATTGTCGAACCAAGTGACCACGCCCTGCAGCTTCACGCCGTTGACGAGGAAGATGGTCAGCGGGATCTTGTTCTTGCGGACATGGTTGAGAAAGGTGTCCTGCAGGTTCTGTGCGCGTTCGCCCGCCATTGTTCTTATCCTTGCGCTGTCCTGGCGCCCGCCACGGGGACGGGTTCTGATTATCGGTCGATTCCCCGGCTGAGTCGGCCCGGGGAGCCTTGATCCGAGAAGCCTCGGCCACGCCTATTACGTGTTCAAATCGCGGCCCGATGCAAGAGTGGTATGCAAGAGTCCGGCCCTCGCGTCCGGACGCGGCACGGGCGCCGTCGGGCCCCGCGCCCCTGTTCTCCCCCGCCCGGACGGGCGCGCCCCGCCCCGGGCCGAATGGCGCCCGTGCCGGCGGCCCCTGCCGGCGCCGGCTCTCTGCTCAGGGACCGATTCCGAGGGATTTCAACTTCCTGTGGAGGGCCGAGCGCTCCATGCCGATGAACTCGGCGGTGCGGGAGATGTTGCCGGAGAAGCGGGCGATCTGTGCGATCAGGTACTCGCGCTCGAAGATCTCGCGGGCCTCGCGCAGCGCGAGGCTCATCAGCTTCTCGCCCCCCGCGCCGTTCGGGGTGGTAGGCACCAGCGTCCCGATCTCGGAGGGCAGCATCTCCGAGGTGACCTCCTGCTCCGGATCGGTGTGGGTGAGGATCATCAGCCGCTCGACGTTGTTGCGCAGCTGGCGGACGTTGCCGGGCCAGTCGTGCGACTGCAGCACCGCCATCGCGTCCTCCGCGATCCGGCGGCGCGGCAGGCCGGTCGCGGCCGAGATCTGGTCCATGAAGAAGGTAATCAGCTCGGGCACGTCCTCGCGCCGCTCCGAGAGCGAGGGCACGCGGATCGGCACCACCGAGAGGCGGTGGAACAGGTCCTCCCGGAAGCGTCCGCCCGCGATCTCCTCGGCGAGGTCGCGCGAGGAGGAGGAGATGATGCGGACATCCACGTGGACGCGGGTGGTGCCGCCGACCCGCTGGAAGTTCTGATCGACCAGGACCCGCAGGATGCGGTTCTGGGTCTCGCGGGGCATGTCGGCGACCTCGTCGATGTAGAGGGAGCCGCCATGGGCCTCCTCCAGCGCGCCGACGCGGCGCACCCGGCCCTCGCCGGCCTCGACCCCGAAGAGTTCGGCCTCCATGTTCTCGGGCGTGATCGTCGCCGCGTTGATGACGACGAACGGCCCGTTGGCGCGGCCTGAGGCCGCGTGGAGCGTGCGCGCGGAGAGCTCCTTGCCCGAGCCCGGCGCGCCCGAGATCATGACGCGGGCATTCGTCGGCGCCACGCGCTCGACGGTCTGGCGGAGCTGGTTGACGGCGACCGAGCCGCCCACGAGCCGGCTCGCCTGGCCCGAGCGGGCCTTGAGATCCTTGACCTCGCGCTTGAGGCGGGAGGCTTCGAGCGCCCGCTCGGCCACGAGGATCAGCCGGTCGGCCTTGAACGGCTTCTCGATGAAGTCGTAGGCGCCGGACTTGATGGCCGCGACCGCGGTCTCGATGTTGCCGTGGCCCGAGATCATCACCACCGGCAGGTCCGGGTGGCCCGCCTTGATCAGGTCGAGCACCTGCAGCCCGTCGAGGCGCGAGCCCTGCAGCCAGATGTCGAGGAAGACGAGGTGGGGGCGGCGGGCCTCGATGGCGGCGAGCGCCTCGTCGGAGCCGCCCGCGGTGCGGGTGCGGTGCCCCTCGTCGTCCAGGATCCCCGCGACGAGGTCGCGGATGTCGGCCTCGTCGTCGACGATCAGGATATCGGCGCTCATGGCTGCATCTCCGGCATCTTCTCCGCGACTTGGACGGGTGTCGTTGGGGTGGGCGTCGTTGGGGCGGGCATCCGTGCGGACGCCGCCTCGGTGATCTTCGCGGCCGGCTCGGGCGACTCCGCCGCGAGGGCGCGCGGCACCCGCAGGCGCACGCGTCCGCCCCGGCCGGCGGGATTGTCGTTGAGCTCGATCCCGCCGCCGTGCTCCTCGAGCACCTTGCTGACGATGGCGAGGCCCAACCCCGTCCCGCCCTCGCGGGTCGTCATGTAGGGCTCGAGCAGGCGCTGGCGTCCCTCGGCGGGGAAGCCCTTGCCGTTGTCGGTGACCTCGATCACCGCGAACTCCTCCTCGACGGCGAGGGTGAGGTCGACATGGCCCTTGCCGAGCTCGGCCTCCGGCACCGCCGCCACCGCCTCGACGGCGTTCTTGAGGATGTTCGTCAGGGCCTGCGACAGCAGCCGGATGTCGAAGGCCGCCGTGACCCGCTCCGCTCCGTCGAGCCCATGGGCCGAGAAGGTGAAATCGAGGTCCGGATGGGCCACCCGCATCATGAACAGGTTCTGCTTGGCAATCTCGGTGAGATCCTGCTCGGCGATGGCCGGTTTCGGCATGCGGGCGAACGAGGAAAACTCATCGACCATGCGCTTGATCTCGTCGACCTGGCGCACGATCGTCGCCGTGCACTGATCGAAGACCTCGCGGTCGCTGACGATCACCTTGCCGTACTTGCGACGGATCCGTTCGGCCGAGAGCTGGATCGGGGTCAGCGGGTTCTTGATCTCGTGGGCGATGCGGCGTGCCACGTCCGCCCAGGCCGAGGTGCGCTGGGCCGAGACGAGGTCGGTGATATCGTCGAGCGTCACGACGAAGCCGCGTGCGCCCCCTTGCGCCTGCTCGGTCGTGATCCGGACCGTCACCGTGCGCTCGCGGCCGTCGCGGATGAGCTGGATCTGCTGCTGGAGCGCCCGCTGGCGCCCCTCGCCCTCCGGCAGGAGCGGCCCGAGCTCCGGCACGGCCTGGGTCACGGGCACGCCGACGAGGGCGTCGCTGGCGAGCCCGAGCATGCGCTCGGCCGCCGGGTTCGCGATGGTGACGATGCCGCCCGCGTCGACGCCGATGACGCCGGGGGAGACGCCCGAGAGCACGGCCTCGGTGAAGCGGCGGCGGCGGTCGATCAGGTCGCTCGCGGCGGTGAGCCCGGCGTGCTGGCGGCGCAGCTCCTGGGTCATCTTGTTGAAGCTCTCGCCGAGATGGGCGAGGTCGCCGTCGGATTTGCGGGCCGGGACCTGCGCGTAGAAATTGCCGGAGGCGACCTGATCGGCGGCGTTGATGAGGCGGCGGATCGGGGCGACGAAGCGGTTGGCGAAATTGAGCCCGAACCAGATCGCCGAGAGCAGCGCGATGAGCGCGATCAGGACGAAGACCGAGGCGAAGGTGACCTGGATCGAGCGCTTGAGCGCGTCGTAGGTCAGGTACTCGGCCGCCGCCGCTCGCGACACGCCGGGGAATTCGATGGCGAGCTGGCTCACCTCGCGCTGCACGAGGAGCACGGCGTCGTCGTAGGCCGGCATCCTGAGGAGGGCGGCGAAGACGCGACCCTCGGTGGGCAGCAGGCAGATCGGGTCGTTGGATTTCCCCGCCTCCTCGAAGGCCGCCGCCGAGGGCAGGCGCGTCTCCTTGAGGATGTCGATCTTGGCCCGCGCGACGACCTCGCTCGGGCCCCGCATGATCTGCGCGACGGGCAGGCCGAGATTGGTGGCCCGGGTGGTCAGGAAGCCCTGGAACCAATCCCGGTTCACGTCGAAGTTCGGCCGGGCGCGCGTGAGGTCGTCGGCGAGGATGCGGATCTCGCGGGCGAGGCTCTGGCACTGGTTCTCCTGGTAGGCGTCGGCCACCTCGACGGATTTCAGCACCACGTCCCGGACCCGGTCGGTGAAGCCGAGCGAGAGGCCGCGGTCGATCGTCACCGAGGCGACGACGGCGAGCAGGATCGTCGGCAGGATCGCGATCAGGCTGAACAGCCCGACGATGCGGGTGTGCAGCCGCGCCACCGCCGCGTTCGCCCGCCGCGCCTGCAGGAAGACGCGCGCCTCCCAGGCGATGATCACGACGAGGCCGAGGACGAGGGCGACGTTGATGGCGAGCAGCGTCACGCCGATCATCGGCGTCGGGGTGACGCGGATGACGCCCGCCAGGATCAGGAAGGTCGCGATGGCCGAGACGAGGGCGAGGGCGACGATGGCGGCCCCGATCCAGCCCGGACCGCGGGGGCCGGGCCGGATGGCGTCGGCGACCCCGCCATGGCCCTCGGCCGGGCCCGCTCCCTCGGGGGGAGCGCCGGCCACCTCGGCACCCTCTTGAGGGGCGCCCGATGTGCGGGAGCGTCGCAGGAACGGCATGCCTGATGCAGGGCCACAACAGTGTGGCGAAATTAATACGAATCGGGGCGTTCCGGCGGCATTTGCGACTGGGGATTGCAGGATCACGGGATCCCGTGAGGGGATGATCCCAGGGCGAGATCACCTGCGAGAGGGCCCGGTTTCCTGGTCCCGGCTGCTCTCACCAGAAGGGGCCGCTTCAGCATTCTCGAAGGCGGGCTGCAGGCAGCACCACACCTCTTGGACGTCTCCTCGAGGGCGCTTCGTGCCACCTCAGGGCGGGTTCGTCGGTCAGGGGAGCCGGATGATCCCGGGGCCGGTCGGGAACCGTACGCGCGGCCCTCTCACAGCTCCACCGTCGCGGTGAGCCCGTCATGGGCCGGGATCACGCCCCGCGGCAGCCGGCAGGCGAGGCTCGCATAATCCAGATCGGTGTGCAGATTCGTCAGGATGGCGCGGCGCGGCGCCACCTCCTCGATCAGGGCGAGCGCGTCCGAGACCGAGTAATGGGTCGGGTGCGGCGTGTCGCGGAGCGCGTCGATGATGAGGAGGTCGAGGCCGCGCAGATGCGCCTTGCTCGCCTCGGGCATCAGGCTGACGTCGGGGGCGTAGGCCGCCGGGCCGAAGCGGAAGCCGAGCGCCGCCTCGTTGCCGTGCTCCATGCCGAAGGGCAGCGCGGAGAGGGGACCGCCGGGCCCGTCGATCGCCACGCGCTCGCCGTCGGCGAGGTCGTTCATGTCGAGGATCGGCGGGTAGGCGCTGCCGGGCGGCGTCTCGAAGCAGTAGCCGAAGCGGATCTCGAGGAGGCGCCGCGTCGTCTCGTCCGCGTAGACGGGGATGCGATGCCGCATGTGGATCACGAGCGGGCGCACGTCGTCGATGCCGTGGGTGTGGTCGGCATGGGCGTGGGTGAACAGGATCGCGTCGAGGCGGCTCACCTCCGCATCGATGAGCTGCTCGCGCAGGTCCGGCGCCGTGTCGACGAGGAGCGTCGTCGCCCCCTCCCCGTCCCGGCGCTCGACGAGCAGGGAACAGCGGCGGCGGCGGTTCTTCGGCTCGGCGGGGTCGCAGGCGCCCCAGCCGTAGCCGACCCGGGGCACGCCGCCGGACGAGCCGCAACCGAGGATGCGCAGGGTCAGCGTCGCCATCCGGACCTCCAGTCCGGTTGGTAGCCGACCGCACCCATGCCTGTCATGCCCTCTCGGCCTTCGTGAACAGGCGGTGGAAATTGTCCGTGCTCGCCCGCGCGAAATCCTCGAAGGGGATGTCGAGGGTCGCGGCGAGCGATCGGGCGGTGTCGGCCGTGTAGGCCGGCTCGTTCGTCCGGCCCCGGTGCGGCTCCGGCGCCAGGAAGGGGGCGTCGGTCTCGACCAGGATGCGGTCGCGCGGCACCGCGCGGGCGATGTCGCGCAAGTCGTGCGAGCGACGGAAGGTGACGATGCCGGAGAACGAGACGAACAGGCCGAGCTCGACGCCGGCTTCCGCGAGGCGGCGGCCGGAGGAGAAGCAGTGCAGCACGCCCGTGAAGGGGCGCTTGCGCATCTCGTCCGTCAGCACGGCCTCCATGTGGGCGTCGGCGTCGCGGGAATGGATCACGAGGGGCAGCGCGCTCGCCCGGGCGGCCTCGATATGGGCGCGCAGCACCCGCTCCTGCACGGCCTCGGGCGCCGCGTCCGCGTAATGGTAGTCGAGCCCGGCCTCTCCGATGCCGATGCAGCGGGGATGACCGGTCAGCGCGGCGATCGTCTCGGCCGGGACGTCCGGCTCCTCGCCCGCCCCGTGCGGGTGGGTGCCCACCGTGTACCAGACCTGAGGGTGCGCCTCCGCGATGGCCCGGTAGGTGTCGGCCTTGGCCACGCGGGTCGAGATCGTGAGCATCCGCGTCACGCCCGCGGCCCCGGCGCGGGCGACGACGCCCGCGATGTCGGCGGAAAAATCCGGGAAATCGAGATGGCAGTGGCTGTCGATCAGCATGTGTGTCGGGTCTGTGCGGGCTCTCGCCTCCCCGCGCGGGGAGAGGGCGGTTCGCCTCAGGCGGCCGGCGCGTCCGGCTCGACGAAGCGGGGGAAGATCGGGGCGGGCGCGGGCAGGCTCGTGCCGGGCTCGAGGCGGTTCTCCGCCCCGACATGCCCGAGCATCCGCGCCTGAGGCGGCACCGCGAGGAGGTCGAGCAGCGCCGCGCCCGCCGTCGGCACGAAGGGCTGGATCAGGATACCGACCGCCCGCAGGGTCTCGACCGTGACGTAGAGCACCGTGCCCATCCGCTCGGGGTCACTCTTGCGCAGGCGCCACGGCTCCTCCGAGGCGAAGTAGCGGTTGGCGTCGCCCACCACCGCCCAGATCTCGGCGAGCAGCGTGTGCAGCGCGAGATCCTTCATGGCAGCCCGCGCCTTGTCCGGCAGCGCGTCGGCGGCGGCGATGAGCGCCCGGTCGGCCTCCGCGAGGGGGCCGGGCTGCGGCACCCGCCCCTCGCAGTTCTTGGCGAGCATCGAGAGCGAGCGCTGGGCGAGGTTGCCGAGGTCGTTGGCGAGGTCCGCGTTGATGCGCCCGATGATCGCCTCGTGGCTGTAATTGCCGTCGCCGCCGAAGGGCACCTCGCGCAGCACGAAGTAGCGGAGCTGGTCGACGCCGTAGGTCGCGATCAGGTCCATCGGGTCGACGACGTTGCCGAGGGACTTCGACATCTTCTCGCCCTTCGAGAGCAGGAAGCCGTGGCCGAAGACGCGCTTGGGGAGCGGCAGTCCCGCCGACATCAGGAAGGCCGGCCAGTAGACCGCGTGGAAGCGGACGATGTCCTTGCCGATGACGTGGAGGTCGACCGGCCAGTTGCGCCAGCGCGGGTCGGCCTCGTCGGGGAAGCCGCAGACGGTGAGGTAGTTCGTCAGCGCGTCCACCCAGACGTACATGACGTGGCCGGGCGCGTCGGGCACCGGCACGCCCCAGTCGAAGGTGGTGCGGCTGACGGACAGGTCCTTGAGGCCCTGGCGCACGAAGCTCGCCACCTCGTTGCGGCGCGTCTCGGGGCCGATGAAGTCGGGCTCGTTCTCGTAGAGGGCGAGGAGCTTCTCGCCGTAGGCCGAGAGACGGAACAGGTAGTTCTCCTCCTCGGTCCACTCGACCGGCGTCTGGGTCGCCCGCGCGCGGCGGGTCCCGTCGGGGCCGAGCTCCGTCTCGTCCTCGCCGTACCACGCCTCGTCGCGCACCGAGTACCAGCCGATGTACTTCGACAGGTAGATGTCGCCCCTCTCCTGCATCCGCCGCCAGATCGCCTGCGCGGCGGCGTAGTGCTCGGGCTCCGTGGTGCGGATGAAGCGGTCGTGGCTGCAGTTCAGGGCCTCGGCCATGTGCCGGAACTTCTCGGACATGGCGTCGACGAGAGCCCGCGGCGTCGTGCCCTGCCGGGCGGCCGTCTGCTGGATCTTCAGGCCGTGCTCGTCGGTGCCGGTGGAGAACAGCACCTCGTAGCCGTCGAGCCGGTGGAAGCGGGCGATGGCATCGGTGGCGATCACCTCGTAGGCGTGACCGATATGCGGCGCGCCGTTCGGGTAGGAGATCGCGGTGGTGAGGCTGAAGCGGCCTCGGGCGGAGGCTTGGGCCGGTTGCTGGGCCGTCACGTCGGAGGTTCCCCGGATAGGCGGTTCATGGTCTCCCCCGATCCCGGGACGCCGGGATCACAGGATCGGAGATCGCGCGCAGGTCAGTACAGGCCGCTCGGTTCTCAGGCCGCCCGCACCGCGCCCGCGAGGTCCCCGAACAGGGAGAGGACGAGGGGCCGGCGGTCGAGGTTGTAGGTCGCGGCCTCCCGGGCGGCGCGGGCGGTCTTGTCACACACCTCGACCAGGGCCGCAAGGCGCGCGGGCGGCTCCGCCCGGCGCCGGTCGAGCTCGGCGGAGACGAAGCGGAACACGGTGTCGAGGCTCGCCTCGAACAGGGCCTCGGCCTCGCGTCCCGCGAGCGTCTCGGCGAGTGCCAGGATGCGGCGCCAATCCGGCCGCTCGATCCCCGCCAGCAGCGCCTCGACCTCGGCGACGAGGCCGGCGGTGGCCGGATCGAGCATCTGGACGGCGCGGGCGACGGATCCCTCGGCGAGCGCGGCCGCGCGGGCGAGCGCCCCCGGATCGGGCGCCCGGAAGGGGCCCGGGAATCCCGAGACCACCTCCGTCACCTGCGCCTCGGAGAGGGGGCGCAGGGCCAGCGCGCGGCAGCGGGAGCGGATCGTCGGCAGGAGGCGCCCCGGCGCGTGGCTGACGATGAGGAAGAGCGAGCGGGGCGGCGGCTCCTCGACCATCTTGAGGAGGGCGTTGGCGCTGTTGGCGTTGAGGTCCTCCGCGCTGTCGACGATGCAGATGCGGTAGCCCGCATTCCCGGCGGTCGAGCCGAACAGGTCCAGGGCCTTGCGGGCCGCGTCGACGCCGATCTTCGTCGGCAGGGCCTTCGAACCCGGCTGCCGGTGGCGGCGCAGGGCGACGAGGTTCGGATGCGAGAGGGCGGCCACCTTGCGGGCGACCGGGTGCGCGGGGTCGACGTCGAGGCTCGCCGGTGCCGCGCCCGACCCCGGGTTGGCGAGGAGGTGGCGGGCGACCCGGTAGGCGAGCGTCGCCTTGCCGATCCCCTGCGCGCCGCCGATCAGCCAGGCATGGTGCAGGCGGCCCGAGGCGATCGCCCCGGCGAAGGCCGCCTCGGCCGCCGCGTGGCCGACGAGGCGCGCGCTCTCCCGCGGGCGCGGCACGTCGGCGAGGTCGCCCGCCTCGACGTCGTCGTCGGCGCGTTCAGGCGGCATCGTCGCGGCTCTCCCCGTCCGATGCCGGCCCTTCCGGCAGCAGGTCCGGCAGCCGCGCCGCGACCGCGGCGCGGATCTCGGCCTCGACGATCTCGGGCTCCCGGGCGGCGTCGATGACGACGCAGCGCTCGGGTTCCGCTGCGGCGATGGCCAGGTACCCCTCGCGCAGGCGCGCGTGGAAAGCGAGCGCCTCCGCCTCGAACCGGTCGGGCGCCTCCCCGGTGGTGGCGCGTGCCCGCGCGCGGGCGAGGCCCGCCTCGGGGGAGAGGTCGAGGATGAGCGTCAGGTCGGGCCGCGTGCCCCCCACGGCCACGCGCTCCAGCGCCAGCAGCGTGCCCGCCTCGACGCCTCCCGCCGCGCCCTGGTAGGCCCGGGTCGAATCCGCGAAGCGGTCGCAGAGGACGATCTCGCCGGCCCTCAGGGCCGGGCGGATCAGGCGGTCGAGATGGTCGATCCGTGCCGCCGCGAACAGGAGGGCCTCGGCGAAGGGGCCGTAGGGCTTGGCGGCGCCGGCGAGCAGCGCGGCGCGGATGGCCTCGGCCCGCTCCGTGCCGCCGGGCTCGCGCGTCGTCACCACCCTGCGCCCCGCCGCCTCGCGCAAGGTCCGGGCGAGACGGCCGAGCTGGGTCGACTTGCCCGCCCCCTCCCCGCCCTCGAAGGTGATGAAGCGGCCTGGCGGCGGCGGGGCCTCGGGGGGCGCCGGGCGGGCGGTCACGAGGGGTTGCCGGCCTTGCTGAAGGCGCGCCGGAACAAGCCGGTGCCGACCTCGATCGCCGCGTCGAGGGCCCGCTGCGGGATCGTGCCGGCGGCCACCGCCTCGCCCGCGTAGAGCGGCTGGTCGAGGGCGAGGGTGTCGCCGCGCATGACGCGCAGGCGCCCGACCTCCCGGCCCTGCTCGACCGGCGCGCTGAGGGGGCCCTGGTAGACCACCTTGGCCGAGACCCGCTCCCCCGAGCCCCGCGGCAGCAGGAGCCGCACCGGCTTCTTCGCCACGAGGGGCACGCTGCCCTTCTCGCCCCCGTAGACCGGGGCCTCGGCCACCGTCTCGCCGGCCGTGAAGATCTGGCGCGGCTCGAAGGCGCGGAAGCCCCATTCCATCAGCTTGCGGGACTCGGCCGCCCGGTCGCGGGCGGTCTTGAGGCCGCTCACCACCATGATTAGGCGCTGGTTGTTCTGCACCGCCGAGCCGGTCAGGCCGTAGCCCGATTCCTCCAGGTACCCGGTCTTCAGGCCGTCCGCGCCGATGTCGAGCGTGAGCAGCGGGTTGCGGTTCTGCTGCTTGATCTTGTTCCAGGTGAACTCGCGCTCGGCGAAGATCTTGTACAGGTCCGGATAGGTCTCGATGATGTGCAGCGAGAGCTTGGCGAGGTCGCGGGCGGTGACCTTCTGGTCGGGCGCCGAGTAGCCGGTCGCGTTGCGGAAGGTCGAGCGCGTGAGGCCGATCTCCTTGGCGCGGGCGTTCATCATGCCGGCGAAGGCCCCCTCGCTGCCGGCCATGTTCTCGGCGATGGTGATCGCGGCGTCGTTGCCCGACTGGACGATGAGGCCGCGCAGGAGGTCGGACAGCTTGATGCGGCTGTTGACCTGCGCGAACATCGAGGAGCCGCCGCCCCCCGCGCCGCCGCGCCGCCATGCGTCCTCCGTCACCGTGAACTCGGTGTCCATGCTCAGGCGGCCCTCTTTGAGGGCGCCGAACACGATCTCGGTGGTCATCAGCTTGGCCATGCTGGCCGGGGCGAACGGCTCGTCCGCCGCCTTCTCGAAGAGCGTCGAGCCGGAATCCGCGTCGATCAGGATCGCGTGGGGCGCGCTCGTCTGGAAGTTCTGCGCCGCCGCGGGCCGGAACGCCCCGGGCGCCAGCAGCAGGCAGGCCGCGGCGAGATAGACCCGGATCGACGTCGTACGCATCCAACAACCCTCGCCTGCACGCCCGGCGCCCTGCCCTGCCGGAAGCGAGACCTTACAGCGGTTTCCCGCGCGAATCGAACGTCCAATAGCCGCGCGGAACGCGGGGCCGCCGCGCGCTCAATTGACCTCGGCGAGGCGGGATCGACGCGGCGACGGCACCTTGCCGGGCGCGGAGGCCGGGCTCGGCTTGGCCTGCGGGTTCGCGGGCGGGGAGGCGGCGAGCTTGGCCATCGCGAGCCGCGATGCGGCGGGCATCGGGGAGGCGGCGAGGCGGCCGGTGGCGGCGTGGCCGGTGGCGACGGGGCCGGAGCCTCCGGACTTGCCGGCGGGCGGCGCGGCAAGGCCGCGCGCCAGCGGGAGCGGGCCGGGCTTCGCGGCGGGGTGCGGCGCGGCGCTCGCGAGGCGGACCGGCGCGGCGGGGGCGTCGGGCCGTCCCTTCGCGGCGGCCTGGGAGGACGGGGAGCGGATCGGGGCGGCCGCGAGCACGGGCCTGAAAGGGGCGCCGCGAGGGGCGGTCGGCTGAAGGGCGGGCGGCACGGGCGCCGCGACGCGCGCGACGAGCACGGGAGCCGTCCGCCGCACCGGACGGGGCGCCTCGTCCGCCTGACGCTCCTCCCCTTGCCGCTCCTCGATCTGCCGCTCCTCCTGCGGCCTGAAGGCGAGCGGGGCCCGCGCGCGGGCCGGCTCGGGCGCGTCCACCGCGGCGTCGGAGCCGAGATCGGCGAGCATGACCGGGCCGCGCCCGCCGATCGCGGCGGGACGTCCGTCGGTGCGCAACGTCGCCAGGAGCTTGCGGTCGTCGCTGCCGGCGATCGAGGCCTTGCCGATATACTCGACGCGCACCCGCGTGGTGCCGCGCCGGTGGAACTCGAGGGACTCGGCCACGGCCTCCGACACGTCCATGACCCGGTCGGCGTGATAGGGGCCGCGGTCGTTGACGCGCACGATCATCGAGCGCCCGTTCGCGGTGTTCGTCACGCGGGCGTAGCTCGGCAGCGGCAGGGTCGGGTGGGCGGCGGCGATCGAATGGCGGTCGAACACCTCGCCATTGGCGGTCTGGCGGCCGTGGAAGGCGCTGCCGTACCAGGAGGCGAGACCCTCCCGCACGTAGCCGCGCGCATCCTCCCGGGGCACGTAGGTGCGCCCGGCCACCACATAGGGCTTGCCCGAGAAGCGGCGCCCGCCGCCCTTCGGGATCACGTCGCCCTCGTTGTAGAGGCGCGGGCTCGCCTTGACGCCGTATTTCGGGTCGATCCCGTTGCCGGGCGCGGAGGCCGCGAGCTTCTGCGGGTTGTTGCTGCAATTGGCGGTGGCCAGCGCGATCGCCGAGACCGCGAGGATCCGGCGGAGCGGGAACGCGGCGAGCCACGCCGTCCCGTCCTTCGTCGAACGCACCATCACCAACACTCGGGCCTCACCGCGTACGCCACATGCCCGGCCCGGCGCGGTGAGCGGCCGGGACGGGTCCGTCCCGAGCGGAAGCCGCCCGGGACGACACCGAGAATTGTCGAGGCGACGTAAAGGAAGGCTGAACGAGACGGACCTTCATGTCCGCCGAGGGGCCCGCGAGACGTTGAGGCGGCGGATGAAGATTTTCGCTCAACGCATTGCCGACATTGCCTGAACGTCACACGGCATTGGGCCGGATGCGCGCGCGGAGCCGAGAGCGTCGGTCCGGCCGGGGCCGAGGCCGGCATTCCTCACGCAAAAACGCAGAAACAGCGCGCAAAGCGCTGTTTCTGCGACCGTTTTCGGAATGATGCTCCGTCGCCTTCCCACGCCCGCGGCAGGGCCGCCGCGTGGCGCCTGTCTCCGCGAAGGGCCGGACGGCGGACGGCTCAGCGCGGCGGTCCCTCGTTCAGCTGGTCGATCGAGCGGGCGCCGCGCTGCTTGAACAGCATGTCGAGCGCCTCCAGCATCAGGGCGTGCATCTTGGTGCGCTCGGCATAGGCGAGGTCGCGCAGCTGGTCGTAGACCGGCGGCTCCAAGTAGACCGACATCTGCCGCGCCCGCTCCTTCAGCGTGGCGCTCGGGCGGCGCGCCGGGGCCGGCGCGACGTCGAGCTGAACGATCTCGGCGCTCTGCTGAACCGGCTGGAGAGCCTGAACCGGCGCGGGCTTGGCGGGTGCGAGCTTCGGCGGGGGGGCCGCCGCCGCGACGATCGAGGCGAGGTTCAGCTTAGGCGGCTTTGACATGCTTGGCCCCCTGCATCCGCCGCTCGATCCAGGACCAGAGCCGGCGCACCTCGCTGGCCGCCTGGCCCTTCGGGTTGAACTCGGTCACGCCCTGGCCGACGCCGATCGCGTCCTGGTGGTCGGTGCGGGCGACGATGTTCACGTCGGGCAGGACGCCGAGCACGGCCAGGCCGTCGGCCGCGTCGCGGATGCGGTAGGAGCGGGGCGGGGTCTGGTTCAGGACGAAGGCGAATTTCTTCTCCAGGCGGTAGACGGCGGCGAGCGTCGGCTTGAAGGCGCGCAGGTCCGCGGGCGTCGGGCGGCAGGGGATGATGCAGAGATCGGCCGCGCGGATCGCCGAGAGGGTGCCCGTGGAATCGACGCCGGGCGTGTCGATGAAGACGTAATCGTAGGCCGACTCGTGCAGCTGAGCCATCACCGCCTCGATCTGCGTCGCGTCGATCTGGGCGACCTCGGGGCCCTGGGCCGTGCGGTGGTCGAGCCAGTCGCTGATCGTGGCCTGCCGGTCCATCTCCAGGATGCAGACGGAGCGCCCGGCTTCCTGGGCCGCGACGGCGAGGGAGATGCAGAGCGTGCTCTTGCCGCTGCCTCCCTTCTGCGTGACGAACGTGATGGCTTTCATCCTGACGTCCTCTGCAACCGGTTTCCGGATCTGCGGCGGCTTCAGCAACTTTAGGTTACATAGGACCCGGGACCGTCTCGCCGGATCCCGGACCCTCAGCGGGTCCCGTCCCCATCCGGCGCGGCACGGCGTCCTGTGACCCAAGGATGCGATGATCCCGGTTTGGCCCATCATGGTTAACGACCGGTTAAGCGGGGCTCCCGGCCCCCTCCCAGCCCGGCCGGCCCCCGTCCGCGAAGCGGGCCGGAGCGCCGGGCGGGCGCTTCGAGGCCCGATCGCCGATCCCTCGGGCCGGCGAATCAAGTCACGGCCGGACTCGATCAGTATAATCTGAGGTTGCGCAACTTGCGTCCTCACGAAATATTGCCCTTTCCGTTGAGAAGGCAGTACCCTAGATCTGATCGCACGGCGCTTCGGCAGAGCGCCTTATAAACCTCAAGTTAATTTGCGCGGCGGGATCTGCGGCCGGCGCGGAGCCGTTCCGGCTCGAGGACCAGCATGGGTGAAGCCCTGACGCTACCGGGGACCGGCGACCTGCAGGCGGCGCTCGACGCCTCCGGCGTCGTGGGGGCCTGGGAGCACGATCTCTGGAGCGGGCGCCTCTCCCTGTCGGCTGCCTTCGCGCGCCTTCTCGGGATCGACCCGGACGTGGCGGCCAAGGGCGTGCCGCTCGCCGCCTTCCTGGCCTGCACCCATCCGGAGGACCGGGTCCGCGTGGAGAATCACCTCCATGCCTCCAGCGAGGCGGCCGGTCCCTTCGAGGCGGAGTTCCGGACCGGCGATGCCCGCACCGGGGTGCGCAGCCTCCTGATGCGGGGCCGGATCGACCGGGACGAATCCGGCCGGGCCGCGCGGGGCTGCGGCATCGCCATCGACCTCACCGAGAACCGCGCCGCGAACCTGCAGCACACCGAGCGCCTCGTGAACCGGATGGCCGAGCACGTGATCGCCCTGCGCAGCCTCGCGGGGGCCCTGCACCGGCCCGCGCTCGCCAAGCTGGTCGACGGGCTGATGATCGAGATCGGCTTCGAGCTCGCCCGCTACCTGCGCGACCCGACGGACGGCCACAGGCACTGAGCGCGGACGGCCCGGTGTTGGCCCGCCCGCGGCACCCCGCCCCGTCCCGTCAGCGGGCGGTGCGGAACACCTGAAGGTCGAGGTCGCGCACCTTCTTGCGCAGGGTGTTGCGGTTGACCCCGAGGAGCTCCGCCGCGCGGATCTGGTTGCCGCGGGTCGCCGCCAGCGCCGCGCCGATCAGGGGTCCCTCGATCTCGCGCAGGATGCGGTGGTAGAGGCCGGGCGGCGGCAGGGTATCCCGGTAGCCGGAGAAATACTCCGACAGGTGCCGCTCCACGGCGCCCGACAGGGTCTCGCTCTCGCCCGCCCCCTTGCGGCCGGACGCTCCCGCCGGGGCGGCGGCCGGCTGGGCCAGGGGCAGGGTGTCGAGCTCGGCCTCGATCACCGGGCCGGTGATCGTCTCCTGCGGGTAGAGGGCGGCGAGCCGCCGGACGAGGTTCTCGAGCTCGCGCACGTTGCCCGGCCAGCGGTAGCGCTTGAGCCGCTCCATGGCGTCGGCATCGAGCGTCTTGCGGGTCAGGCCCTCGCGCTCGACGAGGACGAAGAAGTGGCGCACGAGGTCCGGCACGTCCTCCGAGCGCTCGCGGAGCGCCGGCAGGCGCAGCGGCACCACGTTGAGGCGGAAGAACAGGTCCTCGCGGAAGATCCCCTGCTGGATCGAGACCCGCAGGTCCTTGTTGGTCGCCGCGATGATGCGGACGTTGGTCTTGATCGGCACGCGCCCGCCGACGGTGGTGTACTCGCCCTGCTGCAGCACGCGCAGCAGCCGGGTCTGCGCCTCCATCGGCATGTCGCCGATCTCGTCGAGGAAGAGCGTGCCGCCCTCCGCCTGCTCGAAGCGGCCGGCCGAGCGCGAGAGCGCGCCCGTGAAGGCCCCCTTCTCGTGGCCGAACAGCTCGGATTCGATGAGGTCGCGCGGGATCGCCGCCATGTTGACGGGCACGAACGGGCCGGTGCGGCGGCGCCCGTAATCGTGGAGCGCGCGGGCCACCAACTCCTTGCCGGTGCCGGATTCGCCCGTGATCATCACGGTGAGGTCGGTCGGCATCAGGCGCGCCAGCGCCCGGTAGATCTCCTGCATCGCCGGCGATCGGCCGACGAGGGGGATGTCCTCGTTCTCGGGGCCCGCGCCCGCCGGCGCCGCGCCGCGGGGGCGGGAGAGGGCACGGCCGACGATCGCGATCAGCTCCTTCAGGTCGAAGGGCTTGGGCAGGTACTCGTAGGCGCCCCGCTCCGAGGCGCGGATCGCCGTCATGAAGGTGTTCTGCGCGCTCATCACGATGATCGGCAGCTCGGGCCGCACCCGCTTGATGCGGGGCAGGAGGTCGAACACGTTCTCGTCGGGCATCACCACGTCGGTGATGACGAGGTCGCCCTCCCCTTGCGCCACCCAGCGCCAGAGGGTCGCGCAATTGCCCGTCGTTCGCACCTCGTAGCCCGCCCGCGACAGGGCCTGGTTGAGGACGGTGCGGATGGCGGCGTCGTCGTCCGCGACGATGATATGGCCGTTCGGCATGACTCTTACTCGGCCTCCGCGACCGATTCGCGCCCATCCCGGGCGCTCGACATGGGGAGGAGAAGGCGGAAGGTGGTGCGGCGGGGCACGGGATCGCACTCGACGATACCCCCGTGATCGCCGACGATCTTGGCCACCAATGCAAGACCGAGGCCGGACCCCTGCGCCTTGGTGGTGACGAAGGGGTCGAACAGGTCCGGCAGCAATTCGGCGGTGACGCCGGGTCCGTTGTCCCGCACCGCCACCTCGATCGGCAGGCTCACCCGCTCGCGCGAGCCCGGGATCTGCAGGCGCAGGCCCGTCCGGAAGGCGGTCGAGAGGGTGATCTCCCCATCGACCGCGTCCGCGCCGATCGCCTCGGCCGCGTTCTTCACGAGGTTGAGGATCACCTGGATGAGCTGGTCGCGGTTGCCGAGGACCGGCGGCAGCGAAGGATCGTAGTTCTCGACGAAGCGGATGTGACGGGCAAACCCCGACTGCGCCGAGCGCTTCACCTGGTCGAGCACCCCGTGCACGTTGACGGAGCCGCGCTCGACGGGGCGCTCGTCGCCGAACAGCTCCATCCGCTCGACGATGCGCACGATCCGGTCGGACTCGTCGCAGATCAGCCGGGTCAGCACCCGGTCCTCCTCGGCGCCCGATTGCTCGAGGAGCTGGGCGGCGCCGCGGATGCCGGCGAGCGGGTTCTTGATCTCGTGGGCGAGCATGGCGCCGAGCGCGATCATCGAGCGGGCGGCGCCCCGATGGGTGAGCTGGCGGTTCATCTTGTCGGCGATGGTGCGCTCCTGGAGCATCAGCACCACGGCGTCGCCCTCGTCGCCCAGCGGCGTCGCGAACACGTCGACGCTGCGCTCCTGGCCGGAGCGGGGCTGGGTCAGCTCGACCCGGTACTCGCTGACGCTGGCCCGCCTGCGGCGCACCTCCGCCACGAGGGCGATGATCGGCGAGGAGAAGGGGATGATGTCGCGCAGCCGCCGCCGCTGCATCAGCCGCGCCGAATGGTCGAAGAAGCTCTCGGCGGCGTGGTTGCACTGGAGGATGCGCTCGTCCGCGCCGACGGTGAGCACCGGCAGCGGCAGGGCGTTGATCACGGCCTCCGAGGTCGGCGAGCCGCGCCCCCGCCCGTTGGCCTCGCGGCCCGAACCCCCCTCCTCGCTCATGCCGCCTCCCCGATCGGTTCCGCCGGCGCCGCGCCGGGCGCCGGCTCCAGGAAGGCGCGCCGCAGGAGCGTGAGCGCCACCTCCGGATCGTGGGTGGTGAGGAGCCGGGTGCGGTCGGCGGGCGCGAGCGCCGTCCCCTGCGTCCCGGCCGCCTCGACATAGGCCGCGAGGTGCTTGCGGGCGTGGCGCACGCCCATGGCGGCCCCGTAGAGGTCGATCAGGCCGCGATAATGCTCGGCGGCGATGTCGGCCTTCTCGGCCGGCCCCGGCTCGCGCACGGGCCGACCGGCCAGTGCGTCCGCGATCTGCCCGACGAGCCAGGGCCGGCCGACGGCCGCCCGCCCGACCATGACGCCCGCCGCGCCGGAGGCTGCGAGGCAGGCCCGTGCATCGGCGAGATCCGTGACGTCGCCGTTGGCGATGACGGGGATCGAGACGGCCGCCACGACGGCGCGGATCGCCGCCCAGTCGGCCTGCCCCTTGTAGAATTGCTGGCGGGTGCGGCCGTGGACCGTGACCGCGGCGAGCCCGAGTGCCTCCGCCCGGCGGGCGAGGTCCGGCGCGTTGAGGCTCGCATGGTCCCAGCCGAGGCGCATCTTGAC
This sequence comes from Methylobacterium sp. BE186, assembly GCF_031457035.1. Taxonomy (NCBI): domain Bacteria; kingdom Pseudomonadati; phylum Pseudomonadota; class Alphaproteobacteria; order Hyphomicrobiales; family Methylobacteriaceae; genus Methylobacterium; species Methylobacterium sp. BE186. The sequence goes on from NZ_JAVDVV010000020.1 coordinate 38,278, forward strand.
CGTGACCGGCACCCGCACCGCCGCCCGCACGGCGGCCAGGATGCGGGTGGCGTGGTCGAGGTCGCGCATCAGCGCCGAGCCCGCCTCCCCGCCCGTCACGGTCTTGGCCGGGCAGCCCATGTTGACGTCGATCACGTCGGCGCCGGATGCCTCGCAGAGGCGCGCGGCCTCGGCCATCGCTTCCGGCGCGCAGCCCGCGAGCTGCACGACGTGCGGGCTCACCCCCGCCCCTTCCGCGCGCAGGCGCGCCTCGCTGGCGCCGCGGGCGAACTCGGCTGCCGCCACCATCTCGGAGACGACGGCGCTGGCGCCGAGGCGCCGTGCGATGCGGCGCATGTGCAGGTCCGTGACGCCCGAGAGCGGCGCGAGCAGCACCGGCGGCGACACGATGCCGTCAGCGTCCGCGGAAGCCCCCGAGCGCACAACGCTCAAATAATGATCATTCGTCATTCTGCACAAGGAATAGACAAAAGCCGGCCGGACGCAAGCCGCCCGCGCGATTTGATTTCGGGTCGTGCCCCGCTTAAACGAGCGGCGGGCGGGCAGGGCCGGCGCGGGGCGCCGCAGCGATTCGGCCGGTCCTGACCGAATGTCGCACCGCGGCCCGGCGTGATTACGGCACCCGCCTGGACGGGCGATGCCGGGGCGTGGGCCTGAAGAGTATCAGAATCCCTATGTCCAGCACCGCGTTGAGCGTTGCCGCTGTGGTCGTCGCGGCGGGTCGCGGCATCCGCATCGGCGGCGGCATGCCCAAGCAGTACCGTCGCGTGGGCGGGCAGGCCGTCCTCACGCGCACGCTCGCCGCGCTCGGCTGCCATGCGGGCATCGCACGCATTCAGCCCGTGATCGCGCCGGACGCGGCCGCCTTCTACGAGGAATGCCTCGCCGATCTCGACCCGATGGTGCGGGCCAAGCTCGCGGCCCCGGTGCCGGGTGGCGAGACCCGCCAGCAATCGGTCCGCGCCGGCCTCGAGGCGCTCGAGCAGGGAGGGGCGCCCGACCTCGTCCTCGTCCACGACGCGGCGCGTCCGCACGTCGATTTCGGCCTGATCGACCGGGCGATCGCGGCGGGCCGCGACCACCGCGCCGCTGTGCCCGGCATCGCGGTCAGCGACACGATCAAGATCGTGGAGGCGGCGGGCGCCGGCATCGGGCGCGTCCGCGAGACGCCCGCGCGCGAGGCCCTGCGCGCCGTGCAGACCCCGCAATCCTTCGCCTTCCGCCCTCTCCTCGACGGCCACCGGGCCGCCGCGGAGGCCGGCCTTCACGGCTTCACCGACGACGGGGCGCTCGCCGAATGGGCGGGCCTTCCGGTCGTCACCTTCGAGGGCGATCCGCGCAACCGCAAGATCACCCAGCCCGCCGACCTGATCGAGGCCGACCGCGCCTTCGGCTCGGCCGCCTCCGCTCCGGGAACCTCCGCCATGACCCATTACGTCACCCGCCTCGGCACCGGATTCGACGTGCACGCCTTCACGGAGGGCGACCATGTCTGGCTCGGCGGCGTGCGCATCCCGGCCGACCGGGGCGTGCTCGCGCATTCGGACGGCGACGTGGCGCTGCACGCGCTCACCGACGCGCTCCTCGGCGCCATCGCCGACGGCGACATCGGCACCCACTTCCCGCCGAGCGACGAGAGATGGCGCGGGGCGGCGTCCGACCAGTTCCTGGCCCATGCCTGCTCGCTGGTGCGGGCGCGCGGCGGGCGGATCGACCATCTCGACATCACCGTCCTGGCGGAGGCCCCCCGCATCGGGAAGCACCGCGAGGCGATCCGGGCGCGCATCGCCGAGATCGCGGGCGTGCCGCTCTCGTCCGTCTCGATCAAGGCGACGACGACGGAGAAGCTCGGTTTCGTCGGCCGGGCCGAGGGCCTCGCCGCCCAGGCCGCGGCCACGGTCCGGCTCCCCGAGGAGGAGGGCGCGACGCTCCTTGATGCCCAGGCCGAGACGGCCATGCGCCAGGGCTGAGCCGGTGCTCGCCGACGCCGCCCTCCTCGCCCGGGCCGAGGCGCTCGTCGCGGGGTACGCGGCGGCGGGGCTCACGCTCGCCACCGCCGAATCCTGCACGGGCGGCCTCGTGGCCGGCCTGATCACGGCGGTGCCGGGCTCCTCAGCGGTGCTGGAGCGCGGCTTCGTCACCTACTCGAACGCGGCCAAGAGCGAGGCGATCGGAGTGCCGCCCGATCTCGTCGCCGCCCACGGCGCGGTGAGCGAGCCGGTCGCCCGCGCCATGGCGGCGGGCGCGCTCGCCGCCTCGCGGGCCGACGTCGCCGTCGCGGTCACGGGCATCGCCGGCCCCGGCGGCGGCAGCGCGGAGAAGCCGGTCGGCCTCGTCCATTTCGGGCTCGCGCTGCGGGACGGCACCCTGCGCCACCGGGAGCGCCGCTACGGCGATCTCGGTCGGGCCGAGATCCGCGCCCGCGCGGTGGCCGACGCGTTGGGGCTGCTCGAGGGCGCCCTGCCCCGCTCCGGCTGAGGGCACGCGGGACGCGCCTTTCCGGCCCGGTCGTGGCATGCTCGGCCGATCCTTCGCCCGCTTCTCCGAGCGGGCATTCCCGTGCCCGACCGGACCATGCCGCCGCATTCGACCCGGGGACGCCCCCGCACCCGCCGCTCGATGGCGCGCCTGCGCAGCGCCTCCCTCGACGCCTTCGCGATCTGGCGGCGGCGCCTCCTGTTCCTCCTCGGGGGCATCTGCGTCGGCCTCGCCGCGGTGCTCATGGCCAAGCTCGCCGATGCGGCTCAGGCCGGCTTCCGGCAGGTCCTCGCGGTCTCGCCCCTCCTTGCCCTCGTCGTGACGCCCGCGGGCTTCGGGATGGCGGCGCTGCTGGCCCGCACGGTCTTCCCGAACTCGCAAGGGTCCGGCATTCCGCAGGTGATCGCGGCCCGCCACACGCATGATCCGGGCTTGCGCCACGCGCTGATCTCGCTGCGCGTCGCCTTCGGCAAGATCGTGGTGATGGGGCTGGGCCTCCTCTGCGGGGCGGCCGCGGGCCGCGAGGGGCCGACCGTGCAGGTGGGGGCAGCCATCATGGCGGCGGTGGGCCGGCTGACGCCCGAGCGCCTGCCGGGGCTGATCCTGGCGGGGGGTGCTGCCGGCGTGGCGGCGGCCTTCAACACGCCGCTCGCCGGCATCGTCTTCGGCATCGAGGAACTGGGGCGGACCTACGAGGCGCGCACCACCGGGCTCATCGTCGCGGCGATCGTGGCGGCCGGCCTCACCTCCCTCTGGCTCGTCGGCAACTACACCTATTTCGGCACGACCGCGGTGGGCCTCGCGCTCGGCGGAAGCTGGCTCCTCGTGCTCGTCCTCGGCGCCGTCGGCGGCCTTGCCGGCGGCCTGTTCAGCCGCATCGTGATCCTGTTCGGGCGGGGCCTGCCGGGGCGGCCGGGCGCCTGGGTCGCGAGGCGGCCCGTCGCCTTCGCCATGCTCTGCGGCCTCGGCGTCGCGCTCTGCGGCCTCGCCTCGGACGGGACCGTCTACGGAACCGGCTACGAGGAGGCCCGCGCCCTCCTGCACGGGGATGCGGCCGCGCGGCTCGACTTCGCGCCGCTCAAGTTCGCCGCGACCGTGCTCTCCTCGATCAGCGGCATTCCGGGCGGCCTGTTCGCGCCCTCGCTGGCGGTCGGCGCCGGCCTCGGGGCGGCGCTCCGCGACCTCTTCGCGGAGGTGCCGGTCGGTGCGCTCGTCCTGATCGGGATGGTCTCCTACCTCACGGGCGTGCTGCAGGCGCCGATCACCTCCTTCGTCATCGTCACCGAGATGACCCAGGACCACGCCATGATGATCCCGCTGATGATCGCCGCGCTCGTCGCCGACGCGGCCTCGAAGCTCGTCTGCCGGGGCGGCCTCTACCACGTGCTCGCCGAGCAGATCCTGGCCCGCGCCGACGCGTCCGCGAACCCCGTGCCGGCGCAGGGGGCAAGGGGGCGGAACGGTTGAGCTTGGCCCGAGTTGTCGCTCGATTCGCAATCCTCGACTCGGTTCGCCGGAGCTGACGCCATGACCCTCCTGAAATGGGCCCTCATCGCCTTCGTGATCTCGCTGATCGCGGGCGCCCTCGGTTTCACCGGCATCGCCTCCGGCGCGGCCTCGCTGGCGCGCATCCTGTTCGGCCTGTTCCTCGTGATCGCGATCATCATCGTGGTGGTCGCGTTCGTGATCGGTCAGGCGGTGTTCTGAGCGGTGTCGACGCTGCAGGGGCGGATCGCCCTCGTCACCGGCGCGACCTCGGGAATCGGCTACGAGACGGCCCTCGGCCTCGCCCGCGCCGGCCTGCGGGTCGGCCTCGTCGGCCGGGCGCAGGGCCGCGCCCGCGCCTCCGCCGAGGCGATCCGGCAGGCGGTGCCGGGTGCCGAGATCGACGTCTTCGTGGCGGATCTCTCGGCGCAATCCGAGATCCGGCGCCTCGCCGGCGCGGTGCGGGAGGCCTATCCGCGCCTCGACGTGCTGGTGAACAACGCCGGCGCCATCTTCGACCGGCGGGAGACGACGGTCGACGGGATCGAGCGGACCTGGGCGCTCGACCATCTCGGCTACGTGCTCCTGACCCTCGACCTCCTCGACCTCCTGAAGGCCACCGCCCGGGAGGCCGGCGAGGCCCGCATCGTCAACGTCGCCTCGGCCGCCCATGCCCGCGGGCGGATCGACGTCGACGACCTCGAGGGCAGGCGCGCCTACGGCGCCATCAAGGCCTATTCCCAGGCCAAGCTCGGCAACGTGCTCTTCACCTACGCGCTGGCGCGGCGCCTCGACGGCACGGGCGTCACCGCGAACGCCCTGCATCCGGGCGTCGTCAACACGGGCTTCGCCCGCAACACGGGCGGCGTCCTCGGCTTCGCCTGGAGCCTGATCCGCCCCTTCCTGATCGCGCCGAAGAGCGGGGCCGAGACCTCGCTCCACGCCGCCACCGCCCCCGAACTGAGGGGCGTCAGCGGGCGCTACCTCGCCAAGGCGCGGATCGCCGAATCCTCGGCCTCCAGCCGCGACCGGGCCCTGCAGGAACGGGTCTGGGCGCTGAGCCTGCGGCAGGTCGGGCGGGAAGGGTAAGGCCGTTGCCGGCGGCCTCCTTGACATGTCAGGTTTCTGTACGTACAGAAAATCATGAATTTCACCTACGGCGAGCCGAAGCGCCGAGCGAATATCGCTAAGCATGGCTTCGACTTCGCCGATTTCGAGGTGGCTTTCAGCTTCGAGCGGTTCTTCACCATTCCGGCGAATCCGAGCGCGACAGGCCGGGCGCGCTTCAAGCTGATCGGATCCTGGCACGGCCGGACCGTCGTCGTCGCGATCGTCTCGCCTCTGGGATCCGAGGCCGTCGACATCGTGAGTGTTCGCCCTGCCAACGCGAAGGAAAGGGCCTTCTATGCCGAAGCCTGAGCATGCGCCCGGCTACGTGCCGAACCCTGGCTACACGCAGGACGATTGGGACGCGGTGTCCGACAACCCGGCCCTGACCGACGACGAGCTGGCCGCTGCGCGTCCCGGTCCCGACGGGATGCCGCCCGGCGTGGCGGCCGCCTTCGTCAGCCGCATCGGCCGGCCGAAGGCCGAGCGGCGCAAGGTGCCGGTCACGATCCGGCTCGATCCGGACGTGGTCGCGGCCTTCAAGGCGACCGGCCCGGGCTGGCAGACCCGGATGAACGACGCGCTTCGGGCGGCCGCCCGCGACCTGTCGGCCGCCTGACAGCCCTGGCCCTCAATCCGCCTTCGCAAGCCCCGCCTTGAACGCTGCGTGCTCGGTCACGAGCGCGCCGGACAGCGCCCTCGCGATCAGGGCGCGGGTCTCCTCCACCCCGTAGAGGGCGACGAAGGAGCCGAAGCGGGGTCCGCGGGCCTCGCCGAACAGGATGTTGTAGATCGTGGTGAACCACGCCTGCGACACGCCGGGCCGCCCGTCCGGGCTCTTGGCCTTGCCGGACAGGTCCGGGAAGTGGCGGCGGCCCACCTCGTAGACCACCGCTTGGAGCGCCTCGGGGTCGGTCGATCCTGCGTGGTCGGCCAGCGCCTGCGAGAGGTCGGCGAGCGCCGCCCGCTCCTCATCCGTCGGAGGCCGGTAGGTCTTCGCGGGCCGCACGAAATCCCGGTAATAGGCGAGCGCGTGATGCACGAGCCGGTCGAGGCCCGGATGCGTCTCCGGGCCGATCCCGGCCGCGTAGCGCCGGATGAAGCCCCAGAGCACGCCCGGCTCCTCGGCGTTGGCCACCGCCACGAGGTTGAGCAGCATGCCGAAGGTGAGCGTCGTGCCCTTGGCGCCGGCCTCGCCGACCGTCTCCGGCGCCGGCGGCGCGCCGGCATGCAGGTGCCAGACCGGGTTGCCGAGGCGCAGCTTCGGCTCCTGGCCCGGATAGCGGTCGAGGAAGTTCAGGTACTCGTCGACGTGGCGCGGGATCACGTCGAAGAACAGGCGCTTGGCCTCCCGCGGCTTGTTGTACATGAACAGCGCGAGCGATTCCGGGGTGCCGTAGGCGAGCCACTCGTCGATGGTGAGCCCGTTGCCCTTCGACTTCGAGATCTTCTGGCCCTTCTCGTCGAGGAACAGCTCGTAATTGAAGCCCTCCGGCGGCTCGGCGCCGAGCGCCCGGGCGATCTGGCCCGACAGCTTGACCGAGTCGATCAGGTCCTTGCCGGCCATCTCGTAATCGACGCCGAGGGCCACCCAGCGCATCGCCCAGTCGGGCTTCCATTGCAGCTTGGCGTGTCCTCCGGTGATCGGGGTCTCGTAGGCCTCGCCCGTCTTCGGGTCGCGCCAGAGCAGGGTGCCCCGGTCCGCCCGAATCTCGTCGATGGGCACCTGCATTACCTCGCCCGTGACCGGGTGGAGGGGCAGGAAGGGCGAGTAGCTCGCCGAGCGCTCGGCGCGCAGCGAGGGCAGCATGATGTCCATCACCGCGTCGTAGCGCTCGGCCACGAGCATCAGCGTCGCGTCGAACACGCCGGAGCGGTAGCACTCGGTCGCCGAGCGGAATTCGTAGTCGAAGCCGAAGGCGTCGAGGAAGCGGCGCAATTCCGCATTGTTGTGCGCGCCGAAGCTCTCGTGGGTGCCGAACGGGTCCGGCACCCGGGTCAGCGGCTGGTTCAGGGCTGCCCGCAGCATCTCCCGGTTCGGCACGTTGTCCGGCACCTTGCGCAGGCCGTCCATGTCGTCCGAGAAGGCGACGAGCCGGGTCGGCACGCTGTCCCGGGTGAGGACCCGGAAGGCGTGGCGCACCATCGAGGTGCGGGCGACCTCGCCGAAGGTGCCGATATGCGGCAGCCCCGAGGGGCCGTAGCCCGTCTCGAACAGCACCTCGGCCTTGGGGCTACGCTCCAGCCGCGCGACGAGCTTGCGCGCCTCTTCGAACGGCCAGGACGCCGCTGTGGCGGCGGCCTCGATCAGGGCGGGGTCGAGGGAGAGCGGGGACGGCATGGCGGGGAAATATCGGTCTGTTTCAAGGGCGTCGCGAAGCGCGGCACCCTAGTGCGCTTTGCCGCGCTGCGAAATTCCCCAGGCAAGTTTTTGTGCACGCGGCCGGCCGGGCACCGGACGCGACATCGGATCGGCTAGAACGGGCTCACGGGGAAGAAGCGCAGATAGATCTCCGCGTACTTGCCGTCGTCCCACAGGCGCTGGAGGGCGTCGTCGAGGGCGCGGGACAGGGCCGCGTCCTCCTGGCGCGTGACGAGGCCGATGCCCTCGCCGAAATAGCGGTTCTCCAGGTAGGAACCACCCGAGAAGGCGCAGCAGCCGCCGGCCTCGAACCCGCCGAGCCAGAGGGCGAGGTTGAGCCCGTCCGCGAAGAGGTACTCCGTCTCGCCGCGCCGGAGCGCGCTCTCCGCCGCGGAGAGGTCGGTGAAGTCCCGCGGCACCGCCTTCGGGAAGAACGCCTTGAGATAGGCCGCGTGCGCGCTGCCGGCGATCACGCCGACGCTGCGGCCGGACAGAGCCTCCGGCGAGGGCTCGGGCAGGCCGGCACCGGTCCGGGCGATGAAGCGGGCCGGCCAGCGGAAAAAGGGCCGCGTCGCCAGGAACTTGCCGCGCAGGGTCGGCGTCAGCGGGATCGCGGCGGCGACGACGTCGCCCTGCCGCTCGTTCAGCGCATCGAGGAGCGTGTCGAAGCGGCGTGCCTGCACGGTGCAGGTGATCGCGAGGCGCTCGCAGACGGCCCGGGCGAGTTCCACCACGAAGCCGGTCGGGTTGCCGTCCGGCCCGGAAAAGTGCAGCGGCGGGAACTCGTCGTCCGTGAGGAAGCGGACGGCGCGGCCCGTCTGCGGCGCCTCGACCCTCTCGCCGCGGCTGCGCGGGTTCCAGAAATTCGGGATCGCGACGCTCTGGCCAGCCGGCGTCTCGGCCCTGGCCTGTGGCAGAAAGGTTGCGCCCGCAACGAAAAGCGCGGTCAGGAGGGCGGCCGCGGCCCTGCCGGCCCGGCCTTGCCTTGACGCTGGTTTGGCGCGCGTGGTGCGCTTCGGACGGGCGGCGAAGGTACGGCTCACGCGCCTCCCCTAGCACGTTCCGGGGCCTACGGGAGCGGGTCGGTGTCGTTCCCCGGGACAAGCAGATCCGCGGCCGGCGCGGGTGCGCTGCCGCCGGACCTCGCCTTCCTCCTGGCCGAGGGGGTGGACCCCGCCCGCCTCCTGTCCGCGGCGGCCCTCGCCCGTGCGAGCGGCACCGACGCCGCGAGCGCGCTCCTGCGCAGCGGATCGATGGCGGAGGAGCCCTATTACGAGGCGCTCGCCCGCGCCCTCGGCCTCCCCTATCTCGCTCGACCGAACGCCCTCGGGCCGGGGGCCCGTTTTCCCGAGAGCCTCGCGGCGAGGGCGGCTCCGCTCGCCGGGGCGCCCGGGCGCCTCGTGCGCGCCCCGGAGGGCGCCGAGATCGAGGGTCTGCTCACCGGCCGCCTCTCCCTGGACCGCACGGCGGGACTCACGGCCCCAAGCCGGCTGCGCAACGCCGTCTTCGCCGCCCTGCCGCATGCCGTGGCAGCCCATGCCGCCGAGGCGCTGGAGCGGAACAGGCCGGACTGGGCCTATCGGCCGGGCCTCTCCGGACGGCAGGCGGCGGCGCTCGGGCTCACGGCCTGCGCGGGAGGCCTCATCCTGTCGGGCCTTCCCCCCGGTCTGTCCCTCGCCGCCGTCGCGGCCGCGCAGAGCGGCATCCTCGCTACCGCGAGCTTCCGGCTCGGCTCCCTCTTCCTCGCCGCCCCGGTCGAGCCCGCCCCCGGCTCCGTAGCGGCGCTGAGCGATCGGGACCTGCCGGTCTACACGGTGCTCGTTGCCCTCTACCGCGAGGCCGCCGTCGTTCCCCGCCTCGTCGGGGCGCTCGCGCGTCTCGATTATCCGGCGGCCAAGCTCGACATCAAGTTCGTGCTGGAGGCGGACGATGCCGAGACCGCGGCGGCGCTCGCCGCGGTGCCGCTTCCAGCCCGGTTCGAGGTGATCGTGGCGCCGCCGGGCGCGCCGCGCACCAAGCCGCGTGCCCTCAACGTCGCCCTGCCCCTCGCCCGCGGCGAGTGCCTCGTGGTCTACGACGCGGAAGACGTGCCGGATCCGGGCCAGCTGCGCCTCGCCGCCGCCCTCTTCCGACGCGAGCCGCCTGAGACGGCCTGCCTCCAGGGAAGGCTCGTCGTCGACAATGCCGACGATTCCTGGCTCAGCCGCTGCTTCGCCCTCGAATATGCCGGACTCTTCGACGTGCTCGGGCCGGGGCTGGCCAATTGGCGGCTTCCGACGCCGCTCGGCGGCACCTCGACGCATTTCCGAACCGCCGTGCTGCGGGCGCTGCACGGGTGGGATGCCTGGAACGTGACCGAGGACGCCGATCTCGGCCTGCGGCTCGCGCTGGCCGGCTACATGGTCGGGGATCTTCCGAGCGCGACCTACGAGGAGGCGCCGGCGCATCTCGGCCCGTGGCTGCGCCAGCGCGTGCGCTGGATGAAGGGCTTCGTGCAGACGACGGTCACGCATGCGCGCCACCCGTTGCGGACCCTGCGTCGCCTCGGCCCCCTCGACGCCTTCTGCGCCCTGACGATGGTGCCGGGCACGGTGGCCTCGGCGCTCGTCTACCCGTTCCTGACCGGCGCGGCCGCCCTCGCCTTCCTGTGGCACGGGCCGGAGGGAGGGCCGGCCTTCTGGCCGAACCTGCCGCAGGGCCTCGCGCTCACGATCTTCGGCGCGGGACTTGCCGCCATGATGCTGCCCGCCGCCCTCGGCGCGGTCCGGCGCGGCTGGTACGACCTCCTGCCCTTCGTGCTGCTGCTGCCCGTCTACTACATGCTCATCAGTCTCGCGGCTTGGCTCGGCCTCGTCGAGCTCGCCCGCGCGCCGGCGCACTGGAACAAGACCGAGCACGGCCTGTTCCGCACCTCGCGCACGGGCGCGCTGCGGAGGCGGGTGCGGCGCCCGTGACGGAGCCGCCGATCAGATGCGCTTGGCGAGTTCCCCCGCCGTCTCGTCCGCCGGCCGCTGCAGGTTGAGGGCGCCGAGGAAGCGGTTCCTCGCGTCCATCACGTAGACGAGGGCGGTGTGCTCCATCGTGTAGTCGCCCCCCTGCGTGGGCACGCGGCGCGCATAGGCCCGATAGCCCTTCACCGCGGCAGCAACCTGCTCGGGGCTGCCCGTGAGCCCGGTGATGCGAGGGTCGAAGCTCTCCAGGTAGGCCTTGAGGCTCGCTGGGGTGTCGCGCTCGGGATCGACCGTGATGAACGCGACCTTCATCGCCTTCGCCCTGTCCCCGAGCGCCGCCAGCACGTCCGAGATCTGCTGCAGCGTCGTCGGGCAGATGTCGGGACAATGCGTGAAGCCGAAGAACACGAGATGCGTCGCGCCGGAGAAATCCTTCTCGGTGACGGTGCGGCCGTTCTGGTCCACCAACGTGAAGGGGCCGCCGACGCTCGACGTCGCCACCGGCGCCCGCTCCGGCACGAGCATGACCACCGCCGCGACGGTGAGGCCGATCAGGCCGAGGAGGAAGGCCCCGAGCGGCAGGAGAAGGCGGCGCGTCCGGTCGGACATGAATACCTCTGCGCGAACACCCGCGCAGCATAGCGCAGGCCGCGTGTGGCGAACCACGCGGAAGCGGCCCTGGCAAGGGGACGTGCCGTCGCCGTCACGAGGCGGCGGCCGTCGCCTCCCGAATGTCGGCCGGCATCGAGGCCGCGCCACGGCCGAGCGCCTCGCCCACCATCAGGAGCGCGGGTCCCTCGTGCCCCGCGGCCGCGACGCGCTCCGCGAGGTCGGCGGCCGAGCCACTGACCACGGCCTGTCCCGGCCGCGTCGCGTTGAACACGACGAGGGCCGGCGTCGCGGGCGCCAGCCCCTCCGCGATCGCGCGGGCGAGCAGGGCGCCGAGGGTGCGCTTCGGCATGTACACGACGGTGGTGACGCTCGGATCCGCGAGCGCCCCCCAGTTCAAGTCCTCGGGCAACGCCCCGCGGCGGTCGTGACCGGTGACGAATTGCAGGCGGCGCGCGGCGTCGCGGTGGGTCAGGGACACGCCGAGGGAGGCGGCCGCCCCCTGCGCGGCGCTCACCCCCGGCACCACGCTGACCGGGATCCCGGCCGCCCGGCAGGCATCGATCTCCTCGCCGGCCCGGCCGAAGACGAGGGGGTCGCCGGATTTGAGCCGCACCACCTGCTTGCCCGATTTCGCGAGCGAGACCATCAGGGCGTTGATGTCGTCCTGCCGGCAGGATGGGCCGTGCCCGGTCTTGCCGACGAGCATGGTGCGCGCCTCCCGCCGGGCATAATCCAGGATCTCGGGGGCGACGAGATCGTCGTAGAGGATCACGTCCGCGCTGCGCAGCGCCCGCAGTGCCTTCAACGTCAGGAGCTCGGCATCGCCGGGGCCGGCGCCGACGAGGGTCACGGCGCCGCCGCGCGGCGCCTCCTCCATCTGGCCGAGAAGGGCGGCGAGGTCGGCCTCCGTCGGGGCCCGGTCGGGCTCGGCGAAGGCGCGGTCGGTGAAGCGCTCCCAGAAGGCACGGCGCTCGGCGAAGGCGTGGAAGCGGGCGCTGATCCCCTCTCGCCAGTCGCGGGCGGCGGCGACCCAGGCCGAGAAGCCCCGCGGCAGCATCGCCTCGATGCGCGCCCGCACGGTCTGGCCGAAGACGGGCACCGCCCCCTCCGTCGAGATGCCGACGACGAGGGGCGAGCGGTTGACGATGGCGCCGAACTTCACGTCGCAGAGATGCGGCCGGTCGACGGCGTTGACGATGGCGCCGGCCTTGCGCGCCGCTTCGACGAAGGCGACGCAATCCGCCTCGTCCTCCATCGCGCCGATCGCGAAGGCGGCGCCCGCGAGGTCGGCGGGCGTCCAGGCGCGGGCGTGGAGCGTGACGCGCCCCGCCACGATTTCGGCCGGTACGGCGGAGAGTTCCTCGCTCGGGGCCTCGGCATAGACGTCGACCTCGGCGCCCGCGGCCGCGAGCAGCTTCACCTTCCAGGGGGCGCCGCCGCTCGATCCGGCCAGCACCGCCCGCTTGCCTTGCAGCGGCACGAAGACGGGCAGGACCGCCAGGGGTTCGAGGCCGGGGCCGCGCGTCTCGCGGGGCTGGCGGGGTGTGCTCATGGTGTCGATGCCGGTTGGATTCGATGCCTGCCGCTCGTCTCCTCCCCGCGAGGCGGAAGGAAGGCGCTGCCGGCGCAACATGGGCCTCAGGCCGCGCTGCGTGCAAGCGCCTCGGGCAGGAGCTTGCGGATCTCGGGTATGCAGGAGCCGCAATTGGTGCCCGCCTTGCACGCCGCTCCCACCGCCTCGACGCTGTCGGCGCCGCCCGCGATCACGCCCGCGATCACGTCGAGGCCGACGCCGTGGCAGGCGCAGATCGTGGGGCCGGCGGCGGCCGCCGCGGCGCGGCCCGAGAGCAGCGCGCGGCGCACCGGCGCTTCCGGCCGATCCTCCGCAAACAGGGCCTTGGCGGCCTCCCAGTCGGGCTTGTCCTCGGCCGGCGCCAGGGACAGGCAGGCGACGAGGCGGCCGCCGTCGTAGACGGCGCAGCGATAGCGCCCGCGGGCGTGATCGGCGTACTCGGCGAGTTCCAGCCCCTGGAACAGGCCGCGCATCGTGAGGGCGATCTCGCGGGAGCCGTCCTGCGTGGCGAACTGGAGGGCCGAGCCGCCGGAAATCGTGGCGCGCGCCCACCACCAGCCGGCGGGCGCCGCCTGCTGACCGCGCGTCAGCAGGAAGCCGCGGGAGCGGTAGGCGACGGGACGGGCCCGGGCGGGTGTCGCCTTCAGCTCGGGCTGGCCGGAGACGGGGTCCGGCACGCCGCGCACCACGGCGCCGACGCGCGCCTTCGAGGCCGTCATGTCGCTCCAGTGCATCGGCATGAACAGGGTGCCGGGCCGCACGGCGTCCGTGACGACCGCCTCGAGCTCGGCCGTGCCGTGCGCCGTCTCGACCGCGGCGATGGCCCCATCGACCAGCCCGAGCGGGCCTGCATCGTCCGGGTGGATCTCCAGGAAAGGCACGGAGCGGTGCGCCGAGAGGCGCTGGCTCTTCCCCGTGCGCGTCATCGTGTGCCAGTGGTCGCGCACGCGGCCGGTGTTGAGGACGAGGGGGTACTCCGCGCTGGTGTCCTGCGCGAGCGCCGGCGGCTGCACCGCGACGAAGCGGGCGCGCTGGTCGAAGGTGTAGAATCGCCCGTCCGCGAAGAGGCGCGCCCGTCCCTTGCCGCCCGCCGGCCCCCGCTTCGGCAGCGGCCACTGCACCGGCGCGTTGTCCGCGTAGGCCGCGTCGCTGATGTCGCTCAAGGCCCCGATGTCGAAGTCGCGGGTCCCGTTGTTCTCGAAGCCCGAAAGCGCCGCGTGCTCGCGGAACACGGCCGCCGCCGAGAGGTAGGAGAAGCCCTTGCCGTGCCCGAGCCGGCGGGCGACGTCGCTGATCACCGCCCAGTCCGGCCGCGCCTCGCCGGGCGCCTTGAGGAAGCTCTTCTGGCGGGAGATCCGCCGCTCCGAGTTCGTGACCGTGCCGTTCTTCTCGCCCCAGGCCAGCGCCGGCAGCAGCACCGTGCGCTTGCCCCGCGCCTTCGCGGTGTCGCTGTCGGAGACGGCCTCCGAGACGACGTAGAGGTCGAGCTTGCCGAGCGAGGCCTTGATCGCGTCGGCGCGGGGCATCGAGACGAGGGGGTTCGTCCCCATCACCCAGAGCGCCTTGATCTTCCCCCGCTCGATCGCCTCGAACAGGGCCACCGCCTTCATGCCCTCGCCGCTGATGATCCGCGGCGCGTCCCAGAAGCGGCGGACCCGGTCGACCTCCTCGGGGGCGAAATGCATGTGGGCGGCGAGCATGTTGGCCAAGCCCCCGACCTCGCGCCCGCCCATGGCGTTCGGCTGCCCGGTCAGCGAGAACGGCCCCATCCCGGGCTCGCCGATCCGCCCCGTGGCGAGATGGCAGTTGATGATGGCGTTGCCCTTGTCGGTGCCTTGAGCCGACTGGTTGGCGCCCTGCGAGAAGGCGGTGACGACCCGGCGCGTCTTCGCGAACAGGTCGAAGAACCGGGCGATGTCGGCCTCGGTGAGACCCGTCGCGGCGGCGATTGCCGACAGGCTCGGGGCGATGAGGCGCGCGCGCTCGAGCGCCGCCTCGAAGCCTGCCGTGTGCTCGGCGATGAAGCGCTGGTCGAGGGCGTTCGTCTCGGAGAGATGGACGAGGAGGCCCGAGAACAGGGCCGTGTCGCTGCCGGCCTTGAGACCGAGGAACAGGTCCGACTCCTCGGCGGTCTGCGTGCGGCGCGGGTCGATCACCACGAGCTTGGTGCCGCGCTTCGTGCGGGCATCCACCATGCGGCGGAACAGGATCGGATGGCACCACGCGGTGTTCGAGCCCATCAGCACGATGAGGTCGGCCTCGTCGAGATCCTCGTAGCAGCCGGGCACGGTGTCCGCGCCGAAGGCCCGGCGGTGGGCGGCGACCGCCGAGGACATGCAGAGGCGGGAGTTGGTGTCGACGTGGGGCGTGCCGATGAAGCCCTTCGCGAACTTGTTGGCGACGTAGTAATCCTCCGTCAGGAGCTGGCCCGACAGGTAGAAGGCGATCGAATCCGGCCCGTAGGTCTCGGCGGCCTTGCGAAAGCCCCCGGCGACGGCGCCGAGCGCGGCTTCCCAGGAGACGCGGGCCCCGTCGAGCATCGGGTGCAGGAGGCGGTTGTCGAGCGACAGGGTCTCGCCGAGCGCCGAGCCCTTGGAGCAGAGCCGCCCGAAATTCGCCGGATGGGCCGGATCGCCCGCGATGGCCGCCCCGCCCTGCCCATCCGGGGTGGCGAGCACGCCGCAGCCGACACCGCAATACGGGCAGGTGGTCCGCACGGCGGACGACGTCTCCGGCTGAGGTGCGGTCATCGGGGGATCCTCGGGCGATGCGTCTTGAGGCGTCGAGCTGAGCAAGAGTCGGGCCGGGGCGGCGGGCCGCCCCTCCGATCCGGGAGAGGCGCCGCCGCAGGCCCGTCAGTACACGTCGGCCTGATAGCGCCCGGCCTTCTTCAGCGCCGCGAGGTAGGCCACCGCCTCGTCGGGGTTCTTGCCTCCGTGCTCGGCGGCGACGTCGATGAGCGCGCGCTCCACGTCCTTGGCCATGCGCTTGGCGTCGCCGCAGACGTAGAAATGGGCGCCGCCCTCGAGCCACTTCCACAATTCTGCGCCGTTCTCGCGCATGCGGTCCTGCACGTAGGTCTTCTCCGTGCCGTCGCGCGACCACGCCAGCGACAGGCGGGTCAGCACCTTGTCGTCCTTCAGCCGGTTCAGCTCGTCCTTGTAGAAGAAGTCCGAAGCCTGCCGCTGGTGGCCGTAGAACAGCCAGTTGCGACCGGGCGCCTGCGTGGCGGCGCGCTCGCGCAGGAAGGCGCGGAACGGGGCGATGCCGGTGCCCGGCCCGCACATGATCACGTCCTTCGAGAGATCGTCCGGCAGCGCGAAGCCGTGCGCCTTCTGCAGGTAGACCTTGACCGTGGTGGTCTCGGGCAGGCGCTCGCCGAGATGGGTCGAGGCAACGCCGAGCCGCAGCCGCGAGCGGTGATTGTAGCGCACCGCGTCGACCGTGAGCGAGACGCGACCCGGATCGGCCTTGGGCGAGGAGGAGATCGAGTAGAGCCGCGGCTGCAGCTCGTCGAGGGATTCGAGGAACACCTCCGCGTCGGGCCGTGCGCCCGGGAACTTGTGCAGGGCGCCGAGCACGTCGAGGAAGGCCGCGTCCCCGTCCGGATCCTCGCCGGCGGCGAGCGCCTGCGCCTTCTTGCGGGCCGGGCCGGAGGTGAGGAGCGAGAGGAGCTGATAGAGGCCGTCGGGCGCGGGCCCGAGAGCGTAGTCGGTGAGCAGCGCCTGCCGCAGGGTCTTTCCCCCGATGATCCGCTCGGGCCGCGCGCCGAGCTCGGCGATGACCGCGTCGACGAGCGCCGGGGCGTTGGCCGGGAACAGGCCGAGGGAATCGCCCACCACGTACTCGATCGGCGTGTCCGTCAGGTCGATCTCGATGTGCCAGGTCTCCTTCTCGCCGCCCGGCGCGTTCAGCCGCGTGCGGGAGACGAAGGTCGCCTCGACCGGGTTCTCGCGGCAGAAGCCGAGCGGCCCGAGCGCGGCCTCCTTCCTCGGAGCGGCCTCGCCGTCCGTGGCGGGCGCCTTGGCCGCGCCGCCGCCCGCGCCGAACTCCTCCTCCAGCTTCTTCAGCATCCGCAGCGTCTCCTTGCCGCCGGGCTGGCAGAGGTTCAGCCGCTCCTCGCTCTTCAGGAAGATCGCGTTGGCATAGTCCGCGCAATTGTAGCCGCACTGGCCGCAATCCTGCTGGGCCATCGCCGCCATCAGCTTCTGCGGCTCCGAGCGCTCACGCGCCATGTCCATGCGCTCGTTGATCGCGATCGACGGGTCGTGCCAGGGCGCATCGCCATTGTCGGCGAGCACCGGGCCGCCCGGCACCTCTCCGGCGCCGATCGCGGTCGCGCCCTCGACCGCCGGGCCGAGAAGCGCCGCGAAATAGCCGGACAGCCAGGAGCGCTGATCGGCCGAGAACGGGGCGCTCTCGGGGATCAGGACGAGGGGAGGCGTCACGTGCTCGCTCATGCTGCGGCCTTCAGGACGGGCTGGTCTTCGGCCAGCGAACGCAGGGAATCGGGGCCCGTGCGGGCGGTGAAGGCCTGGAAGCTCTCGGAGGGCCCCTCGCGGCCCTTGAGGTAGGCGCGCAGCAGCGCCTCGACCCGGCCGGGGCAATCGTCGGCCTTCACGGCCTTCCAGATCTCGGTGCCGATCTTCGGGCTGTCGCCGAAGCCGCCGCCGACCACGATGTCGTAGCCCTCGACCGTGTCGCCCTCGTCCGAGACGACGACCTTGGCGCCGATGAGACCGATATCGCCGATGTAGTGCTGGGCGCAGCTGTGATGGCAGCCCGTGAGGTGCAGGTTCACCGGCACGTCGAGCTCCTTCACGCTCGCCTCGATGTAGTCGGCGATGATCAGGGCGTGGCCCTTCGTGTCGGAGGCCGCGAACTTACAGCCGCGGTTGCCCGTGCAGGCGACGAGCCCGGCGCGGATGCTCGACGCTTTCGTCGTGAAGCCGAGCGCGGCGACCCGAGCCTCGACCTCGGCGACCTTGGCGTCCGGCACGCCCGAGAACAGGAAGTTCTGCCAGACGGTCAGGCGGATCTGCCCGTCGCCGCACTCCCGCGCGATCTCGGCCAGCGCCCGCATCTCGTCGGTCGTCATCTTGCCGACGGCCAGCACCACGCCGACCCAGTTGAGTCCCTCCTGAACCTGCTTGTGCGCACCGATATGGGCGTAGCGGTCGAAGCCGCCGCGGGGCTTCACATGGGCGGGATCGACCCGGTCGAGCTTGCGGCCGAGCTTCTCCTCGACGGCGGCGAGGTACTTGTCGAAGCCCCAGGCGTCGAGGACGTACTTCATCCGGCTCTTGTTGCGGTTTGTGCGGTCGCCGTTCTCGATGAAGACGCGCAGGATCGCGTCGGCGACCCTGTTGCAATCCTCGGGTCTCAGCACGACGCCGGTGTCGCGGGCGAGGTCCTTGTGGCCGGAGATGCCGCCGAGCACGAGGCGCATCCACACGCCCGGCGCCACGGCGGCGCCCTCCCTCACCTCGATCGCCTGGAAGCCGATGTCGTTGGTCTCCTCCAGCACCGGCAGGATACCGCCGCCGTCGAAGGCGACGTTGAACTTGCGCGGCAGGCCGAAGAGCGAGCGGTCGTTCAGGATCCAGTTGTGCCAGGATTTGGCGAGCGGGCGCGTGTCGAGGAGTTCCTGCGCGTCGATGCCGGCGACCGGCGAGCCCGTGACGTTGCGGATGTTGTCGGCGCCCGCTCCCCGCGCGGTCAGCCCGAGATCGATCAGCCCGTCGAGGAAGGGCTGTCCGTGCTCGGGGGTGATCTCGCGAACCTGCAGGTTGGCCCGCGTCGTCACGTGGGCATAGCCGCCGCCATGCGCGTCGGCGAGGTCGGCGATGCCGGCGAACTGCCAATGGTGCAGGATGCCGTTCGGAATACGCAGCCGGCACATGTAGGAGTTCTGTGCGGGCGCGACCCAGAACAGGCCGTGATAGCGCCAGCGGAAATTGTCCTCGGGCTTCGGCGCCTTGCCGGTGGCGGCCTCCGCGATCAGCCGGTTGTGGCCCTCGAAGGGGTTCTCGGCGCGCTTCCACTTCTCCTGGTCGCAGAGCTTGCCGCCTGCCTTGACGGTCCTCTCCTGCGCCTTGATGTGGATCGCGTCGGGTCCCGTGGGCTCGGTGACGCCGCCCGCGGGCGCCTGCCCCGGGCTGAGGCCGCCCGTCATCCGGGCGGCGGCTATCCCTGAGGCGAAGCCTTCGAGGTAGCGCTTCTGCTCGGTGTTGAAGTCGTCAGCCACGAACAGCCTCCGTCACGCTGCGAGGGTCTGGGGCGCCGCCGGGCGCCCGAACATGAGATCGTCGAGATGGGCGGCGACCGGCTCGCCGGAGCGGATCAGGGCCTTGCACCAGCCCTGCTCGCCGATGTCGCCGACGAAGACCGCGCCGATCAGCCGTCCGTCCTCCACGAGGAGCTTGCGGTAGAGGCCCGCGCCCGGATCGCTCAGCACGATCGCCTCGGCGCTCTCGGGCGTGTCGACCACGCCCGCGGAGAAGACGGGCAGCCCCGAGACCTTGAGGCTCGTGGAGAGCGCCGTGCCGAGATAGCTCGCCGCATCCCCGGCGAGGTGGCGGCTCAAAGCCTCGGCCTGCTCGTAGGCGGGCTCCACGAGCCCGTAGATCTGGCCCCGATGCTCGGCGCACTCGCCCAGCGCGAAGATGCGGGGGTCGGATGTCGCCATCCGGTCGTCGACGGTGATGCCGCGGTTGGTCGTGAGGCCCGCCTCCTGCGCGAGCGCCACCGAGGGGCGCACGCCCACCGACATCACCACGAGGTCGGCCGGCAGCACGGTGCCGTCGGACAGCCGCAGGCGCTCGACCTTGCCCTCGCCCTCGATCGCCGCGGTGTCGGCCTTGAGCAGCACCTTGACGCCGCGGGCCTCCATCGCCCGCTTCACGAGGCCGGCCGCCGCGTGGTCGAGCTGGCGCTCCATCAGCCGGTCCATGACGTGCAGCAGCGTGGTGTCGATGCCGCGGCGCGCGAGCCCGACGGCCGCTTCGAGCCCGAGCAAGCCACCGCCGATGACGATGGCGCGGGCGTGCTCCACCGCCGCCTTGCGGATGGCGGCGACGTCGGCGAGGTCGCGGAAGGTGATGACGCCGGGCAACTCCATGCCGGGCTTCGGCAGCCGGATCGGCGTGGAGCCGACCGCGAGCACCAGCTTGTCGAAGGGCAGGACGTGGGTCTCGCCGACGATCGCGAGGCCGCTCTCCCGGTCGATCGCTGTGACGGGGGCGCCGGTGAGGAGGCGGATGCCGTGGCTCTCGTACCAGTCGAGGCCGCGGAAGGCGCAGGCCGCCTCGTCGACCTCGCCGCCGAGCAGCGAGGAGAGCAGGACCCGATTGTACGCGGCGACAGGCTCCGCCCCCACCACGGTGAGGTCGTAGCGGCCCGGCGCGCGCTCCGTCAGGCGCTCGAGGAAGCGCAGGGAGGCCATGCCGTTGCCGACGACGACGAGGCGCTCGCGTGCGCCCGCCTCAGGGTCCGTCCGGTAAATCGCCATCGTGTGTCGGGTCTCGTCCTCGGGTGATGGGTGGCGGGCCGTCGGGCGCGAATGAAAAAGCCGCTGCCGATCTTGCCCCAGCGGGTGGCGCCCGCGAGACGACCGGATCAGCGGCCTCGCTGACGGTGCTGCCCGTCGCCGTTGACGGACGAGAGTTGATGAGCAGGTTCCGTGCCAAACGCACAGCCCGACGCTAAGTCTCTGAAGAGAAGAGAGTTTTCGGCCGTTCACGCAAGGGCCTTCGGAGGGCTCTCGACGCCGTGTGCGATGCACAAAGAACGGGCTTTTGATTGCGCAGGCGGCAGGCAGGCGCCGGCGTCCGGCAGCTGCGTGCAGCACGCGGCGCGACCCATGACACGGTCCGCGGCTCCGAAGAGCCCGGACGCGTAATCAGATCAGGATGGAGAGGGCGAGCGCGATGGCCAGGGTCGGCGCCGCGCCGAGCGCGACGGCCCAGCGCCAGAGCTGCGGCGCGCCCGTGCGGTTGTCGTTGGCTGCCCGCGGAGGCACGGCCCGGATCCGCACGTAGCGCGCCAGTTCAAGCCGCCTGCGCTCCGAGCGGAGTGCGTGGGAGGAGCCGACGGAGCGATTGCAGCTGGGCATGGCGCAGATCAACGGCGTTCCGCTCCGCCCCGTTCCGCGGCAGGTGGGATACGGTGCCGCTTTGCACGCCGCCGCACCATCACCTGTTCGTGAAGCTGGGCCTCCGGCGGTCACGCGTCGAGCCCGGCGGCCCTGAGCAGGTCGGGCCGGTAGATCCGGCCTGCCGCCTCGAGCGTCGCCGCGATCCCGGCCGTGGGGATCTGACCGGCTTCGGCCATCTCGTCGATCAGCCAGCGGAGCTGGTCGGCGGCGGGCTCCAGCGCGGGCCGGCCGAGATGGATGTAGCCCGCCACGCGCCGCCGCCGTCCGGCCGCATCGAGGATGATCTCCCCGTCGAGGCAACGGGCGACGAGGCCCGCATCCTGGCCGAGGAAGGCGCGGGCCGCGAGGCGATGGGCGAGTTCGGCCCGGTTTCCGGGTTCCGCGCACCAGAGACCTGCCCGTGCCACCGCGCGGACCAGGGGCAGGGCTCCCTCGCCGAGACGGGCGGAGAGCGCGAGCACTTTCTCGGGGGCGTCCGGCACGATCTCGCAGCCGAGCGCCGCGATGCGTCCGATGCCGGCCGCGACCGCCACGCCGTTCCAGGGCGCGCCCGCACAGAACCCGTCTACGATCCCGCGCGACAGCGCCTCGACGCTGTGCTGGGGCGGCACCGCGACGAGGCGCACCGCCGCGAGGTCGAGCCCGCCGAGCGCCAGGAAGTGGCGGAGCTGGTAGGTGTGGCAGGAGAAGGGGTGCACGGTGCCGAGGACGATGGGGCGCCCCGCCCGCCGCCGCGTCTCGGCGAGGCCCGCGAAGGCGCGCGCCACCGTGGCCGGCCCGTCCTCGCCCGGCGCCATCGCCTGCCACAGATCCGCCGAGAGCGTGACCGCGTTGCCGTTGAGGTTGAGGCCGAGGGGAACGACGAGGTCGGCAGGCGGTCCGCTGAGCCCCAGCGCACTCGCCAGCGCCAGCGGCGCCAGCATGTGAGCCCCGTCGAGGTAGCCGAGCGCCAGCCGGTCGCGCAGGGTCGCCCAGGAGGGCTCGGCCGAGAGGTCGAGCTCGAGCCCCTCCTCCGCCGCGAAGCCGAACTCGGCCGCGGCGATCAGCGGCGCGGCGTCGAGGAGCGGGATGTAGCCGAGATGCAGCCTCATCCGAGCAGGTCCGCGGTTGTGACGATGGCGCGGGCGATGTCCGCGATCTTGCGCTTCTCGTTCATGGCCTTGCGGCGCAACTGCTTGTAGGCCTCGTCCTCGGACAGGCCCTTCAGGCTCATCAGGATGCCCTTGGCCCGCTCGATGAGCTTGCGGTCGGCGAGCTCGCCGCGGGCCTCCGTGAGCTCCCGCTGGAGGCGCGCGAAGGCGTTGAAGCGCAGGATCGCAATGTCGAGGATCGGCTTGATCCGCTCGGGCCGCAACCCGTCGACGACGTAGGCGGAGATGCCCGCATCGACGGCAGCCTGCATCAT
The DNA here is from genome assembly GCF_031457035.1 of Methylobacterium sp. BE186. Classification (NCBI taxonomy): domain Bacteria; kingdom Pseudomonadati; phylum Pseudomonadota; class Alphaproteobacteria; order Hyphomicrobiales; family Methylobacteriaceae; genus Methylobacterium; species Methylobacterium sp. BE186. The sequence goes on from NZ_JAVDVV010000020.1 coordinate 60,406, forward strand.
GGTCGCGTCCGAGCGGTCGACGAACATCGCCACCGGGCGCTCGACCTGACGGGAGACGCCCGACATCTGCTCCAAGATGTCCCGGCTCGGGCTCTCCAGATGGATGACCACGACGTCGGGCTGCAGGCTCGCCACCCGCTCCATCAGGTCCGCGGTATCTGGGATGACGACGACGCGCCCGACGCCGGCCGCGCGCAGGCCCTCCTCGAGGATGGCGGCACGGGCCCGGCTCGGGTCGATCACGGCGACGGTGAGGCTGGATTCGATCATCGCGGCCCGGTGCGGGGCATTCTCGGTTGTTGACGTATCGGCTTTCGGCCGCGGCGGTAGCGCGGCGGCGGTTCCGGACGCAAGCAGCGTGCCCGCCCGGCCGGCCGGGCGCGGATACCGAGCGGAAAGGAAACGGCCCCGGTTCCGCCGCAAAGCCGGGGGCATCCTCCACCATGGACTGACCACAGGACGAGGTTCGGCGTGAGTCGCATGATGCAGCGAGACCCGATCTCCTCGACGCATGCCGGCCCGGCCTCCGAGGTCGCCGCGGGTGCGTCTCTCCCCTTCCTGCCCACCCTCGCCACCGCCTTCGCCATCGCGGCCCTCTCCCTTCTCTGCCGGGAGCCGTCGGGACAGGCGCCTGTCGCAGAGCCGCCAGCAGCGGTACAGGCCGCGATCGTGCCGGCCGTCGGCGAACGGGACTTCCATCCCCCGGCAGAGGTCGCCGAGACGGCCCGGCCGGCCGCCGCCCTCGCCTTCGCGCAGATCTACCCCCTCCTTCCGGTTGAGCCGCGGCTGGCCGCCGCGCCGCGCCCCGCCCGCATGGCCGCCGCACCCCGGCGCGCTCCCTGCGCGGCCTGCACCGAGGCCGGACCCCGGCACAGCGAGGCGACGCACGCCGCGCCGGCCGCCGATCTTCCGGCGACGGCGGGGACGGAGGCTCCGGAGGATTCGCTGTTGCCGCGCCTCGCCCTGCCCTTCGCTCCGGCCGTGCGGGTCGTCGACCGGGCGCTCGACCGTGCCGCCGGCTATGTCCGCACGGGCGTGACGGCCCTCGGCGGGTCCGTGAGCGTGGTGGTCGACCGCCTGAACTGAGGCGCGGCCGCGGCGGCCCGCCCGGCTTCGCACCCTGCCGCGCAAATCCGTGATGAGGCTGGACCGTGAGCGGGGCCGGACCTACCTGCAACCGATCGCGGAGGCCGCGCCGCGCATAGCGGGACGTCGATCGCCTTCCCGCAATGGATCGGGCACGGGGATCGGGATGGCAGCCAGGATCGAGGATTACGCGCTCGTCGGCGATTGCCGCACCGCCGCCCTGATCAGCCGGGACGGTAGCGTCGACTGGCTCTGCTTCCCGCGCTTCGATGCCTCCGCCTGCTTCGCGGGCCTCCTCGGCACGAACGAGCACGGCTTCTGGCGCATCGCGCCCGCGGCCAAGCACGTCGAGACGAGCCGCCGCTACCGCGAGGGCACCCTCGTCCTCGAGACGCGCCACAGAACCCGCGACGGCGCGGTGCTCGTGACCGACTACATGCCGGCCGGCGACGGCTCGCACCTGATCCGCCTCGTCGAGGGCGTGCATGGCCGGGTCGCCATGCGCATGGATCTGGCGATCCGATTCGATTACGGCTCGGCGGTTCCCTGGGTTTCACATAACGAATGGGGCGACCTGAGAGCGATCTCGGGCCCTCACAAGCTCGTCCTGCGGACCGGGGCACCGCTCCACGGGGTCGACCAGACCACTGTCTCCGAGTTCACTGTGAAGGCCGGCGAGACCGTGGCCTTCACCCTCAGCTACGGCGCCTCGCACGAGGATGACCCGCCCCCGGTCGAGCCGCGCAAGGTGCTGGCGGCGACCGACAGCTTCTGGCGGGACTGGTCGCGCCACTGCGCCAGCGGCACACCGTGGGACGACATCCTCAAGCGCTCGCTCCTGACCCTGAAGGCCCTCATCTACATGCCGACCGGCGGCATCGTGGCGGCGCCCACCACCTCGCTTCCCGAGCAACTCGGCGGCGTGCGCAACTGGGATTACCGGTTCTGCTGGCTGCGCGACTCGACCTTCACCCTGCTCGCCCTGATGGATGGCGGCTTCATCGAGGAGGCCCGCGCCTGGCGCGCCTGGCTGCTCAGGGCGGTGGCCGGCAACCCGGAGCAGGCGCACATCCTCTACGGCATCGCGGGCGAGCGCCTCCTGCCGGAGATCGAGCTCGACTGGCTGCCCGGCTACGAGGGCTCGAAGCCCGTGCGCGTCGGCAACGCCGCGGTGGCGCAGTTCCAGCTCGACGTCTACGGCGAACTCTTCGACGCCCTCTATCAGGCGAGACGCCGCGGCATGCCCGACGACCGCGACGGCTGGCGCGTCGGCCTCGCCCTCATGGAGCACCTGGAGAAGGTCTGGAACGAGCCCGACGAGGGCATCTGGGAGGTGCGCGGCGGGCGCAAGCACTTCGTGCACTCGAAGGTGATGGCCTGGGTCGCCGTCGACCGGGCGATCCGCACCAACGAGGAGCGCCCCCGTGCCGGCCGCGCCGCACCCCTTGATCGCTGGCGGGCCCTGCGCGACCGGATCCACGCCGAGGTCTGCGAGAAGGGCTTCGATCCGGAACTGAACAGCTTCGTGCAGTATTACGGCTCGAAGGAACTCGATGCGAGCCTCCTTCTCATCGCCCATATGGGCTTCCTGCCCCAGGAGGATCCTCGGGTGGTCGGCACCGTCGAGGCGGTCGGCCGACATCTGATGCGGGACGGGTTCGTCCTGCGCTACGACACCGAGGATCAGAGGACCGACGGTCTCCCCGGCGGCGAGGGCGCCTTCCTGCCCTGCAGCTTCTGGTATGCGGACAACCTGATCGGCCTCGGCCGGTGCGACGAGGCGCGGGAGCTGATCGAGCGTCTGATCGGGGTCTGCAATGACCTCGGGCTGGTTGCGGAAGAGTACGATCCGGAGGAGAAGCGCCTCGTGGGGAACTTCCCGCAGGCTTTCAGCCACGTCGCCCTGGTGAACACCATCCTGAACTACAGCCGCGCCCTGGGGCCGGCCCGGGAACGGAGCGAGGCGCGGGGCCGGGAGGCGGCGGAGGAGCGCGGGCACGCAATCGGCGCGCCGGCCCCTGCCGCAGCGGCGCCGGCCGGCGCCTGACGAACCGACGACGCAGTTTCAGTTTCAGGAAGACCAGACATGAGCGGAGCAGACGCGGGCCCCAAGGCCGCCCTGAGCGAGGTCGAGAAGCTCAGCATCGATACGATCCGGACGCTCGCGATCGACGCGGTGCAGAAGGCGAATTCCGGCCATGCCGGCGCCCCGATGGCGCTGGCGCCCGTCGCCTACACGCTCTGGAACCGCTACCTGCGCTACGACCCGGCCCACCCGCACTGGCCGAACCGCGACCGGTTCGTGCTCTCGGCCGGCCACGCCTCGATGCTGCTCTACGCGCTTCTGCACCTCGCGGGCGTGGCGCGCGAGGACGGCGGCAACGAGCCCGCCGTCTCCCTCGACGACATCAAGCAGTTCCGCCAGCTCGACAGCCGCACGCCCGGCCATCCCGAGTACCACTTCACCACCGGCGTCGAGACGACGACGGGTCCCCTCGGTCAGGGCGTGGCGAACTCGGTCGGCATGGCGATGGGCGGCCGCTTCCTCGGCGAGCGCCTCAACAAGCCTGAGCTTCCGCTGTTCGACTACAACGTCTACGCGATCTGCTCGGACGGCGACCTGATGGAGGGCGTCTCGGGCGAGGCGGCCTCGATCGCCGGGCACCTGCGCCTGTCGAACCTGTGCTGGATCTACGACAACAACACCATCACGATCGAGGGCCACACCGAGCTCGCCTTCGGGGAGGAGGTGGCGACCCGCTTCCTCGCCTACGGCTGGCAGGTCCTGCGGGTCGCCGACGCCAACGACGTGCACGCGATCGCGAGCGCGCTCGAGACCTTCCTGCAATCCTCCGACCGGCCGACGATCATCATCGTCAACTCGATCATCGGATACGGCGCACCGAGCAAGCAGAACACCGCCAAGGCCCATTCCGACGCGCTCGGCGAGGACGAGGTCAGGGGTGCCAAGCGCGCCTACGGCTGGCCCGAGGACGCGCAATTCCTCGTCCCCGACGGCGTCGTCCAGAATTTTCGCGATGGGATCGGTGCCCGGGGAGCCGCCCTCTTCACGCAGTGGGAGGGCTTCCTGAAGGCGGCCGAGGAGAGCGACGCCGAGCATGCCGAGGACGTCACGGCCTTCCTCGAAGGGCGCCTGCCCGAGGGCTGGGACCGCGACATCCCGGTCTTTCCCGCCGACGCCAAGGGGCTCGCCACCCGCGAATCGTCCGGCAAGGTGCTGAACGCCATCGCGCCGCACGTGCCCTTCATGCTCGGCGGCTCGGCGGATCTCGCGCCCTCGAACAAGACCAAGCTCGAATTCGAGGGGGCCGGCACGTTGGCGCCCTTCGAGCCGGGCGGGCGCAACATCCATTTCGGCGTGCGCGAGCACGCGATGGGCTCGATCGTGAACGGCCTCGGCCTCGTGGGATTGCGCGCCTACGGCGCCACCTTCCTCGTCTTCGCCGACTACATGCGGCCGCCGATCCGCCTCGCGTCGCTGATGGAGCTGCCGATCTTCCACGTTTTCACGCACGATTCGATCGGCGTCGGCGAGGACGGGCCGACCCATCAGCCGGTCGAGCAACTCCTCTCGCTCCGCGCGATCCCCGGTCTCGTGACCCTGCGCCCGGCCGACGCCAACGAGGTGGCCGAGGCCTACCGGGTGATCTTCTCGCTGAAGAACCAGCCGGCGGTGCTCGCCCTCTCCCGCCAGCCGCTACCGACCCTCGACCGGGGGCGGTACGCGAGCGCCGCGGGCGTGGCGAAGGGCGCCTACGTGCTCGCCGACAGCGACGGCAGCCCGGACGTGATCCTGATCGGCTCCGGCTCCGAGGTGCAGCTCTGCGTCTCGGCCTACGAGACCCTGAAGGCGGAAGGGGTGAAGGCCCGCGTCGTCTCGATGCCCTCCTGGGACCTGTTCGAGCGGCAGGATCAAGCCTACCGCGAGAGCGTGCTGCCGCCGGACGTGCTCGCGCGCGTCGCCGTCGAGCAGGGCTCGGTGATCGGCTGGGACCGCTATGCGGGCTCCAGCGGCGCGATCATCGGCATGCACACCTTCGGTTCCTCGGCCCCCATCAAGGACCTCCAGAAGAAGTTCGGATTCACGCCGGACAAGGTGCTGGAGGCCGCTCGCGATCAGGTGAAGAAGCACCGGCGCTGACCGGACCCTCTTCCCGATCCGGTGAGGGACCTGCGATTGACGGGGCGGGCGGCATACATAGCCTCCCCCGGGATCAAGGCTGGCGGATGCGGCGCGGCGCGCCACATGTCGCACCGCCCTCACCTATCCGGTCCGCACGGGTGAGCGGACCCATCGTCTCAGACTGCAAGGATCGATCGGCATGAACGCGCTCAAGGCCCTTCACACCGAACAGGATCAGGCCGTCTGGCTCGATTTCGTGGCCCGCGGCTTCATCGCCGAGGGCAAGCTGAAGGCGCTGGTCGAGGAGGACGGCCTGCGCGGCGTCACCTCGAACCCGGCGATCTTCGAGAAGGCGATCGGCGCCTCGAACGAGTATGACGGCTCCCTCAAGACCGTGCAGGAGGCCGGCGATCAGCGCGTCATCGACCTCTACGAGGGGCTCGCCATCGAGGACATCCAGAACGCGGCCGACGTGCTGCGGCCGGTCTACGAGGCGAGCGACGGGGCCGACGGCTACGTCAGCCTCGAGGTCTCCCCCTACCTCGCCCTGGACACCGAGGCGACGCTTGCCGAGGCGCGGCGCCTGCACAAGGCGGTCGCCCGCGACAACCTGATGGTGAAGGTGCCGGCGACGCCGGAGGGCCTGCCGGCGATCCGCCAGCTCACCGCCGAGGGCATCAGCATCAACATCACGCTCCTGTTCTCGCAGAGCGTCTACGAGGCGGTGGCCCGCGCCTTCATCGAGGGCCTGACCGAGCTCGACCGCAACGGGGGTGACGTCTCGCGGGTGGCGAGCGTGGCGAGCTTCTTCATCAGCCGCATCGATTCGGCCGTCGACAAGGCGCTCGACGAGAAGATCGCCGCCGCCAACGACCCGGACGAGAAGGCCGCGCTGGAGGCGTTGAAGGGCAAGGTCGCGATCGCCAACGCCAAGCTCGCCTACCAGAGCTACAAGTCGATCTTCGGCGCGCCCGAATGGACCGCGCTCGCCGGGAAGGGCGCCAAGGCGCAGCGCCTGCTCTGGGCCTCCACGGGCACCAAGAACAAGGCCTACTCGGACGTGCTCTACGTCGAGGAGCTGATCGGCCCGAACACCGTCAACACCATGCCGCCCGCCACGATGGACGCCTTCCGCGATCATGGTCGGGTCCGGGCCACGATCGAGGAGGACGTGGCGGGCGCGCACGCCGTGATGGACCGGCTGGCGCGCGCCGGCATCGACATCGAGGCGGTGGGCCGGCAACTCGTCGAGGAGGGCGTCCAGCTCTTCATCGACGCGGCCGACAAGCTCCTCGGCGCGGTCGCCGAGAAGCGGGCGACCCTGCTCGGCGCGCGCCTCAACGGACAGAGCCTCGGCCTCTCCAACGGCCTCAGGACGGAGGCCGCCAAGTCCGTCGAGTCCTGGCGCGCGAGCGGGGCGATCCGACGGCTCTGGGCGCATGACAAGAGCGTCTGGTCGAACGCCGACGAGGATCGCTGGCTCGGCTGGCTGCGCATCGTCGAGGACGAGCTCGCGAAGGCCGGCGACTACGCCGACTTCGCGGCCTGGGTGAAGGGCCGAGGCTTCACGGATGCGGTGGTGCTCGGCATGGGCGGTTCGAGCCTCGGGCCGGAAGTCCTCGCCGAGACCTACGGCCAGCGCGAGGGCTTCCCGCGCCTGCGCATCCTCGATTCGACGAACCCGGACGAGGTCCGCGCCGTCGAGGCGGCGGTCAACCTGCCCTCGACGCTCTTCATCGTGGCGAGCAAGTCGGGCTCGACGCTGGAGCCCAACGTCTTCCGCGACTATTTCCTCGCCCGCATGAAGGAGGTCGTCGGCGCGCGCGCCGGCTCCCACTTCGTGGCGGTCACCGATCCCGGCTCCGCCATGGAGAGCGCGGCGAAGAGCGACGGCTTCGAGAAGATCTTCTACGGCGTGCCGCAGATCGGCGGGCGCTACTCCGTGCTCTCGGCCTTCGGCCTCGTGCCGGCCGCGGCCATCGGCATCGACGTCGCCGAGTTCCTCGGGATCGCCCGCGTGATGGTTCGGTCCTGCGGGCCGGCGGTGCCGCCCGCGCAGAACCCGGGCGTGCTGCTGGGCACGGCGCTCGGCCAGGCCGCCGTGACGGAGGGGCGGGACAAGGTCACGCTGATCGCCTCGCCGGCCATCGCCACCTTCGGCGCCTGGGCCGAGCAGCTGATCGCGGAATCGACTGGCAAGCAGGGTCTCGGCCTGATCCCGATCGACGGCGAGCCGGTCGACGTGCCGGCCGTCTACGGGCGCGACCGCTTCTTCGTGTATCTGCGCCTCGACGGCTTCGCCGACGCGCAGCAGGACGAGGCCGTGCGCAACTTGGAGCGCGAGGGCCACCCGGTGGCCCGCATCACCCTCGACACGGTCGAGCAGCTGCCGCAGGAATTCTTTCGCTTCGAGATGGCAACCGCGGTGGCGGGCGCGGTGATCGGCATCAACCCGTTCGACCAGCCGGACGTCGAGGCGAGCAAGATCGAGACGAAGAAGCTGTTCGCCGCAGCCGAGGAGAGCGGGGCGCTTCCCGCCGAGGCACCGCTCTTCGAGGACGACACGATCGCCCTCTACGCCGACCCGGCGAATGCCGACGCGCTCCCCGAGGCGCGCGAGGGCCTGGAGGCGGGGATCCGCGCTCAACTCGCCCGGCTGAAGGACGGCGACTATGTCGCGCTGCTCGCCTACGTGCCGCGCAACGCGGATCATTTCGAGATCCTGCAGGCCCCCCGGGTGCGCCTGCGCGACGCGCGCCGCGTCGCGACCTGCCTGGAATTCGGGCCCCGCTTCCTGCACTCGACGGGACAGGCCTACAAGGGCGGCCCGGATACCGGCGTCTTCGTGCAGATCACGGCCGATCCGGCGCAGGATCTCGCGATCCCCGGGCGCAAGCTCGGCTTCGGCACGGTCGTTGCGGCGCAGGCCCGCGGCGATGTCGCGGTGCTCGCCGAGCGCGGGCGCCGGGCGCTCCGGGTCCACATCAAGGGCGGCGACGTGGCGGCCGGGCTGAAGCGCATCGCCGCGGCGATCGAGGCAGCGATCGCCTGAGCGGCGTCGGAGACCTCCTCTGCCGTTCGGCGGACGGTCTGGGTGAGGGGGGCGGCTTCTCCGGAAGAGGCCGAGCCCTCACCGGTCCGGCCCCCGCGCGGAGCCGGATCTCCCGGACGGGAGAGGTGATCGAGGCGAGGCGGCACGCGGGCGCGAGCCGGTGCGCGGCGGATGGAATCCACGGCCCTGTCACGAGGGCGGCAACCGGAGAGCGGCCATGCAACTCGGGATGATCGGCCTCGGCCGGATGGGCGGCAACATCGTGCGGCGGCTGCTGGCTGCCGGCCACTCGGCCGTGGTGTTCGATCAGAACCCGAAGGCCGTGGCCGCTCTCGTCGAGGCGGGCGCGACCGGAGCCGACAGCCTGGACGATCTCGTCGCCAAGCTCGATCTGCCCCGCGCCGCCTGGGTGATGCTGCCCGCGGGCGAGATCACGGAGTCGACGGTGCAGAGCCTCGCCACCCTGATGCAGGCCGACGACACCATCATCGACGGCGGCAATTCCTTCTACAAGGACGATGTGCGCCGGGCCGCCGCCCTGCGCGACAAGGGCATCCACTACGTGGACGTCGGCACCTCGGGCGGCGTCTGGGGGCTGGAGCGCGGCTACTGCATGATGATCGGCGGCGACAGGTCAGCCGTCGATCGGCTCGATCCGATCTTCGCGACGCTCGCCCCCGGTCTCGGCGACGTGCCCCGCACGCCCGGCCGGGAGGGCCGCGACGCCCGCGCCGAGCAGGGATACATCCATGCGGGGCCGAGCGGAGCCGGCCACTTCGTGAAGATGGTCCATAACGGCATCGAGTACGGCCTGATGCAGGCCTACGCCGAGGGCTTCGACATCCTGAAGCACGCAGGGTCCAAGGACCTGCCCGAGGCGCAGCGCTTCGACCTCGACATCGGCGACATCGCCGAGGTCTGGCGCCGCGGCAGCGTGGTCTCCTCCTGGCTCCTCGACCTGACCGCGCAGGCGCTCGCCGGCGACGAGCAGCTCGACGCCTTCTCGGGCTTCGTTGCCGATTCCGGGGAGGGGCGCTGGACGCTGAACGCGGCGATCGAGGAATCGGTGCCGGCCAACGTCCTGTCGGCCGCCCTCTATGCCCGCTTCCGATCCCGCGAGCACGCGAGCTTCGCCGACAAGCTGCTCTCGGCCATGCGCAAGGGCTTCGGCGGGCACGTGGAGCCGAAATAGTCAGGACGCCGCGAGCACCGGTTCGATCCCGACAGGAGAACCGCCATGACGATCCCCCTGCCCTCCGGCACACAGGTCCTGCCCGATGCGGAGGCGGTCGCTCGGGCCGCGGCGGACCGTCTCCTGGCCATATGCGCCGATGCGCCGGGGGACCGGGTCGCCATCTGCCTCTCGGGCGGTTCGACGCCGAAGCGCCTCTACGCCCTGCTCGCCGGCGCGGACTACGTCGACCGGGTGCCGTGGGCGCGCATCCACTGGTTCTTCGGCGACGACCGGGTGGTGCCCTGGGACGATCCGTTGAGCAACGTCCGCATGGCCCGCGAGGCCTTCGGGCATGGTGCGCCGATCCCGCGGACGCATCTGCACTTCATCCCCTCCGACCTCGGCGCCGAGGCGGGTGCGCGCAGCTACGCCCGGACCTTGCGGGATTTCTACGGTGCCGAGCGGCTCGACCCGGCCCGACCGCTCTTCGACCTCGTCCTCCTCGGCCTCGGCGAGGACGGGCATACGGCTTCCCTGTTCCCCGGCAAGCCGGCGCTCCACGAGGCGAGCGCCTGGGCGGCGCCCGTGCCGGAGGCGGGAATGGCGCCCTTCGTGCCGCGCATCACCCTCACCTACCCGGCGCTCGCCTCCTCCCGCTGGATCCTCTTCCTGGTGACGGGCGCGGGCAAGCGGGACCCGCTTCGCCGGCTCGCCGCGGGCGAAGACCTGCCGGCTGCGCAGGTGACGAGCAGGGGGCGGGTGGCTTGGCTGATCGACGCGGCGGCAGCCGATCAGGCGGGCGGGTGAGCGTTGTGGCGCGCTGGCCGCGCCTCGCTTCGCGGTGAAGTCCGGCTACCTCGATCTCCGGGATCCGCCACGGCCGGCGAGCACGAAACCGCAACCGGCAGCATGGGTGAAACTGGTTATGCATCCATGGCTTGTGCGAGCGCGTCCACGCGCCGCCCGATGCCATAAATCCGCCTCAGATGACCGGGCTCCGTGCCGGTTCGGGCATCTCGCCCGGGATCCGGGAGTCGCCTCATGAGGCGCCGTGTGGGAGGTCGGAGGCTCGTCCGATTCGTCGGGCGTGCGTTGCGCTGTCGCGGCCGCTTCGCGCCAGGGCCCCTTCGGAGCGTGCGGCCGCGGAGCGGCCCGAGTGCGGGTGCGGGTGCCGTGCTCGGCGGCCTCGTCGCCATCGCGGTGCTGGCGGCCTTCAGCCTGCCCCTCGTCTTCTCCCGCGGTTCGGCCGCCCGGGCGCCCCTGCCCTCCGCCGTGGCCGCGGTGAGCATCGCCGAGGAGCCCATTCGGCCGGAACCCGCTTCGCTCTCCCCGAACATCGAGCCGGCTCCCCTCGCGGCACCACCTCCCGCCGAGAGGGGGGAGCGGGCAGCCCCGAGCCTTGAATTGCCGGTGCTGCAGGAGGCTGCGGTCGAGATCGACCTGGAGCCGCCCAGCGTCACTCCGCCTCCTCCCGCGCCGAAGGCGAGCCCGCGCACGCCGCTCCCGCCCAAGCGCCCGCCCGGAAACGTCGCCCGCGCCGCGCCCTGACCCTGGCCGGCCTCAGACGAAGTGCTTCGAGAGCTTCAGCCCTTGCGCCTGATAGTTCGAGCCGGCCCCCGCGCCGTAGAGGGTGGCGGGCGTCTCGGCCATGCGCTCGTAGACGAGGCGGCCGACGATCTGACCGTCCTCCAGAAGGAATGGCACGTCGCGGGAGCGCACCTCCAGCACGGCCCGGGCCCCCGCCCCGCCCGCGTCCGCGTAGCCGAAGCCGGGATCGAAGAACCCCGCATAATGGACCCGGAACTCGCCGACGAGGGGGTCGAAGGGCACCATCTCGGCGGCGTGGTCGGGAGGCACCACGACGGATTCCTTCGAGGCCAGGATGTAGAACTGGCCGGGATCGAGGATCAGCATGCCGGAGCCGTCCGCCGGGAGCGGCTCCCAGAAATCGGCGGTCCGGTGGCGGCCGGGTGCGTCGACGTCGACGAGGCCGGTGTGGCGCTTGGCCCGGTAGCCGATCAGCCCGTCGAATCCCGCGAGATCGACGGAGACGGCCACGCCCCCCTGGAAGGATGGGCTCGCCGCGGTCACGAGCGGCGTGCGGGCGTGAAGCTCGGCCAGCTCGGTCTCGCGCAGGCGCACCTCGCCTCGACGGAAGCGGATCTGCGAGAGCCGCGAGCCCGTGCGCACGAGGACCGGGAAGGTGCGGGGCGAGATCTCGGCGTAGAGAGGGCCCGCGTAGCCCGCCTCCACCTGATCGAAGGCCGTGGCGTGGTCCGTGATGACGCGGGTGAAGACGTCGATGCGCCCAGTCGAGCTCTTCGGGTTGGCGCCCGCCGAGAGATCCGGCGGCAGGGCAAGGGTCTCCTGCAACTCGGCGATGTAGACGCAGCCCGTCTCTAGGACGGCCCCCTCCCGAAGATCGATCGCGTGGAAGGAGAAATCCCTGACGCAGTCCGACACGCTGCGGCGGCTGCCCGGCAGGAAGCTCGTGCGGACGCGGAAGGCGCGGGCCCCGAGGCGCAGATCGAGGCTCGCGGGCTGGATCTGATCGGACGCGTACGGGTTCGCCGGGCGGATCCCGCCGCTCTCCGTCAGCGCCGCGATGCCGCGCGCCGAGAGGATGCCCTCGCGCGGCGTCTCGCCGGCGGGCTCCCGCGTCGTGTTCTTCGTCACAGCGCGCTTGCCCCGCTCCACCACACGCATACGGCTCCCGTTGTGCCGCGGCTGCCCTAAGGCCGCGTTAAATCCGGGTCCTCCCGAGCAATGCGCAGGATGATCCGGGCAAGGGCGAGCCTGGCGAAGGCGCCGATCGCCACGAGTCCCGCGAGCAGGCTGCCGAGCACCGGGAACGCATCGGGCCGCGCGAGCAGCGCCAGGGCGAGGACCAGGGCGCCGCCCGCGAGGCCCGGTCCGGAGCCGAGGGCGAGGACGAGGGAGGGCAGACCGTGTGAGGGGCCCCGCAATCGCGCCGCGACGGCCTCGTCGCGCCCGGCTCGGACGGTGGCGAGCCGGGCCGCGGCGTCGAGGAGGAGACTCGCGAGGAGGGCTGCGGCCGCCCAGCCATTGGCTGCCGGCGCCTGCCACGCGAGCGCCAGACAGAGGCCCGCGAGGCCGAGGCGCGCGCCCGTGTCGAGGAGGCTCGAGCGGCGCTTCGGATGCCACACGGGCGGCCCACGATGCTGCAGGGTCTTGCCGGCCATGCGGCCCCGATCCCTTGAAAGCGCCGCGCCAAGCGCGACGTACTCCGCCGTGATTGACGGCGTTTTCGCCGCCACGTACCACGGCGCTCCGAGGCTGTCGCGGTGCTTCGCGGACGATGCGGGGCGCGACGCGCGGCTCGGCCAGGGAGGCAGGTCCGGACCATGTACAAGGCCGAGACGCGCGGGATCAGCGTGACCGTGATGCCTCGCTTCGTCGAGGAGGAATCCTCGCCGGGCGAGAGCCGGTACTTCTTCGCCTACACGGTCGAGATCGTGAACAACGGCGCCGAGCAGGTGCAGCTCCGCTCCCGGCACTGGCGCATCATCGACGGGCACGGCGCCTGCCAGGAGGTGCGCGGCGCGGGTGTCGTCGGCAAGCAGCCGGTGCTGGAGCCCGGTGAATCCTTCAGCTACACCAGCGGCTGCCCCCTCACGACGCCGGACGGGCTGATGGCCGGGAGCTACACGATGGCGACGGTGGCCGGCGAGAGCTTCGAGGCCGAGATCCCCGCCTTCTCCCTCGACAGCCCGCACGTGCGCCGCAGCCTGCACTGAGGGCTTGGCGCCGCAGCCGGCGCCCGCGGAAGGATGCCAAGCGATGCCGGGAAACCGGATGCCGGGACACCCGGAGCGCCTGACCCCGCTCGAGATCCTGGAGCGCCTCGTCGGCTTCGACACCGAGAGCTCCAAGCCGAACCTCGCGGTGATCGACTGGATCGCGGCCTATCTCGACGGCCTCGGCGTCGAGAGCCTGCGCGTCCCCAACGCGGCCGGCGACAAGGCGGCGCTCTTCGCGACGATCGGCCCGGTGCGCGACGGCGGCGTCGTGCTCTCCGGCCATACCGACGTGGTGCCGGTCACGGGCCAGGCCTGGACCTCGGACCCCTTCACCCTGCGGGTGGCGGACGGGCGCGCCTATGGCCGCGGCGCCGTCGACATGAAGGGCTTCTGCGCGCTCGCGCTCGCGGCGGTGCCCGAATACCTCGCCATCGATCTCAAGCGCCCGATCCACCTCCTGTTCTCCTACGACGAGGAGACGACCTGCCTCGGCGTCGCCGACACGATCGCCCGCTTCGGCGCCGACCTGCCGCGGCCCGACGCCGTCATCGTCGGCGAGCCGACGGACCTTGAGGTCGCCGATGCGCACAAGAGCATCGTCACCTATCTCACCACGGTGCACGGGCACGAGGCGCACTCGGCCAAGCCCATGCTCGGTGCCAACGCCGTGATGGCGGCGGCCGACCTCGTCTCGGAGCTGAACCGCATCGCCGATCTGATGGTCGCGCGGGGCGACCCGTCGGGCCGCTTCGACCCCCCGGCGACGACCGTGCACGTGGGCACCATCCAGGGCGGTACCGCCCGCAACATCCTACCGAAGGTCTGCACCTTCCACTGGGAATTCCGCGGCCTTCCGGATCTCGACATGGCCGAGATCCCGGACCTGTTTGCCGCCAAGGTCGAGGCGGTGACCCGCGAGCGGCTGAACCGATACGGCGATTACGGGTCGATCGAGACCCTGGAGGAAGTTGCGGTCCCGGGGCTCAAGCCCGATCCCGGCTCCGAGGCGGAGCGGTTGGCCTTGCGGGTCGCGGAGCGCAACCGCACCATCACGGTGCCCTACGCCACGGAGGCCGGGCGCTTCCAGGTCGCCGGCATCCCCACCGTCGTGTGCGGGCCGGGCTCGATCGACCAGGCGCACCAGCCCGACGAGTACATCACCCTGCGGGCGCTCGAGGACGGCGCGGCCTTCATGCGCCGCCTGGGCCGGGCCTGCGCCGAGGGCGCGTCATGACGGGCGGGAGCCCGGATCCGGGCCGTGTGACGCTGCGGCCGCTCGAGCGCGAGGATCTGCTCTTCGTGCATCAGCTCAACAACAACGACAGCATCATGCGCTACTGGTTCGAGGAGGCCTACGAGTCCTTCGCCGAGCTGGCGCAGCTCTACGAGCGCAACATCCACAACCAGACCGAGCGACGCTTCATCATCGCGACGGCGGCCAACGCATCCGCCGGCATGGTCGAGCTCGTCGAGATCAACCACCTGCACCGGCGCTGCGAGTTCCAGATCGCCCTGCACCCCGCCTTCCAGGGCCGAGGCTACGCGGGTCAGGCGACGCGCATCGCCATCGATTACGCCTTCAGCGTGCTCAACATCCACAAGCTCTACCTGCACGTCGACAAGGACAATGCCCGCGCCGTGCGCATCTACGAGCGCTGCGGATTCCGCCCCGAGGGCGTGCTTCGGGACGAATTCTTCGTGAACGGGCGCTATCGCGACGCCATGCGGATGTGCCTGTTCCAGCCCGATTACCTCGCCCGGCGTGGCGGGGGCGACATCGCAGAGCCTGTCCTGAAGGCGTGACCACGAAAAAGGGGCCGGCGAACCGGCCCCTCCACTCGGACGATGCCGCGTCAGCTCAGTTGCGGCCGCCGCGCTCGCCGCCCGCGCCGCGCTCGCCCCCGGCCGTGCCGCGGTTGCCGGCGTTCATGCCGCCGCGATTACCACCGCTCATCGAACCGCGCTCGCCGCCAGCGCCACGCTCGGAGCGGTCGGCACCGCCGCGGTCGGCCGCGTTGCGGACGGCGGACGGATCGCGCTCACCCTGGCGCATGTTGCCCTGCATCGTGTCGCGGCCGCCGCGATTCGCTTGCTCGTTGCGGTTGCCTTCGTTGCCGCGGAAGGCGCGCTCGTTGCGGTCGGTGCCGCGCTCGGCGCTGCGCTCCTCCGTGCGGCCGCGGCGCTCGACGGTGCTGCGGTTGCGCTCGCTGAAGGTGGCATTGACCGTGCCGCCGCGGCGCTCGCTCGTCGAGACCGTCAGGCGGCGATACTCGGGCGAGCCGTAGAGCACGCGCTGGCCGCGGACCGTGACGTAGCGGACCCGGCTCGGGCGCTCGTCGCGGACCGTCACGAGGCGGCGATACTCGGGCGAGCCGTAGATCACCCGCTGGCCCCGGATCGTGACGTAGCGGCGCGGGCCGCTCTGGCGCCGCTCGACCGTGACGAGGCGGCGATACTCGGGCGAGCCGTAGACGACGCGGCGGCCGCCGATGAACACGAAACGGCCCTCGCGGCGGAAGCCGCCCGAGACGCGCTCGGACCGCACGTCGGTGCGGTCGGTGCGCCGGCTCTCGGTCACGCGGTCGCGGCGGCTCTCACGGATGTCGCCGCGCTCGCTCCCGCGCTCCGCCCGGGCCGAGCGCTCACCACGGTCCTCGCCGCGCGCGCCGTCCCGGCGCTCGGCGCGATCCATGCCGCCCTGACGGTCGCCGCGATCGGCGCCTTCGCGGCCGGCGTTGCGGGCCTGCTGACCGCCCTCGCGCTGGCCGCCGGACTCGCGCTGCGCGGATTGCTCGCGCTGACCGCCCATCTCGGAACCGCGGGCGCCGCCGCGCTCGGCCGACATCCCGGACCGAGCCGCACCGGTGTTGCCGCCGGCGCCCTTGTCCATGGTACCGGCCGCATTCTGCGCGTAGACGGACGTGCTGAACAGCAGAGCCGCCAAACCGACTGCAAACTTCTTCATAGCGTAACCTCCGTGACTTTTGACGCTTCGAAACGCGTCTCGTCGCGAAAGGGTTCAATCGAAGGTTGGCAGCTTTCGTTGGCGAATCATCTGGGCTGAGCTTGGCCGTAACGGCGGTTCAGCTTGGCCGTGGCGCCGGGGATCGCCTAGTGCTTGGCCGCGATCTCGGCCTCGACCTCGGTCGGGTCGAGGTCGTAGCGCCGCGAGCAGAACTCGCAGGTGATCCCGATGCGGCCGTCATCCGCCACCATGGCCTGCCGGTCTTCCGGAGAGAACGAGCGGATCATCCCCATCACCCGCTCCGGCGAGCAGCGGCACTGCTCGGAGACGCCCTGCGCCTCGAACACGCGCACGCCGCGCTCGTGGAACAGGCGGTAGAGCAGGCGCTCCGAGGAGACCGCCGGGTCCACAAGCTCGTGGTCCTGGATCGTGCCGACGAGGGAGCGTGCTTCGACCCAGGCGTCGTCCTCCGGCGCGCGGGCGGCGTCGAGATGGGCATGGCCCTCCGGGATGTCGCCGGGCGGCAGGTCGGCGAGGCGGGCCCGGTCGGTCGATTGCGGCAGGAACTGCACGAGGAGGCCGCCCGCCCGGTAGCGGGCCTCACCGTCCTCGAACGCCTCGGCCACGGCGAGCCGCACCTGCGTCGGGATCTGCTCCGACTGGCGGAAATACTGGTGGGCTGCCTCCTCGAAGCTCTGGCCCTCAAGCGCCACGACGCCCTGATAGCGGCTCGCGGCCGAGCCCTGGTCGATCGTCATGGCGAGGTGCCCCTCGCCGACGAGATCGGCCGTCTTGAGAGGCCCCGAGCCCAGGGCCGCGACGCGCTCCGCGTCGAAGCGGGCGGTGGCGCGGACGCGGTCCGGCGCCTCGAAATCCACCACGATCATCTCGACCGGGCCGCTCGTCTTGGTCTGGAGCTGGAAGCGGCCCTCGAACTTGAGGGACGAGCCCAGCAGCACGGTCAGCGCCGCCGCCTCGCCCAGGAGGCGCGCCACCGGGTCCGGATAGCCGTGGCGGCGCAGGATCGTGTCGATCGAGGGTCCGAGCCGCACGGCGCGCCCGCGCACGTCGAGGGCCTCGACGGAGAAGGGCAGCACGGCATCGTCGTGGCCCTCGCGGCCGTCGGCGGGGGTGGGGGACATTTCGGCTCCTGCGGTCATCGCCTCTCCGCTCCGTGTCGATCCTGGCGCTACCATCCCCGCATCGCACGCAAGACGGGCACGGCTCCGCTCTCCCGCCTGGGGGAGGGGCGCCGCCGCGCCACCCGCGACCGGTTCGGCCGCGCATCGTCGAGTTCATCGCCTGCTGGGGGAGAGCGTGAACGCTCAGAACCCCATATGGGGCTTCGGCAATCGCCCCGCGAGGGGGGATCGTCAGAGCCCGTTCGCCCCGAAGCACCAGGCCAGGATGCCCTTCTGGGCGTGGAGGCGGTTCTCGGCCTCGTCGAAGACCACGGATTGCGGGCCGTCGATCACCTCGGCCGTGACCTCCTCCTCCCGGTGGGCCGGCAGGCAGTGCATGAAGACCGCGTCCTTGGCGGCAGCCGCCATCAGCTTGGCGTTCACTTGGTAGGGGCCGAGCAGGTTGTGGCGGTGGTTGTCGTCATCGTCGCCCATCGAGACCCAGCAATCGGTGACGACGCAATCCGCGCCGTCGACGGCCGCGAACGGGTCGGTGGTGACGTTGATCTTCGCCCCCTGCTCCTTCGCCCAGGCGATCAGCGCGGGCGGGGCCGACAGTTCCGGGGGCGCGGCGATGTTGAGGGTGAAGTCGAGGCGGGCGGCGGCGTGGGCCCAGCTCGCCAGCACATTGTTGGCATCCCCCGACCACGCGACCGTGCGGCCGCGGATCGGCCCGCGATGCTCCTCGAAGGTGAGCACGTCCGCCATGATCTGGCAGGGATGCGAGACCTTGGTGAGCGCGTTGATCACCGGCACGCTGGCGGATTCGGCGAGTTCGAGCATCAGCCCGTGGTCGAGGATACGGATCATGATCGCGTCGACGAAGCGGGAGAGCACCTGGGCGGTGTCGCCCACGGTCTCGCCGCGGCCGAGCTGCATCTCGCCGCCCGTCAGCATCAGGGTCTCGCCGCCGAGCTCGCGCATGGCCACGTCGAAGGAGACGCGGGTGCGGGTGGAGGGCCGGTCGAACACCATCGCCAGGGTCTTGCCGGCGAGCGGCCGCTCGGCCGGCGGCTCGCCCCGGCGGCGGCGGCCCTTGATGGCGGCGGCCGCGTCGAGGATCGCGCGCAGTTCCGCGCCGGAGAAATCCTTGAGGTCGAGGAAGTGGCGGGGGCCGGCGGCCTGGGGCCGGGGCTCGCTGGGGACCTTCGCGGTCCCGTTCGTCTGGGCGTTCATCTCGGTCGATCTTTGAGAACAGGTGATCCGGGGGCGGCGCGCCTACTCGGCCGCCCCGCGCAGAGGGGTGTCCTTGGGGTGGTCCAGGGAAGAGGCCGCCGCCTCCAGGCGCTCGACCGCGGCCGTGACGTCGGCCTCGCCCACGATGAGCGGAGGCAGGAGGCGGACCACGTTGTCGCCGGCCGGGATGACGAGGAGGTGCTCGGCCCGGGCCGCCGCGGTGAAATCGGTGTTCGGCACGCCGAGCTTGAGGCCCAGCATCAGGCCCTCGCCGCGGATCTCCTGGATCACCTGCGGGTACCGGTCCTTCAGCGCGGCGAGCCTCTGCTTGAGCAGGAGGCCGGTGCGGCGGACGTGATCCAGGAAGCCGTCGGCCAGCACCACGTCGAGGACGGCGTTGCCGACCGCCATGGCGAGGGGGTTCCCGCCGAAGGTGGTGCCGTGAGTGCCCGCCGTCATGCCACGGGCCGCCTCGCGCGTGGCAAGGCAGACGCCGAGCGGAAAGCCTCCGCCGATGCCCTTGGCCGCGCTCATGATGTCGGGGGCGATCCCCGACCACTCGTGGGCGAACAGCTTGCCGGTGCGCCCGACGCCGGTCTGCACCTCGTCCATGACGAGAAGGAGTCCCCGTGCGTCGCAGATCTCGCGCAGCCGGCGCAGGTCCGCGTGCGGGATCACCCGCAGGCCGCCCTCACCCTGGATGGGCTCGATCATCAGGGCGGCGGTCTCCGGCGTGATCGCGGCCTCGAGCGCCGCGAGATCGCCGGTCGGCACCTGATCGAAGCCCTCGACCTTGGGGCCGAAGCCCTCGATGTACTTGGCCTGTCCGCCCGCGGCGATGGTGGCCAGCGTCCGGCCGTGGAAGGCGCCCTCGAAGGTGATGATGCGGTACCGCTCCGGGTGGCCGCCCGCCGCGTGGTACTTGCGCGCCATCTTGATGGCGGCCTCGTTCGCTTCCGCACCGGAATTGGCGAAGAAGGCGACATCCGCGAAAGTGGCGTCGACGAGGCGCTGGCCCAGACGCTCGCCCTCCGGGATCTCGAACAGGTTCGAGGTGTGCCAGAGCTTGCCCGCCTGCTCGGTGAGCGCGGCGACGAGGTGGGGGTGGGCGTGGCCCAGCGCGTTGACGGCGATGCCGGCGCCGAAATCGAGGTATCGCTCGCCCCCGCGCGCCACGAGCCATGCCCCCTCGCCGCGCTCGAACGCGATAGGGGCCCGGGCATAGGTCGGCAGAAGGGCGGAGGTCACGTTCCCGTCTCCGTGTCTGGCCTTGGGTCGGGTCGTCGGCGAGCCGCCTCGCGACACGCCCGAAATGAAAGTGCCGCCTCGTCAGGGGGCGGCACGCGCGCGATTACTATGAAAGCGGCCCCGTCTGTCAATCACAGGGCGGGTTCACGGAAGCGACATGCCTCAAACTTAGGCTGCGCCGGGCGACCCGGGAGGCGCCGCCCTTGCGCGCGGGGGCGCGCCTGTGCTGTGAGCCGGAGCGGCAGCCATGCCGCCACGCGGGAGGAAGCACATGAGTTCGGTGAAGGAACGTCTGGA
Source organism: Methylobacterium sp. BE186 (assembly GCF_031457035.1). Taxonomy (NCBI): domain Bacteria; kingdom Pseudomonadati; phylum Pseudomonadota; class Alphaproteobacteria; order Hyphomicrobiales; family Methylobacteriaceae; genus Methylobacterium; species Methylobacterium sp. BE186. The sequence continues at coordinate 80,490 of NZ_JAVDVV010000020.1, forward strand.
GCGCTTGGGCCTCACCCTGCCGAAGGCCGCGGCGCCTGTCGCGAACTACGTGCCCTTCGTGCGCACGGGCAACCTCGTCGTCATCTCGGGCCAGATCTGCTTCGGGCCGGACGGCAAGCTCGCCCCCGACCATGTGGGCAAGCTCGGCGCGGAGGTCTCGGCCGAGGCCGGGATCGCCGCGGCCCGCCTCTGCGCCCTCAACGTGCTGGCGCAGCTCGAGGCGGCGGTGGGCGACCTCGACCACGCGGTCGCCCGCTGCGTGCGGCTCGGCGGCTTCATCAACGCGGTGCCGAGCTTCTCCGGCCTCGCCCCGATCATGAACGGGGCCTCGGACCTGATGGTGGAGGTGCTGGGCGACCGCGGACGCCACGCCCGCTCGACGGTGGGCGTTGCCGAATTGCCCCTCGACGCGGCGGTCGAGGTCGAGGCGATGTTCGAGGTCGCCTGAGTGACGCCGAACGCTCCCGCCTGGCTGACGGCGCGCCCGATCGCACACCGGGGCCTGCACGGCCGGGCGGAGGGCGTCCCCGAGAACACGGTCGCGGCGGCCCGCGCCGCGATCGCGGGGGGCTACGCGATCGAGTGCGACGTGCAGCCGAGCGCGGATGGCGAAGCGATGGTGTTCCACGACGCCGCGCTCGGCCGCCTCACAGAGGCCACGCACCCCATCGCCTCGCGCCCCGCGGCGGAACTCGGGACGCTGACGGTCGCCGGCACGCCTGAGCGCATCCCGACGCTGGCGCAATTCCTGGCCGAGATCGCCGGCCGGGTTCCCCTCATCGTCGAGATCAAGTCGGTCTATTCCGGCGACCTGACGCTGACCCGGCGCGTCGTCGAGACGGTCTTGCGCTACGACGGGCCCGTGGCGCTGAAATCCTTCGATCCCGGGATCGTCGCGGCCTTGCGGGAGCTGGCCCCGACGATCCCCCGCGGCATCGTCGCCGAGACGACGCAGGACGACCCGGCCTACGGCCCGATGTCCGACAGGCTGCGCCGCTCCCTCTCGAACCTGCTGCATTTCGACGAGACGCGGCCGGACTTCCTGTCCTGGCGGGTCGACGACCTCCCCTGCGCGCCGACCAATCTCGCCCGGCTCCTCGGGGGGCGGCCGGTGATGACCTGGACGGTCCGCACCGACGATCAGCGCCGCCGCGCGCGCGAGCACGCCGACCAGATGGTGTTCGAAGGCTTCCGGCCCTAATGCCGGACGAGGCGCGACGCACGCCCTCTCCCGCTCGGGAGTGGTGAGTGGCGCCAGGATCGCGGAAGGCCTGCGACCTCGCCTCCCCGCCCCTCCGCTTGCCCACCCTCCCCGGGTGTCTAGATTGGCCCGCATGGACGAACGCGGGAGTGCGGCCGAGGCCGCTGCGGCGGAGCTTCGGGTTCGCGCGGTCACCGGCCTCGGGGAGATCGGGGCCGCCGCGTGGGATGCCTGCGCCACCTCGGCCGAGACGCTCTCGGCCGGCGACGAGACCTTCAATCCCTTCGTCTCGCACGCCTTCCTGTCGGCGCTCGAGGATTCGGGCTGCGTCTCCCGCCGCAGCGGCTGGCTGCCGCTGCACGTGGCGGTGGAGCGGGGCGAGCGCCTGATCGGCGTCGCGCCCTGCTACCTGAAGTCCCATTCCCAGGGTGAGTACGTGTTCGACCACGGCTGGGCGGACGCCTACGAGCGGGCGGGCGGCAGCTATTATCCGAAGCTGCAGGTGAGCGTGCCGTTCACCCCCGTCACCGGCCCGCGCTTCCTGATCGCGCCGGGCGAGGACCCGGACGTCGCCGTCTCCGGTCTCGTCGCCGGCCTGCGGGCCCTGCGTGCCGAGGCGCAGGCCTCCTCGATCCACGTCACCTTCATGCGCGCGCGCGAGTGGGAGCAGGCCGGGGCGCTCGGCTTCCTGCAGCGGACCGACCAGCAGTTCCACTGGGAGAACAGGGGCTACGCGAGCTTCGAGGACTTTCTCGCCGCGCTCGCCTCCCGCAAGCGAAAGGCGATCCGGCGCGAGCGCAGGGAGGCCGTGTCGGCCGGCGTCACGATCGAGCACCTGACCGGCTCGGACCTCAAGGAGTCCCACTGGGACGCCTTCTTCCAGTTCTACATGGACACGGGGAGCCGGAAATGGGGCCGGCCCTACCTGAACAGGCGCTTCTTCTCGCTCCTGTCCGAGCGCATGGCCGACCGAGTCCTCCTGATCCTCGCTTCCCGCGCGGGGCGGCCGATCGCCGGCGCCCTCAATCTCATCGGCGACGCCGCCCTCTACGGGCGCAACTGGGGTTGCACCGAGGACCATCCGTTCCTGCACTTCGAGGTCTGCTATTATCAGGCGATCGACTTCGCGATTCAGCGTGGGCTCAAGCGCGTCGAGGCCGGCGCCCAGGGCGAGCACAAGCTCGCGCGGGGCTACCGCCCGGTGCTGATGCACTCGGCCCACGACATCGCCGACCCGGCCCTGCGCCGGGCGGTGGCCGATTACCTGAAGCGCGAGCGCGCCCACGTCGAGGAGGCCGTGGACGCCCTCGACACCCTGACGCCGTTCCGCCGCGCCTGCGGGCAGGAGGCCGGAGAGGAGACCGGAGAATGAGTCCGATCGACCGCATCAAGACCTATGCCGGGGAGTTGACGGCGCTCCGCCGCGACATCCACGCCCACCCGGAGATCGGCTTCGAGGAGGTGCGGACCTCCGGCATCGTCGCCGACCTGCTGCAGGGCTACGGCATCGAGGTGCACCGGGGCTTGGGGGGCACGGGCGTCGTCGGCGTGCTGAAGGGCCGCTCCGACAACGGCCGGCGGATCGGGCTCAGGGCCGAACTCGACGCGCTGCCGATTGAGGAGGCGACGAACCTGCCCTACCGCTCGACGGTGCCGGGCAAAATGCACGCCTGCGGGCATGACGGGCACACGACGATGCTCGTCGGCGCCGCCCGCTACCTCGCCGAGACCCGCGACTTCGACGGCACCGCCATCTTCGTCTTCCAGCCGGCCGAGGAAGGATTGGGCGGCGCCCGCGCCATGATCCGCGACGGCTTGTTCGAGCGCTTCCCCGTCGACGAGATCTACGCGCTCCACAACGCCCCGAACGGCCCACACGGCCGCCTCAAGACCCGGACCGGCCCGATCATGGCGGCGGCCGACTTCTTCGACATCCGCATCCAGGGGCGCGGCGCGCACGCCGCCGAGCCGCAACGGGGCATCGACCCGATCGTGGTGGCGACCGCGCTCGCGCAGGCCATGCAGTCGATCGTCTCGCGCAACGCCGATCCGCTGAAATCCTGCGTCGTCTCGATCACCCAGATCCACGCGGGCGCGGCCTACAACGTCATTCCCGAAGCCGCCCATCTCGCCGGCACGATCCGGACCTTCGACGGTGCGATCCGGGAGATGGCCGGCCTCCGCATCCGCGATCTGGCGAGGGGCTTCGCCGCGGCCTACGGCGCCGAGATCGAGGTCGAGATCCGCGACACGTTCTCGGTCCTCGAGAACCGCGCCGAGCAGGCGGCGGCCGCAGCCGAAATCGCCACCGAACTGTTCGGCGCCGAGAACGTCGAGGCCGATTGCGTGCCCCGCATGGGCAGCGAGGATTTCGCCGACATGGTGATGGCGGTGCCCGGCGCCTATGCCTGGCTCGGCGGCACGCCGGGACCCGGCCTGCACAATGCCGCCTTCGATTTCGACGACAGCATCATCCCGCTCGGCAGCGCCTACCTCGCGCGGCTGGTCGAGCGGCGCACCGCCGCCTGACCGAAGGGACGCCCGCCTCTTCCCTCGGGCGTCCTCCGCAGGGCATGAGGGGGCCCCATGAGCAGCACGATCCACGACTTCACGCCCGAGGCCGCCGACGGCACCCCCCACCCGCTGGAGCGCTACCGCGGCAAGGTCGTGCTCATCGTCAACACGGCCTCGAAATGCGGCTTCACTCCGCAATACGAAGGGCTGGAGGCGCTCTGGCGCCGCCACCGCGAGGCGGGTCTCGCGGTGCTCGCCTTTCCCTGCAACCAGTTCGGCGCGCAGGAGCCCGGCGACGCGGACGAGATCGCCCGCTTCTGCAGCCTGACCTACGAGGTCAGCTTCCCCGTCCTCGGAAAGGTCGAGGTGAACGGGGCGAATGCCGATCCGCTCTTCGTGCATCTCAAGGCGGAGATGCCGGGGCTGCTCGGCACGCAGGCCATCAAGTGGAACTTCACGAAGTTCCTCGTCGGGCGCGACGGCCGCGTGATCGGGCGCTACCCACCCCAGGCGAAGCCCGAGGCGCTGGAGGCGGCGATCATCGCGGCCTTGGCCGAACGCGACGGGATCTACGGCGAGGGGATCTGACTCAGGCCCGCGCGGCCTGCACGGCCCGGATCTGCGCCTCCGCCGCGCTGCGCGCCTGGATCTCCACGAAGACTCGCCGCACCTTGCGGTGCCGCCCCTTGAGGGCTTGGTCGAGGCGCTCGACCATGCGCTCGACCTCGCCGGCGCTGAGGCCGTCGTCCACATCGAGGCTGACGTTGACCAGGATGTCGTCGGGGCCGAGATGCTGCGTCAGCACCTCGTTGACGTGGTGGACGCCGGTCTCGGCGCGGGCTACCTCCCGGATCGCCGCCACGATCTCGGGATCGGCCGCTTCGCCGATCAGCAGGCCGTGGGTCTCGATCATCAGGAAGATCGCCATGCCGATCAGGACGAGACCGATCCCGATCGAGGCCCAGCCGTCGAGGACGGGCATTGCGAGCACATCCGAGAGCACCACGCCGATGATCGCGATCATCAGGCCGAGGAGCGCCGCGACGTCCTCCACCAGCACCGTGAACAGGGCGGGGTCCTTGCTGCGGCGGATCGCGGTGATCGGCGGGCGCTCGCCCTTCTCCGCCCAGAACGACCGGATTGCGACGTAGCAGGAATACCCCTCCGCCGCGACGGCGAAGCCCAGGATCGCGAGGTTCACCCAGAAGCCCGAGACGTGATGGCCGAGGATGACCGCGTTCTCGACGGGCTCCGGGTGCCCGATCTTGTGAATGCCCTCGTAGATCGCGAAGGCACCGCCGCCGAGGAAGATGAACAGCGCGACGATGAAGGCGTAGAAGTAGACCTCGCGCCCGTAGCCGAACGGGTGGCGCGTATCGGCCGGCTTCTTCGCCCGTTTCAGGCCCACGAGGAGCAGGATCTGGTTCGCGGTGTCGACGAGGGAGTGAACGCCCTCGGCGAGCATCGCGGAACTGCCCGTGAGGACGGCGCCGACGAATTTCGCGGCCGCGATGGCGAGGTTGGCGCCCGCCGCGGTGTAGATGGCGCTCGTGCTCTCGTGGGCCATGCTCTCCGTTTCCCTGACGACCGGACATCTCGCCGGCCAAGCCTTGCCGTCATGCGTGGTGGCACAACGCCGCGGGAGGGGCGCGGGTTCGGGCGGAATCGGGCCACGCGCTCCCGTGGACGCGGGCCGGCGCCGCGTGCATCGTGCGGGCGCGACATTCCGGAGACGCCATGACGACCGATAGCCCGGCGCCGCGCGCGCCCTACGACCCGGACAACATCTTCGCTCGGATCCTCCGGGGCGAGATCCCGGCCCACAAGGTCTACGAGGACGAGGCCACCCTCGCCTTCATGGACGTGATGCCTCAGGGCGAGGGCCACACGCTCGTGATCCCCAAGGCGCCGGCGCGGGGGCTCCTCGACGCGGATCCGGCCTCCCTCGCCGCGCTCGCGGCGAGCGTGCAGCGGGTGGCGCGGGCCGTGAAGGCGGCCTTCGCCGCGGATGGGCTGACGATCTTCCAGTACAACGAGCCGGCTGGCGGGCAGACGGTGTTCCACCTGCACGTCCACATCGTGCCCCGCCGCGAGGGCGTGCCGCTGAAGCGCCACGAGGGCGGCATGGCCGATCCCGACCTGCTCGCCGAGCATGCCGAGCGCATCCGCGCGGCGCTCAAGGCCGGCGAGGGCTGAGGCCGCCGCGGCCGGGTGGGGCGCGGGTTCCCTCTCCCGGTCCGGAGAGGCTCAGGGGCGCGGCTCATTCGGCGAGGACCGGGAAGCCCTCACCCCGTTCGCGTTCGGTGCGGCCGACCCCTCCTGAGGCTCAGGCGGCGCTCGCGGGCGGGCTGCCCTGCGCCATCGTGGCCAGCAGCCGGCGGAGGGTCGCGTTCTCCGCCTCGAGCTCGCTCACCCGGCGCAGCAGTACCGCGATCGAGGCGTCCTCAGCCGCAGGCGCCGCCGCGGCAGCCGATTCCGGCCGCGCCGGCTCGTCGACGAAGGTGATCCCGATTCCGTCCGGGCGCCGCCAGCGCAGATGGGCGCGGTAGGTCCGCTCCTTCTGCGGGATGTAGAGATCGAACATCTCCGGCAGCGTCGTCGTCTCGCTGAGCGCGAGGCGAGCGCCTGCGGAGGACAGGTCGCGCACGAGGCAATCCATGCTCGACGCGTTGTTGTTGAAGATGATGCGCCCCTTGAGGAAGACCCTCTGGCGCGCCTCCTTGCGGTTTTCCGACATCGGTCGGCCTCTAGAGATCCGTCAGCGGCCGCAACCTCGCATGGCAGCCCTTAAGGAATGCTCGCCGCGATCCCAGACCCGCGCAAGTCTCACGGGCAGGTGAAGCGTCTGTCCACCGTCTGGAACAGGTAGAAGCCGTTGAAGCGGATCGCCGTGTCGGCCGCCCGGCCGTCGAAATCGAGGGGGGCGGGGCCATGGTCGTCGAGCTTGCCGCCGAAGGTCCAGCGGCCTCCGCCGAGGAAGGCGGGCACGGCGCAGGCTTCCGGCACGGCGCAGCACAGGCCCTCGACGCTCTTGAGCCGGAACAGGTTGTAGCTTCGCATCGGCTCACCTCCGCTTGGCCGCCGGAGAGCGCGCGGGCCGGTAGATCACCGGCCGAAGCGTTCCGGGCTCCTGCAGCGGCACGGATTCCCGCGGGGCCCGAAGGCCGTGAATCGCGGGGTCAGGACCGGGCGAGGCATAGTCGCACAATCCGTCGCGTTTGTGTCGATCAGGTTTCGGGAACGTTGCGCTCGAGTTCGGCGAGCCAGATCGCGGCGCTCGCGTCCGAGGGCGCTCGCCAGTCGCCTCGAGGAGAGAGGGCGCCCCCGGCCGAGACCTTCGGCCCGTTGGGAAGGGCCGAGCGCTTGAACTGGCTGAAGCCGAAGAAGCGCCCGAGGAAGACGCCGAGCCAGTGACGGATCTCGGCGAGTTCGTAGGCGCCGCGCTTCGCGTCGGGAAAGTCCGGCGGCCAGATCCCGGCCTCCCGGTTCCCCCAGGCGTGGAGCGAGAGGAAGGCGATCTTGGAGGGCCGGAACCCGTAGCGCAGCGTGTAGAACAGGTTGAAATCCTGCAGCGCGTAGGGGCCGATCTTGGCCTCCGTGCTCTGCGGGCCCGCATCGGCCTCCGCCGGCACGAGTTCCGGCGAGATCTCGGTGTCGAGGATCGCCTGCAGGATCCGCCCCACCTCGGCCTCGAACTGGCCCGTCCCGATCACCCAGCGGATCAGATGCTGGATCAGGGTCTTGGGCACGCCCGCGTTGACGCCGTAATGGCTCATCTGGTCGCCGACGCCGTAGGTGCACCAGCCGAGGGCGAGCTCCGAGAGGTCGCCGGTGCCGATCACGATGGCGCCGTTCTGGTTGGCGAGGCGGAACAGGTAATCCGTGCGTAGGCCCGCCTGCACGTTCTCGAAGGTGACGTCGTAGACCGCCTCGCCCCGCCCGAACGGGTGGCCCATGTCGGTCAGCATCTGGCGGGCGGCCGGGCGGATGTCGATCTCGGCGGCCGTGCAGCCGATCGCCTTCATCAGGGCGTGGGCGTTGCCCTTGGTCGCGTCCGAGGTGGCGAAGCCCGGCAGGGTGTAGGCGAGGATGTTAGAGCGCGGCAGGCCGAGCCGGTCGAGGGCCTTGGCCACCACGATGAGGGCGTGCGTCGAGTCGAGGCCGCCCGAGACGCCGATCACGACCTTCCTCGTGCCCGTCGCCTCCAGGCGCTTCAGGAGCCCCGCCACCTGGATGTTGTAGGCCTCGTAGCAATCCTGCGCGAGGCGGGCGGGGTCGGCCGGCACGAAGGGGAAGCGCTCGATGGCCCGCATCAGGCCGAGATCGTCCCCGGGCGGGTCGGCGCGGAAGGGGACGCGCCGGTAGGTCCCCTCGCGGGTGCGGGCATTGTCGTCGAAGCTGCCGGACTGGAGACGGTCCTGCGCGATCCGCTCCAGGTCGATGTCGGCGAAGGTGACGAGGGGGCCGGCCGCGAAGCGCTCGCCCTCGGCGAGCCGCTGCCCGAGCTCGTCGACGCTGGTCTGCCCGTCCCAGGACAGGTCGGTCGTGGATTCGCCGAGCCCCGCCGCCGCGTAGACGTAGGCGCAGAGGCCGCGCATCGAGGCGGCCCGCGAGAGCAGCTCGCGGGCATCCGCCCGGCCGACGGTGATCGGGCTGCCCGAGGGGTTGGCCAGGACGCTCGCGCCCGCGAGCGCCGCACGCATTCCCGGCCCTTCCGGCACCCAGAGATCCTCGCAGATCTCAATCCCGACGCTGAGGCCCGCCAAATCCTCGGCCTCGAAGATCAGGTCGGTGCCGAAGGGCGCCTCGAGGCCGCCGACCCGGATCGTCTCGCCCGCGATCCCGGCACCGGAGGCGAAGTGGCGCTTCTCGTAGAATTCCCGGTAATTCGGCAGGTAGCTCTTCGGCACGATTCCGAGGAGCCGGCCCCCCTGAACCGCCAGGGCGCAATTGTAGATGCGGCTGCGCCAGCGCAGCGGCGCGCCGACCACGAGGAGGGGGCGAAGCGCGCCCGATGCCGCGACGAGGTCGACCGCGGCCGCCTCGACCGCGTCGAGGAGCGTGTCCTGCAGGAACAGATCCTCGATCGCGTAGGCCGAGAGCGCGAGCTCGGGGAATACGGCGAGCACCGCACCCTTCCTGTGCGCCTCGCCTGCGAGGCTCACAATCTCCTGCAGGTTGCGGGCCGGCTCGGCCGGGTGGCTGCGGCCGGTGCAGGCCGCGACCCGGGCCAGGCCGTGGCGGTAGAGCGAGCGGAAGCTCGGGGTGGCGGGCTCGGGCACGGCGGCAGCGGACCTCAGGTGACGGGTGGTCGAGGGGAAGAGGGTAGTGCGGGCAGGCTCCGGCCTCCAGGGGAGGGGCCGCAGGGCAGGCCGACGCCGCGGACCGGATCGGCCGAAGGCCGGGCCCGGGCGGGCCGGTTCAAGCGTCTGTTAACGACGATCGGCCTAACTGGCGGGGAGCCGCCCCCGCGGGCGGACCCCCGTTTCAGAGTAATCCTGAGAACCCATGCGCGCATCGGGACGGCCTCCCTACTCTCTCCGTGATCCCTCCCGCCCCGGCCGGGGCGGTGACCGCTCCGGCCTGTCGATCGGCGCCCTCGCCAACCGGCTGATGTCGCTCCGCGCGAGCCTGACCCGCCGGCTCGCGGGCACGCCGCGTCCCAGCTACGCCATCGCCGGAACCCGCCCGGCGCCGAGCTGGCTCACCGCGCCGCAGGCCCTGGTCGGCCGCGACCGTGCCGGCGAGCCGGTCCCCGTGCCGCCGGACGTGCCGCGCTACGTGCCCCCGCAGCCGGACTGGTCGCACGAGGCCGGGGACGCGGCCGCCCCGCGCGAGACCTGGTCCACCGCCTCGACGGGCGCCTGGCCCGAGCACGTCTTCGACGACCGGGCGCATCCCGACATGCTGACACAGCCGCCGGCCCGGCCCGAGAGCCGCATCGACGTCGCTGCCTCGGGGCCCGGCGTCCTGATCCGTTCGCCCCGCCGCCCCGCCGCGATCACGCCCGAGGGCGCCCCCGCGCCGGTTCCGGCCCCCGCTCCCGTGCCGGCCTCCGTGCGCTACACGCGGACGCCCGACACGATCCTGCAGGAGCGCCGCCAGCGCGCCCTCGACGCGGAGCGCGAGGCGCTCGCCCGCGCCCATGCCGAGGCCCAGGCCGCCCTCCTCGCTGCCGCCGCGGAGCAGGAGGCGGAGCGCGTCGCCGCCGAGCGCGCCGCCGAGGAGGCCGCGGTCGCCGCGGCGGCCCCGCCGCCCGAGGCCCCGCTGCCCCTGTGGCGCCAGCCCTTCGTCGCGCCCCCCGGCGTCCGCTTCTTCCGCACGCCCGACCGCCGCCCGACGCGGGGGGCGGACGCGGCCACCGCAACGGCGATCCCCGCCGCGGCCCTGCCGATCCCGGCCCCTGCGGCCGAGGAGCGGGACTGGTCCGACCTGCCCGACTGGTCGGCGGTGAAGCCCTGGTTCGACAACCCGGACTGGACCTCCGCCGAGGTCTGGGCCGCGATCCAGGCCGAGACCGCCCCGCCCGCCCTCCCCGAGCCGCCCGTCGAGGTCGCGCCTGCGGCCGTCGCCTCCGCCATCCCTGTGTCGCGGTTCGTCTCGATGCCGCTCGACATCTCGCATCTGCGCTCGCTGCCGCCGAACCCGGTCTACGTGCTGGAGCGTCTCGTGCGCTTCGAGAACATGCAGGCCCCGCGCCCGGCGAACACTCCGGACGTCGGCAGCGCGTCGGCGCCCGAGGCGGCGATCGTCGAAGCATCCCCCGCCGGGACCGTGCCGACGCCGGCCGCCCGCCCCTCCCTGTCCCTGGTCTTCGGCCCCGGCTCCGCGCCCGCTCCGGCCCCCGTCGCGCCCCCCGCGGCGCGCAATGCCCTCTCGGCGATGGCGGCCCGCGCCGCGATCCGCCCCGCCCGCCCGCCCGCGACGCCGGAGGCCACGGCATCGGCCGACATGGCATCCGCGCCCGAAGCGGCTCCGGCCGTGATGGCCGCCCTCGCTCCGCCCCGCCCGGCCGCCCTGCCGATCGCGCCGCGCCCCGTCCTCCTGCGCACCAAGGCGGTTCCCGAGGCCGAGATCCCCGCCGCCGAGGCGGTCGCGGAGCCCGTCGACGCGGGCGCGCCGGAGATCGAGGTGCAGCCTGCTCCCGAGGTCCCCTCCCCTGCCCCGGCGCTGCCGGTGGTCGCGCCGCGCGCCGTCCTGCCGGAGCCGCGCAGCCACCTGATCCCGGCCGGCCGCCACCTGGCCGTGGCGGCGTTCGAGAACGCCGATTACGAGTATCCCTCCCTCGAACTGCTCGCCCTGCCGGAGGAGAGCGAGAGCGAGGAAGTCGATGCCGACGTGCTGGAGCAGAACGCGCTCAACCTCCAGCAGACGGTGCAGGATTTCGGGGTGCGGGGCGACATCCTGGCCGTGCGGCCGGGTCCCGTCGTCACCCTCTACGAGCTGGAGCCCGCCCCCGGCACCAAGTCGAGCCGCGTGATCGGCCTGTCCGACGACATCGCGCGCTCGATGTCCGCCGTCTCCGCCCGCGTCGCCGTCGTGCCCGGCCGCAACGTCATCGGCATCGAATTGCCGAACGAGATGCGCGAGACCGTCTATCTGCGCGAACTCCTGTCGGCCCCCGACTTCTGCGAGAGCAAGCACAAGCTCGCGCTGTGCCTGGGCAAGAACATCGGCGGCGAGCCGATCATCGCGGACCTCGCCCGCATGCCGCACCTGCTCGTGGCCGGCACCACCGGCTCGGGCAAGTCGGT
>NZ_JAVDVV010000021.1:0-90989 GCF_031457035.1 Methylobacterium sp. BE186
CCGGCCGCTGAGCCCGCTAAGCCGGAGCCTCTGCTCGGGTCTCGCACCCTCTAACCCCGGCCTCAGACCCCGTTACTCGGACAGGCTCCTAGCCGGTCATTGAGGCATTCCTAGGCGGGGAAGGAGCCCGTCTAATCGAGGAGGAGGGCCCGGCCGCCGGCTGTGCCCACGTCTCGGCCGAATTGGCCGCCCTGTTCGGCAGCGACGTGGCGTCGGCCGTCCGTCCGATCGCGGCGACCTCATGGAGCCGGATGGCGTCCATCGGCGGCGCGTATAGCTGCGCCCTGCCAGGCCGGTCACAGGCGCGGACACGGCTGGCCCAGCCCTTCGAGGACCGGATCTTCTTCGCGGGCGAGGCGACGCACCCGCACGACTTTACGACGGCCCACGGGGCTCACGACAGCGGGCAAAGGGCTGCCGATGAAGCCATGGTGGCGCTTCGTAACAGGCACGACCTTAAACTGCGCGACCCCTTCGCCGCCGCGGGGGCGCGAGCGTCTCGGTAAGGACCTCGACCTCGGTAGCACAGCGCTTCGACTGGCGCCTAAACTAACGGCTTTGTGTTTTCCTCGAACCAAAGAAAAGTTCTAACTTCAAGAATGCATAGGATTAATATTAATGAGTTATCCTCTGTATCGTAATCGGTTCTTTCTCCGTGCAAAACGGTGTTCCTATTAAAAGGCTCGTCCTTCTGTCCTTCATACAGTCTAGAGATATAGCCATTGAATAGTTGTGCGCTGTCCTTTAAGGAAAAAAGTAATCTGTTATCCCAAATATCTCGCTTGATTGTCGGCTTGAAAGTGTCCTTGTACTCTAACGCTCCGACCTTTCTGAGAATGCCCTCTAGCTGAGCGAAGAGAGCTGGCGCAGACAGAGTATACTTGCCCGCAAAATGAGCCTCTACGGCATCCTTCAAGATCTTATCGCGACCAGAGAAGCTGTCAAACTTACTGCAAGCGTCATCCATGTATTTGGCAGCGTCATCTCTTGTAAGACGCTCCTTGCAAGTATCGATCAGGTGTTCTCTTGTTAGACTTCCATCGTCAAGTTTCTTATTGGCGTTTTCTAAGTCGCCCAATGTAAAAGTTGATCCGAAAAAGTAGAAATCATTGTCTGCGCAGAAGCGCTTAATGGGCGCCGATAGGCGAGTTGTAAGATTTAGAATATCGTCTTTGTAATTTATTTGAGCGGGAGTGCCAGGAGGATGCAAATCGAGATTGACCGTAACCAGTCTATCCCGATCGGCATCGAAGTGACAATACTTATATTTCTTTCCAGAATTGCACCAACAAGGATCATTGCGACCAGGTTTGGTCGTTGAGCGGGTCTGCGGTGAGCTCGGCGATGACATTCCCGTCGATACCACATCCACCTGAGCTGGTGCAAAATTCATGAGTTTTGTTGTTTGGACTGCGCAGCGGACTTCCGCCTCTACCCACAGGATTCGTTCAACCGGTCAGCTGCGCGGGTTAGGTCCCATGGCAGTCCTGATCTGGCCGCTCCGAAAGGAAGGCCACCCATGAATGCGGCCGGGCACGCCGTCGCGGTGCTCTCGGAGGCCGTGTTCGACGCCTACCTCGCCGGGCTGCGCGAGGTCTGCGTCTCCTACCTGTTCGCCGGCTCGGACGGCAATTACCTTGCCGAGGCCCTAGACGCGTTCGACGAGACCTTCGGCATCGAGACCATCCTAGTAGAGGGTGGCGCGGCCATTAAAGGAGCCATCCTCAAGGCCGGGCTCGTCGACCAAATCCGTGTACTCATCCATCCGGCCGTCGATGGACTGGCCGGCGTCCAGAGCATCTTCGACTACCATGACGAGGCGGATGAGCGATCAGGCGCGGGACAGGCGCTGCGACATCTCCAGGCCAAGGCTCTGACGGGCGGCATGGTCCGGCTCTACTATGGGTTCGAAGAAGCGGCTGTGCCGACGAAAAACTCGCAGGCTTGCGAGGCCAGCAACGCTTACGAAGTAGCGCTCGTCGACGTATACAGCTCCATGGTAATATTCTTCGGTTTCCCCGACGCCTTTCTGTTTAGCTTCGCCGCTTTAGCCTCTCCTGTACGTGTGTGGAGTGATAGCCAGAGCCCATCAGGAAATTCAGTCCGCCCGACAATACAGAGGAGAAAGCCCGGCAGATGGTGCTTCGACTCTCGCACGATGCCGGCGATTGTCACTAAATCTTTCGGCGAGGGCGTAGGATGGTCTTCTGGGTGGGTATGCCAGTCGCCGAGGTAATCAAGTCCACGGGCGTGGAAGGCGTGGATCTCCCGCTGCTCGGAGGCGCGGTTCGGCCAGAAGCCAAAGAGCGACCGACGGTCGCCCTTCCTCAGCCCCGTCGCCTCAAGAACCACCCATCTGCCGGAACGGATGGTACCAAATAGCTGTCCGCCAGCCTCCCGCTGGTAGCACCGCCTCTGTCTATGGGTATCAAAGGTTCGCAGAGCGTCGGCCGTGATACGCAGGCGTAGATCGCCCACGAGGTACGTCACGGCCTCCATTTTCATTCCCACCACGGTCCAGCAGCCATCTCTCCGAGGGACGCTGGCCTTCCCCGTGCGGCAGTCCAAGCATCGGTCCAAGAACCTTCCGCATCTTCGAGAGAGCCCGCATCGGTCAACCACGTGCGCCAAACGGTTTTGTCGCATCTGCCGCGAAGGAAATCCAAGGCAAGCCGGCTCGCAAGCGTCTCGGCGTAGCTAAGCTCAACAGCTCCAAAGGGCGAAGTCATTCCCCCGCACTCGGCTGGAGCGGGCTTCTGGCTCACCGACGCAGCCATGCGGGGATGGCCGGCTGGATCAAAGCCGGCCCGGAACGATCCACCGGGCATGATCAGCACGGCATGGGACGCCAGTGCGTGCGCCTCCATCCATGCGTAGAGCGCGACCGGTCCATCGGCTTGTTGCGAGAGATGATGATCGAGCGCGGAATTGGCTGCCCAATCGGCGGTACAAGAAACGACCAGATTAAGGCTCGCCAGCGCCGTTGGATTCGCTTCGAGTAGGGCCTGTACGCTTGTGTCGTAAGATGACGTTGAGCCGATGTCAGGGTTTTCCTGCGCTATGGCTTGGGCAAGGGCAGCCGCCTTTGCGCAATCGACATGGCCAGCCCCAAGTTGGTGCCGCCTGATGTTCTCCCAGCCAAGTGCTTCGGGGTCTACCATGACGAGATGTCCGACACCGGACTTTGCAAGAAGTCGTGCCACGCCTGATCCCAAGGCACCGCATCCGACGATAGCGACACGGGCCTGTGCAAGCCGGTCGCGCTCGACGTACGGCAGGCGCGTGTTCGCTGCGTCGAGTGCAACGCTCTTCAGGCGTGCCAGCGTGTACCGACCGCAAATGGTCTCGGCAGGTGCCTTCCCACGATCAAATCCTCGCTCCAGCTCCCGGCGGCTTAACGGGATACCTTTGAGGTCCAGCGGTCGAGCAAGGACAATGACGACTTCGTGCCGACGGCCCGACGGCGCCGCACCCATCAACACGAGGGGGAAGCTCTTAGGAGCCTGCAGGAGCAGCTCTCCAAGGACATCGACCCCATGCTCCGACCGCTGCTCAACGAGGCTCCAGAGTTCTGCACCCGTCGACGGGTAGCTCTCGGGATGAGGCAGGCTTGTTAACTCTATCGCCGCCGTTCGCCGAAGCTTGGTAAGATCGGTGCCGTAGCGATGCATCCACCAGCGGCGTGCCTCGGAACCCGACGCGAAGACATAGACGGCCTGGTCTGTGCTGAACCATGTTGCGTAGCTTGTGCCCCGTTCTTGGGGCAGGAGCAACCGGGCCTTCCGACTACTTGTTGCGTCTTGAGCCCAGTAGAGGCCGAAGTCCTCCTGGAAGTCGTCCTCTTCCGCGCCTGCCGAGATGTCGCGCAGAAGTTGCCGGGCTTCACCCAAGGCGGAGGCTATCGCCGTTACAGGATCCGAAGGCACCGCAGGGTTACGCAGGCACAGCTTCCCGTCATGCTCAACGTGCGGCAGCCGACCGGCAACGTTGCGCAGGTAGACGCTCGGTCGCGAAAAGGGGAAGGCTTGGTCAACGACGGTGACGAGTTCCCGTCCGAGCGTCCGGACCCGCCAGCCTGCCGAGGCTGTTTGAACTCGTAGGAGCGGGTCATCGGGCGCAATGCGGCCGATGTACCGTGGTCCCAAGTCCTGGAACCAGGCATCGACCGCATCGAGCGGGTGGGCGGCCACCAGCGGGAAGTGGATGGTCACGCGTAACCGTGCCCGCCGGACTTGATGACGGCCGGGCCGCTGGTCTTCTGGTCGAGGTCCTTCTCGTCCTCCGGGTCGGGCTGCATCGAGAAGTAGTCGGAGTAGAAGAAGTCGTCCCAGGCCTTCATCGCCTCCTCGTGGCTGCAGTCGGGGTCGTCGAGCACATCAAGGTGAGCGAGCTTGTCGGTCAGCTTCTTGCGGAGGAAGGCTGTCTTGGAATCGCCGGCCTCGACGATGCGCTCGTCCAGGGTCGGATGATCGACAGCACTGTTCCAGGCCAGGCGGTCGCGGATAGCGCGGAGGACATCCCGCAGCGCCTCGTCATCTCGTCCCACGCGCTCGACGAAATGGTCACTGACCAACCGCGACAGCGCGAAGCCGCTGGCGATCTTGCCTCTCCAGTGGGGACGGCTGCGAGCGAAAGCCTTGACCAGGCGCACGACCCTGACGAACTGACCACGGTCGCCGTTTGTCGAAGCGTCGCTGCAGAGGTCCTTGTTGCGTTGCTTGAACCACTTGGTGACGTTGAGGGCGTCGGAGGCCTTCCAAGTCGCGCCCGCGAGCTCGTAGGTCACGGTGACGGCACCGGTCCAGGCGTTCGTCGTCCGGATCCGCCGGTAAACCGGCACGTCCACGTGGTAGCCTGCACTGTAGTAGACCCGGACGCAATTCTTGCGCACCTCCGGCTTGTCCTTGAAGAGGTCGTCCTGAAGCGCGGCGCAGATCATGTTGCGTGCGTCTAGGGCCGACATGTCGCCGCCGCGCGCGCCCACCAGATCTTCTTTCTCGAAGTAAACGCCGTCATCGATGTCGAAGTCGCCATCGCCATCCTGGATCATGGTCCGCATGGCGTAGGAGCCCTGCGTCTGCGAGCCGAACGGGGCAGGCTTGTCGTCGCGCTCTAGGCCTTTGCGCAGCCGCTTCCGATTTGCTTTGGCCTTCGACAGGATATCGGCGCGGCCGTCGTCGTTCATCCGCACGCGCTCCTTGTGGAAGCCGCGGACCTGGTCGTTAGTGTCTCTCATCGTGTGCTCTCCCAGGTTATGCCGCCAGCCGGCATCGCCGGGAGGTCCAACATGAGGGTTTTGACCATCCGGCCTTCCTCGCTGCGGGGGTCGTCGCAGGAGCTCTTGGTGATGTCCGCGTCCGAGCAGGCCTGTTGGACCAGACGGTCCATGGCGCCCTTCCGCGCGTCGTCCAGCGCGAGGAACTTCAGCATCTCGGCGGGCACATCCTTCTTGGGGAACCGGAGTGTTCGCACAGGCCTGCCAAGGTCGGTGAGGACGTTCGAGAGAAGTCGCGCCATGTTGTCGTAGGCGAATTCCTGGGCAGAGATGCTGAGGGGAGCGACGTCCGCCCCGAGCTTCCATTCGAGCATGGAGCGATGGGTCTTCCGCCCTTCGATGTGCTCTCCCTCCGGCCTTGAGCAGGTCCCCAGCGAGAAGATCTCAATCGGCTGATCCCGGTCGGCCACCATCAGGGCGTCGACCAATCCGACGAGGATCGGGTTGTTCGCCCAGAGACCGCCGTCGGCGAAGACCTGCTTCTGTCCGTGAGTCGCCATGGGATCGCTGATCGCGGCGAGCGACCGGTAGATCGGGGCGGCGCTTGATGCGAGACAGACATCCACCAAGGGGTAGAGGTCGTCGCGGACACCACTCTTAGGCGTTTTCTTAAACACCCAGGCGCGGTGGGTCTTCATCAGCACGGTTGGAATCGAGAGCGAGATGCCGCGCCTCTCGTACACGTCGAGCATGGTGACGCTGCCGAGCACGTCACTGAGCGCCTCACGCAATGCACGGTCACCGGCTCTGACATAGAACCGGCCTCGCAAGGCACGGTAGATCGCACTTGCCGTGCCTTTAATCCGGTGCGGGAAGATGGCGGGTCCGTGCTGCTCGTAGAGCGCGACCACGTCACTGATCGGCTTACCCACCGCCAGCGCCGAGGCGACGATAGCTCCCGTGCTCGTTCCCGTGATGAGATCGAAGCCCTTGCCGAGGTCGAGCGCATCTACGCCTCGCGTGCGGGCGAAGTACGTCACCAACCGGTCGAGGAAGGCGGCTGTGTAGATACCCCGCATGCCACCGCCGTCGAGGCTAAGCACCCGGTATGGCCGCGGTTTCTCCTCCATCTGCCGTCTCACGCTCATCAGCTAATACGCTGATTAGCATAGTAATCGCCGGCGGGAAATCAAGGGGAGGCGATGGCGCTAACCGAACAAAGTCGAAGCGGGCGGCCGCACGGCGAGGTAGCCGAGTTTCAAGAGCCGGACTTTCGCTGCGTCCTGGGAGACCGCGAACCTGCTCACCACCTTGTCGATCAGAGCCGCTGCCAATGGGTCGGCAACGTGGAAGGGCGGGAGGGTGCCGGCGGCATCAATGTGCGGGCGAAGAAGGTCCCTTACGGCTGATCGCGGCATCAGGTACGCCCCCGAGGCGTACCCCGCCTGCCACTCCATCCAGTCCGCCGTCGGCGCTTCCAGGATCGTATCGCGCTTGCACACGATCTTCGCCTTGCCGGCATCGGCAAGGATGTCACCGGATGCGAAGTGGGCCTGGAACAGGCCGTCGTGCAGCCTGACGTGCCCGAGTTCGTGGGCTAGCGTGGTGCGGTACCGGTTGGCGCGTCGGTCGTTGGTGGAAAGGGCCTCTGTGATCTCCACGATCGGTGGCCTTCCGACCTCGATGCGCGTGACCCCTTCAACGTCTGCGCCATCCCCCGACAAGTCCGAGTAGACATCAAGATATGCGACGTGCTGCTCGACGAGAAGACAAAGGTCGTCGGTGCTGAGCGGGTACTCGACCTTCCCGCGGTGTTTCAGCAGGAAGGCGGCGGTCAGAGCCTCGCACTCCCGGTCGATCTCCAGCGGTTCGTAGTGGGGCCTCTTCCGGAAGCGCCTCGTTGCATCTGGCACCCACTGCACCATGCTCACCTCGTGCTCTTGCGGAAGGCATTGAAGAACCGAACGACCTCCTCGGGCTTTGCCCCAGCCGCCCGCACGTCCTGGGGAAGCGTGCCCGCGAGGTAGAAGAGGTACTCCGCCTGCAGGTCGAGGGCAGACGCGAACTGGTTGATGAGATGGTCGGAGGTCGGATTTCGGCGGTCACGCTCGATGTCGTTGAGGTACTGTGGCGAGATAGGCTTGCCGTCCTCTTCCCGTAAAATCCTTGTTGCTAAGACCTTTTGACTAATGCCCTTTTCCTTCCTCTTTTGAAGGATGAACGAGCCAAACGTCTCGGACATGGGACGCCCCTGCTAAGCTAATACGCGGATTAGCGTAGCACAAGTGAGGTTTGCTGTCCGGGCCGCACGTAGTCCCGCTCGCGTCTCGGTTAACGCCTCCTTCGACCGGATAGGTCGGAGCTTAAAAATTCGACCTCGTTTTGTTCCAGCTGCCACCCGGGCGGCCGTGCTGCCGGCCGCCCGGAACCGATCTGCGTGTCTTGCAAGCCAGCAGGAAGCCGCAACCAGACTTTCCTGTTGCCCACTACCAATCATGGGCTCTGCACGACCAAACTCACCGGTTCGCTACACAGGTCACATCAAGTCGGCATACTCAACTGCACCCGGTTGTACTTCCGCAGGTGTCGCACTTCAGGCAGGTCCCGTTGCGCACGAGCGTGAAGTTCGCGCATTCCGGGCAGGCCTCGCCGACATAACCCTTCATCTTCGCCTCGGCGCGACGGTCGGCGACGCTGCGCTCGGCCGTCTCGGGCTTTGAGAAGGGGAGGGCGTCCGCGATCGTCTCGGCCTTGCCCGCCTCCGCCGGTTCCACCTTCAGCGCGGTCGCGCCGCGCATCGCGTGGACCACGCCGCCCGCCGGCGCCGTCAGGCCGGACTGGCCGCCGCCGACTCCGAGGGTCGCGCCGGCCGGGCCGCCCTGGATCAGGGTGAGCCGGTCGGCCGAGCCGCGCAGCAGACCACGGGAGACGACCTGCGACACCGCGGGCTTGTCGTCCGGCCGGTCCTGGCCGACGCCGCCGCCGAGCACGGTGCTGCCGATCTCGGACGGGTCGACATGGGCGAGGTCCATCCGGGCGAGGTAGGAGATCGCGAGCTCGCGGAACACGTAGTCGAGGATCGAGGTCGCGTTCTTGATCGCGTCGTTGCCTTGCACGAAGCCCGCCGGCTCGAAGCGGGTGAAGGTGAAGGCCTCGACATACTCTTCCAGCGGCACGCCGTACTGCAGGCCGAGCGAGATCGCGATGGCGAAGTTGTTCATCAGGCTCCGGAAGGCGGCGCCCTCCTTGTGCATGTCGATGAAGATCTCGCCGAGGCGCCCGTCATCGTACTCGCCGGTGCGGAGATACACTTTGTGCCCGCCGACGACCGCCTTCTGGGTGTAGCCCTTGCGGCGATGGGGCAGCTTCTCGCGCGACCGGATGCGCTCGACGCGCTCGATCACCCGCTCGACGATCTTCTCCGCCACCTGCGCCGCCTTGGCGGCGGCCGGCGCCTGGATGATCGCTTCGAGCGCGTCCTCGGCCTCGTCGTCCTCGTCGGCGATGAGCGCGGCGTTCAGGGGTTGCGAGAGCTTCGATCCGTCGCGGTAGAGGGCGTTGGCCTTGAGCGCCAGCGTCCAGGAGAGCTTGTAGGCCTCCTTGCAATCCTCGACCGTGGCGTCGTTCGGCATGTTGATGGTCTTGGAGATCGCCCCCGAGATGAAGGGCTGCGCCGCCGCCATCATGCGGATGTGGCTCTCGACCGAGAGGTAGCGCTTGCCTATACGACCGCACGGATTGGCGCAGTCGAACACGGCGTAGTGCTCGCGGCGGAGGTGCGGCGCGCCCTCCAGGGTCATCGCCCCGCAGACATGGGTGTTGGCCACCTCGATGTCCTTCTTCGAATAGCCGAGGAAGGGCAGGAGCTCGAAGGCCGGATCGACGAGCCTGTCGGCCGGCACCTTGAGGACGACCTTCAGGAAATCGTCGCCGAGCGTCCAGCGGTTGAAGACGAACTTGATGTCGAAGGCCGATTTCAGGCCCGCCTCGACGGCCGCGATCTTCTCGTCCGTGAAGCCCTTGGCGCGCAGGCTACCCGGATTGATCGCCGGCGCCTGGCCCATCGATCCATGGCCGACCGCGTAGGCCTCGATCTCCGCGATCTCGGATTCCCGGTATCCGAGCGCCCGCAGCGCGTCCGGCACGGCGCGGTTGATGATCTTGAAGTAGCCGCCGCCGGCGAGCTTCTTGAACTTCACCAGCGCGAAATCGGGCTCGATGCCGGTCGTGTCGCAATCCATCACGAGGCCGATCGTGCCGGTCGGCGCGATCACCGTCGCCTGCGCGTTGCGGTAGCCGTGCTCCTCGCCGAGTTCGAGGGCGCGGTCCCACACCGCCTTGGCGCGCTCCGCGACGTCCGCCTGCGGCACGTTGGCGTGGTCGAGCGGCACGGGGTTAATGCTGAGGAACTCGTAGCCTTCGGCCTCGCCGTGCGCGGCGCGGCGGTGGTTGCGGATCACCCGCAGCATCGCGTCGGCATTCTCGGGATATTCCGAGAAGGTGCCGAGTTCCGCCGCCATCTCGGCGGAGGTGGCGTAGGCGGTGCCCGTCATGATCGCGCTGAGGGCACCGGCGAGCGCGCGCCCCGCCTCCGAATCGTAGGGCAGGCCCATCGTCATCAGCAGGCCGCCGATATTCGCGTAGCCGAGGCCGAGCGTCCGGTAGCGGTAGGACAGCTCGGCGATCTCGCGCGAGGGGAATTGCGCCATCATCACCGAGATCTCGAGCACCACCGTCCAGAGCCGGTTCAGGTGCTCGAAGGCGGCCACGTCGAAGTGCTTGGCCTCACGGTCGTACATCGTCAGCAGGTTCGCCGAGGCGAGGTTGCAGGCGGTGTCGTCGAGGAACATGTACTCGGAGCACGGGTTCGAGGCCCGGATCCGCCCGCCCGCCGGGCAGGTGTGCCAGTCGTTCATCGTGGTGTTGAAGTGCAGCCCCGGGTCGGCCGAGGCCCAGGCCGCCTCGCCGATCCGCTCCCAGAGGTCGCGGGCCTTCAGCGTCTTCGTCACCTTGCCGGTGGTGCGGGCGGTGAGGTTCCAGTCGCCATCCGATTCCACGGCGCGCAGGAAGTCATCGGTGAGCGAGACCGAGTTGTTGGAATTCTGGCCCGCGACCGTGAGATACGCCTCCGAATCCCAATCGGTGTCGTAGATCGGGAACTCGATCTTGGTGAAGCCCTGGCGGGCGAACTGCATCACGCGCTTGATGTAGGCGTCCGGCACCATCGCCCTGCGGGCGGCCTTCACCTCGCGCTTGAGGGCCGGGTTGCGCTCGGGATCGAAGCAAGCGTCGCCTTCCGCCTCGCACTGGGTGCAGGCCTTCATCACGGCCTGGAGGTGCTTCGAGACGACCTTGGAGCCGGTCACCAGGGCGGCGACCTTCTGCTCCTCCTTCACCTTCCAGTCGATGTAGGATTCGATGTCCGGGTGATCGATGTCGACGATCACCATCTTGGCGGCGCGTCGCGTGGTGCCGCCGGACTTGATGGCGCCCGCCGCGCGATCGCCGATGCGCAGGAAGCTCATCAGGCCGGAGGATTTGCCGCCGCCGCCGAGCTTCTCGTTCTCCCCGCGCAGCATCGAGAAGTTCGAGCCGGTGCCGGAGCCGTACTTGAACAGGCGCGCCTCGCGCACCCACAGGTCCATGATGCCGCCCTCGTTGACGAGGTCGTCCTGCACCGACTGGATGAAGCAGGCATGCGGCTGCGGGTGCTCGTAGGCGCTCGTGGAGCGCGTCAGCTCGCCCGTCTTCCAGTCGCAGTAATAGTGGCCCTGGCCCGGACCGTCGATGCCGTAGGCCCAGTGCAGGCCCGTGTTGAACCATTGCGGGGAGTTCGGCGCCACCATCTGGCGAGCCAGCATGAAGCGCAACTCGTCGAGGAAGGCGGAGGCATCCTCCTCGGAGGAGAAGTAGCCGCCCTTCCAGCCCCAGTAGGTCCAGCAGCCGGCGAGCCGGTCGAAGACCTGGGTCGCCGAAATCTCGGAGCCGGTGCGCTCCTCCTCGGGAAGCTCGGCGAGGGCCGCCTCGTCGGGAACGGAGCGCCAGAGGAAGCTCGGGACGTCGTTCTCCTCGACCTTCCTGAGCCGGGCCGGGACGCCGGCCTTGCGGAAGTACTTCTGAGCCAGAACGTCGGCGGCGACCTGGCTCCAGCTCTCGGGCACGCTGATGCCCTCCAGCCGGAACACGACCGATCCGTCGGGATTGCGGATCTCGCTCAGGGCCTTCCGGAAGGGAATCGCCGCGTAGGGTGACTGACCCGACGTGGTGTAGCGCCGCTCGAACCGCATGAAACACACCTCTCCCGACGAGACACGAGGTCTCGGCCCGCGACGCTGCGCGGGACGTATGCCCGATCAATGGGTGCCGACTCCGGCCGCATCGACGATGCGCTCCAGGCCGCTGAACATGACGATGACGCTTCCGAGAGGGCGCGAACCACGCGGCGGCCGCTCCCGAACCGTGACCCGAACATTAATGCCCGGGCGGCCATCACGTCAACAACTGGTGTTTGGCGGCTATGTTCCTCGCTAGATGTTGTGGTCGCGAACCAAAAGTTGTGGATATCCGGAGGCCGCCGCTAAGTCCGCTTTTGGCCTTCGGGATTCGCGACGGAATTTTTTTGCGTCCACAGGGCGGGAGAGCCCGATGGGCCTCGGGGCCCACCTCGGCGGCGCATCGGGGGACGGATAGCGGGGATAGCGTGCCTCAAATGCGACACCCGGAGGTTGGAGGCGACGGGCTGTGGGCGCGAGGAGCCGCGTGGATGCCGTCCCCCGCGCGGCCCTTCCGCACCGGCGCGACCCTCTGCGGGCTGGACTTGCGCTAACCCTCTCAGCATAAGGCGGACGACAGGCGCGGCCGGCCGCCACCGGCCGCGGGACGCGAGGACGCCGATGGCTCTCAAGGACACGCTGCTGCGGATCTTCACGTGGTGGAACGGGCAGACCATGTCGCTCGCCTTCTACACGGCCCGCAGCGGCCAGTTCGTCGGCACCGACGAATTGGGCAACACCTACTACCGGGCCCAGGGACCGCTGATCGACGCCTCGGTCGGCTCCGAGCGGCGCTGGGTCGTTTATAACGGCTACGCGGACGCTTCGCGCGTGCCTCCGGGCTGGCGCGCCTGGCTCTGCCACAACGGCGACGTGCCCCCGAGCGAGGACGGCTACCGCCCGCGCGAGTGGCAGAAGCCCTACGAGGAGAACCTCACGGGGACGGCGGCGGCCTACCGGCCGAAGGGCTCGCAGCTCTCCTGGGGGCAGCGCCCCGCCGCGACCGGCGACTACGTGCCCTGGACGCCGGGCGACTGAGCCGGACCGCCCTTTTTCCACCACCGTTCGGGTATTGATGGCCGGACGCGCCCGCCGCCGGCGCGCCGTCCATTCGAGAGGGGCGAGCCTTGAGCCGCATCACCGCACGTCTCGCGCGCGCCGCGCTCGGCCGAACCGTCCTCGCCACGCTGGCCCTCGGGATCTGCGCGCTCCCGGCCTCCGCCGACAAGATCAAGAACCCGACCGCAGTCTTCTCCGGCCTCGACAAGATCACCGGCCGCATCGTTTCCTTCGAGGTGGCGGTGGACGAGACGGTGCAGTTCGGCGCCCTGCAGCTCACGCCGCGGGTCTGCTACACGCGGCCGCCGACCGAGAGCGCCAAGACCACCGGATTCCTCGAGGTCGACGAGGTCACCCTCGACAATAAGTACCGCCGCATCTTCACGGGCTGGATGTTCGCGGCGAGCCCCGGCCTGCACGCGATCGAGCATCCGATCTACGATGTCTGGCTCGTCGATTGTAAGGGCGGGACCGACCTGATCGCCGAGGCGAAGGAGCAGGAGGACGTGCCCGCGCTCGCCTCGAAGCCCGAGAAGCCGAAGCGCAACCGCGACAAGGATCCGACCCGCACCGCCCAGCAGGTGAACTCGGCCGGCCAGGTCGACGTCGAGGCGCCGCGCGGCGTGCCGGTGCAGCCGCGCCAGAAGCCCTCGCGCAAGTTCTTCCCGTCGAACGAGGGGCCTGCCGCGGCGCCGCAGCAGCAGCCCCAATCGCTGTTCGACGCGCTGTTCCGCTAGAGGCGCTCACACCCGCGCGGTCGCGATCGACCCATCGTCGAGGAAGACGAAGCGGATTCCGCCCCGCCGAAGCGCCGCGATGGCGAGGTGGCGGGTCTGGGCGAGGATGCCGGGCGCGTCCTCCTCGATCCGGCGGATCGTGTGGAAGGAGACGCCGCTCGCCCGGGCGAGATCGGCCATCGACCAGTCGAGGAGCGCGCGAGCCGCCCGGATATGGGCGCCGCACACGGCCTGCTCCAATCCCTCCAGCGCCGAATCCGAGGCCCGGAAAGCGTTCGTGTCGACCGGCACGGTGATGCTGCTCCACTCCTTGATGAGGCCGAGGTCGCTCCGAACCGGCACCGTCACGACCCGGAATCGGGCGGAGCCGCCGCCCGCCAGCGGCGCGAGCGGGCTCGACGAGTGGGCGAGGCCCGCCCCGCGGGCCTCCAGGCTCAGCCCGCGCCAGTGCTCCCGCTCCTCCCGGCAGATCGTGACGAAGGCGTCCTCGGCGATGTCCGCCGCCGTCAGGCCCGTGAGCGCGAAGAGCTCCTTCGGGAAATGGAACACGCCGTCGACGCTGAGCGTGAACTGGAACGAGCCGGTCTGCTCGAAAAGCGCCCAGCGACGCTGCCGCTCCGCGGCCTGCGCCCGCGCCAGCCGGTCGGGGTTCGTGATGTCGAGGACGAGGCCGCTGGCCGAGCGCGGGCGACCGTCCGGCGAGAACAGCACCTCGCCGCGGCAGGACAGGGTGCGCGATCCGCCGTCGGGCCGCTGAACGCGAACCGTATGGTCCGTCAGGCAGCCGAGATGCATCACCTCGACGACGCTCTCCAGCATCGACCGGTCTTCCGGATGAACGAGGCTGCGGAACAGGTCGTAGCTCGGCCTGACGAGGCTCGGTTCCATGCCGAGGATCCGGTAGAGGCCGGGCGACCAAGTCTGCTCGTTCGTCGCGAAGGTCCAGGTCCAGGTGCCGGTCAGCCCGAGGCTCTCGATGAGCCGCAGGTATTCCTCGGGCGAGAAGGCGAGGTCGGCGGCATTCATCGCGGGCGCGCGCTCGCGCGGGGAAGGTGCGTCACGGTGCGCGGTCCGTTTCGTCGTCGACGAAGGATAGCGCTCTATATCCGGAGCGCGGTGGACGGCTCAATAATTACTTAGAGTTGTAATTCGGCGCCCAGCTCCGGGCCGTCCATCAGGTGTTGCGGGCGAGTCCGAGGGCGGCGAGGGCGTCGGCCCCGTTGACGCTGCCGTTACTCGGCCAGACATCCCAGTTCGCGCGGGCCGCGAGCGCCTCGCCGAGCAGGCGCTTGTAGACATGGCGCGGCAATTCGTGCGCCCCGAACTGTGCGAGATGGTCGGTGACGAACTGGGTGTCGGCGAGGCGGTAGCCTCCGCGGCGCAGGCGCGCCATCAGGTGGACAAGCGCGACCTTCGAGGCGTCGCGCACCTCGTGGAACATGCTCTCGCCGAAGAAGGCGGCCCCGAGGGAGACCCCGTAGAGCCCGCCCACGAGCCGACGGGGGCTGCCAGCATAGACCTCGATCGTGTGCGCGTAGCCCTGGTCGAACAGGGCGCCGTAGAGGTCGCGGATGCGCCGGTTGATCCAGGTCCGCTCGCTGTCCCGCCGGGGCGCGGCGCAACCCGCGATGATGCCGTCGAAATCCGAATCGCTGCGGACCTCGAACAGGTCGGATCGGACGGTGCGCGCGAGGCGGCGCGAGACCCGGAAGCCGTCCAGCGGAAGCACGCCGCGTGCGCGCGGCTCGACCCAGTAGAGGGTCGGGTCGCTCGCGTCCTCCGCCATCGGGAAAATGCCCGCCGCGTAAGCCTTGAGCAGGATCTCGGGAGTGATCTCCACACGGGCGCCGTCGTGCATGGGGTTGAGTCTGGCGCGGCGGCGCGCGGAAGACCAGAGGCTTGTGGTGACGAAAACGGCGGAGCCGAAGCTCCGCCGCGCTTTTCCCCGACCCGGGTGATCAGAAGATCGGGCCGCCCGAGGTCGTGCCGAGATTCGGGACGCGACGGTTCGTCTGCTCGGCGTTGCCGCCCTTGGCGGAATCCTCGAAGATCGCCTGCCGGTTTGGCGCCGTGTTCACGACGTTGCCGACGAGGCGCCCGTCGTAGGCGTAGGGGACGAACTCACCCTGCGGAACGGCAGGGCCGGTGAGAACTTGGGCGGACGCGGTGCCGGCGGTGAGCGTGGCGGCGAGGAGGGCGAGGGCGAGGGTGCGCATGGCTGTCGTCTCAATACGAGGAATGGGCGAGGGGTTTGCCGGTCCGGGGCGTCGGTTGAGGCTTGCTCACCACCGTCCCGACCTGGTTGCGGGATGAAGCGTCCTGCGGCGCTCGCGTTCCGGCCCTCGCTGAGCCGACGAAAGGTCGCGGATCTCGGGGTTGCGCGGAGACAGGCGCACTCCCATGGCGTGACACCTCGCAGACGAAATCCTCGCCTGATCACAACTGTGAGAAGATTTATCCGATCGGATTGCGACTACCGGTTTGTGCAATGCGGTGTCGCGTCGGCTTCCGACTGGTGCGCCGCCACACAGGTCGACGCAGCAGACATGGGCGGCGCCGGAAGTGAGCTTCAGCCGTCGAAGCCGCCCTGGGCCAGGAAGCCCTCGAGCCAGTGGATGTCGTAGAGGCCGTTTTGCACGTCCGCGTTGCGGACCAGCGTGCGGAACAAGGGCAGGGTGGTGTCCACGCCGTCGACCACGAACTCGTCAAGGGCGCGGCGAAGCCGCATCAGGCACTCGTTGCGGGTGCGGCCGTGGACGATCAGCTTGCCGATCAGCGAATCGTAGTTGGGCGGAATCCGGTAGCCCTGGAACGCGGCCGAATCCACGCGCACGCCGAGGCCGCCCGGCGGATGGTAGTAGGTGATGAGGCCGGGGGAGGGGCGGAAGGTCGCCGGGTGCTCGGCGTTGATCCGGCACTCGATGGCGTGGCCCTCGACGCGGATGTCGCCCTGCGCCACGGAGAGGGCGCTTCCGGCCGCCACGCGGATCTGCTCGATCACGAGGTCGATCCCGGTGATCATCTCGGTCACCGGATGCTCGACCTGAATCCGCGTGTTCATCTCGATGAAGTAGAAGCGGCCCTCCTCGTAGAGGAACTCGATCGTGCCGGCGCCGAGATAGCCGAGCTCCTGCATGGCCTTGGCGCAGATGCTCCCGATCTCGGCGCGCATCGCGTCGTTGAGGGCGGGCGAACCGCCTTCCTCCCAGACCTTCTGATGGCGACGCTGCAGGGAGCAGTCACGCTCGGCCAGGTGCACGGCCCCGCCGTGCCCGTCGCCGAGCACCTGCACCTCGATGTGGCGCGGCTTCTCCAGGTACTTCTCGAGGTAGACCGCATCGTCGCCGAAGGCGGCCTTGGCCTCGGAGCGCGCCATCCCGATGGCCTGCTCCAAGTCCGCTTCCGTCCGCGCCACCTTCATGCCGCGGCCGCCGCCGCCGGAGGCGGCCTTGACGAGAACGGGATAGCCGATCTCGGCGGCGACGCGCTTGGCCTCGTCCGCGTCCTCGATTCCGCCCTCGGAGCCCGGCACGCAAGGGATGCCGAGGCGCTTGGCCGTGCGCTTCGCCTCGATCTTGTCGCCCATCACCCGGATGTGGTCGGCCTTCGGCCCGATGAAGCCGATATTGTGGTGGGCGAGCACGTCGGCGAAGCGGGCATTCTCCGAGAGGAAGCCGTAGCCCGGATGCACCGCATCCGCGCCCGTGATCTCGCAGGCCGCGATGATCGAGGGGATGTTGAGGTAGCTCTCGCGGGCCGAGGGCGGACCGATGCAGACGCTCTCGTCGGCGAGGCGCACGTGCATGGCGTCGGCATCGGCGGTTGAATGCACCGCCACGGTCGCGATCCCGAGTTCCTTGGCGGCCCGCAGGATGCGCAGCGCGATCTCGCCGCGATTGGCGATCAGGATCTTGTCGAACATGGATCGCGCCTACTCGATCACCAGAAGGGGCTCGCCGAACTCCACCGGCTGCCCGTCCTCGATGAAGATGGCGGTGACCGTGCCGGCCCGGGGCGCGACGATCTCGTTGAAGGTCTTCATGGCCTCCACGAGGAGGAGCTTCTCGCCGGCGGCGACCTGCGAGCCGACCTCGACGAAGACCTTGGCCTCGGGCGACGCACGACGATAGGCGGTGCCGACCATCGGCGAGAGGATCGCGCCCGGATGGCTCGCCCCCGCCTTGCCCTTGTCGGCAGCAGGACCCGGCGCCGAGACCGCGGGCGCGCTCACCGCCGCCATCGGAAGAGGAGCGGCGACCGGCGCCGCGACCTGCACGCTCACCGGTTCCAGGCGGCGCACCACGCGGATGCGCAGGTCGCCCTTCTCCACCTCGATCTCGGTCAGCCCCGTCTCGGTGACGAGGTTGGCGAGTTCGCGCACGAGTTCGGGATCGATGGAATCTTGCTTGGGCATCGGCTCTAGTCTTCGGAAGCGGGAGTCGGGATGCGGCCGGCCATCAGCGCGGCCAGCGCGTCGAGGCCGAGGCGGTAGCTCATCGGGCCGAAGCCGCAGATCACGCCCGCGCAGACGGGTGCGATCATCGAGACGTGGCGAAAGCTCTCGCGGGCGTGCACGTTGGAGAGGTGGATCTCGACGGCGAGCACGCCGCTGCCGCTGATCGCGTCGCGGAGGGCCACGGAGGTGTGCGTGTAGGCGGCGGCGTTGATCAGGACGCCGGCGCCTGCGAGCCCCGCTTCCTGCACGAAGCCGACGAGTTCGCCCTCGTGATTGGTTTGCCGGACGGTGAGCGCGACGCCGAGAGCCTCGGCCCGCGCCGTCAGGTCCCGCTCGATGTCCGCGAGCGTCGCGGTGCCGTAGATGCCGGGCTCTCGGCGGCCCAGCAGATTCAAGTTCGGCCCGTTCAGGACGTGGATCGAGATCATGGACGAGATCCGGGGGCCGCGCGGGCTGGCGCGAGGTCGGCCGCTCTTAGACGATGGGCCTCGCCCGCGACAAGGGCCGCCCGCCCGCTCACGGCGCGGCCGCCGTCAGCAACTCGCGTGGCCGCATTGCCGGACATCGCTGATCGTCTTGCGGATCGGGTCCGCTCCCACGGCACCCGGGATGATCTCGTCGCCGATGATGAAGGCCGGCGTTCCGGAGAGGCCGAGCTTGTCGCCGAGGCCCCGGTTCTCGCTCAACGCCGCTTTCACCTCCGGACCCTGCGCGTCTTTCTGGAGCTTCGCCGTGTCGAGGCCCATGTCCTTTGCGACCTGCAGGGCGCGGGCTCCGTTCACGCGGCCCTTCGACTCGAGCAGCTTCTGGTGGAACTCGAACAGCTTCTCGCCCTTGATCTGCTGCTTCGCGGCCACCGCCATCTGGCTGGCCTCAAGCGATTCAGCGCCGAGGACGGGGAAATCCTTGATGACGACCCGCAGCTTCGGATCGCTCTTGATCAGCGCCTGCACGTCGCCGAGCGCCTTGCGGCAATAGCCGCAATTGTAGTCGAAGAACTCGACCAGCGTGACGTCGCCGTTCGGGTTGCCGGCGACGACGTCGTGCGGTCCGTTCAGGAGAGCCTCGCGGGATTCCTTGAGGGCGGCCGCCTGCGCCAGACGCTGCGTCTCGAGCTGCCGCTTCTCGCCCTCCGCGATCGCCTCCTGCAGCACGTCCGGATTCTTGACGAGGTAATCCTTGATGATCGCCTCGATGGCGCTGCGCTGCGCGTCCGTGAAGGGCGAGGTCTCCGCCGTCTGCGCGGCAGCGGGCAGCGCGCCGAGGGCGAGAGTCAGAGCGAGGGCGGAGATCGAGGGAAGGCGGAGCATGAAACCTCGCGGGTCGGCACGGGCCGGCCGATGCCGGGCAGCAACGGGTCGGTAGCCACGGGGTTAGGCGTTTTCACGGCGGTCGGTCAATTCGCGACCGGCGGCGGCTTGCCCCGTGATGATGGTGCGCCTACCAAGTAGTAGGTCGGAGGAGGGGCGTGCCGCTGTCAGTTCGGTCGAGATCCGCGCGCGTCGTGCTTCTCTGTCTGGTCGGCGCGCCCGCCGTCGCCGACGATGTCCCACCACCGGGCGCCTCGTCCTGTGCCGTATGCCATGCCGCATGCGGGCCCGTCCCGGCGGCTCCGCCCTGCCTCCGCAACTGGACGCCGGACCAGATCGCCGAAGCGCTCGACGCCTATCGCACCGGGAGGAGGACCGGCACGGTGATGCCTTATCTCGCCAAGGGGTTTTCCCGGGAGGAGATCCGGGCGCTCGCCGAGCATCTCGGGCAAGCCGCTCCGCGATGACTGCGACGCGCCGCACCGTACTGGGCGGCCTCTCCGCTCTCGCCACGGCCCCCGCGCTCGGCGGGGCCCGGCCGGATGTCGTGGTCGTCGGCGGCGGCTTCGGAGGTGCCACGGCCGCGCGTGCGCTGTGCCGGCTCGGTCTCGGCGTCACCCTCGTCGAGCCGGCGCGGACCTATCATGCCTGTCCCTTGAGCAATGCTGTTCTCGTGGGGCTGCGCCCGATGGCGTCACAGGTCTTCGGCTACGGCGCCCTCGCCGCGGCCGGGATCCGGGTCGTGCACGACCGTGCGGTCGCGATCGACGGCTCGGCGCGCCGGGTTCGTCTCGCGGGCGGCGGCAGCCTCGCCTACGACCGCCTCATCGTTTCCCCCGGCATCGAGATCCGCCTCGACGCGATTCCCGGCTACGACGCGAGCGCGAGCGAGATGATGCCGCATGCCTGGAAAGCCGGCCCGCAGACGGAGACCCTCGCCCGCCGCCTCGCAGCGATGGAGGATGGCGGTCTCGTCGTGCTCACGGTGCCGGACAACCCCTACCGTTGCCCGCCCGGGCCCTACGAGCGGGCCAGCCTGATCGCGGATTACCTCAAGGCCCGCAAGCCGCGCTCGAAGCTGATCCTGCTCGACGCCAAGGACGTGTTCTCGAAGCAGCCGCTCTTCGAGGAGGCGTGGGCGACACGCTACCCGCAGCATCTCGAGTACGTGCCGAGGGCGCAGGGCGGCCGCCTCGCCGAGGTCGATGCCTCCGCCATGACCTTGCGCGCCGAGGCGGGCACGTTCCGACCCTCGGTAGCTTCCGTGATCCCGCCCCAGCGGGCGCCGGAGATCTGCCGCGCTGCGGGCCTTACCGATGCCCACGGCTGGTGCCCCGTCGATCCCGTGAGCTTCGAATCGCTGCGCGTTTCCGGGGTGCACGTGATCGGCGATGCGGCGATGGCGGGGGCAATGCCGAAATCGGCCTTCTCGGCGAACGATCAGGCCAAGGTCTGTGCCCAGGCGGTCGCCGACCTCCTCCGGGGACGGGCGCCAGCGCCGCCCAAACTGGTCAACGTCTGCTACAGCCTCGTCGCCCCGGGCCGCGCAGTCTCGATCGCGGGCGTCTACGGGATCGAGTGGGACACCCTCGTCGCGATTCCCGAGGCGGCCGGGATCTCTCCCGTCGGCGCGCCGGAGAATCTGCGCGCCCAGGAGGCGGCCCACTGCGAGGCGTGGTTCGAGGCCGTCACTGCGGAGATGTTCGGCTGAGCGCGATGCGTGCCATGTTGAGGCCTCGCCGCGCAGCCGGTAACAGGGCGGCCTTTCCGGCGCCCGCGCCCGCCGCGACCGCGCGGCACCCCGAGTGGACCCGATGCCCGAGATCTCCCGCCGCGCCGCCGCCGTCGCGCCCTTCCTCGCCATGGACGTCATGGCCGCTGCCGCCGCCAAGGACCGGGCCGGGGCCGGGATCGTTCACATGGAGGTCGGCCAGCCCTCGGCGGCCGCCCCGCGGCCGGTGATCGCGGCGGCCGAGGCCGCCCTCCGGAGCGGGCGCGTGCCCTATACGGAAGCGCTCGGCCTCCACGCCCTGCGCGAGCGCGTCGCGCGTCACTACCGCGAGCAATATGGCGTCGGCGTTGAGCCGGAGCGGGTCGTGATCACGACCGGCTCCTCGGCCGGCTTCGTCCTCGCTTTCCTCAGCCTGTTCGACGCGGGCGCGCGGGTCGCGGTGCCGCAGCCCGGCTACCCGGCCTATCGCAGCATCCTCGCGGCCCTCGACCTCGTGCCCGCCCCGATGGTGTTGCGCGACGAGGACCGCTTCGCCCCGACCGCGGCCGGGTTGCGGGCCACCCACGCGGCCGGCGCACTTGCCGGCGTGCTCGTGATGAGCCCGGCCAACCCGTCCGGCACCGTGATCGTGCCCGATCGGCTGGCCGAACTCTGCGCGGCGGCGCGCGCGCTTGGACTGCCCTTCATTTCGGACGAGATCTATCACGGCCTCAGCTACGGCGTGCCGACGGCCACGGCCATGCAATTCGATCCGCAGGCGGTCGTGATCAACTCGTTCTCGAAGTACCATTGCATGACGGGCTGGCGGATCGGCTGGATGGTGGTGCCGCCCCGCCTCGTGCGCGCCGTCGAGCGCCTAGCGCAGAACCTCTACATCTCCGCGCCGTACCTGTCGCAGGTCGCGGCGCTCGCGGCCTTCGACGCGCGGGACGAACTCGACGCCGTGCGCGACGGCTACGCGCGCAACCGCGCGATCCTGCTCGACGCCTTCCCCGGCCTGGGCCTCGGCCGAACCCATCCCGCGGACGGCGCCTTCTATCTCTACGCGGACGTCGCGAACCTCACCAACGACGCCTCCGGCTTCTGCCGGCGCATGCTCGACGAGGCGGGCGTGGCTGCCACGCCGGGGCTCGATTTCGACCCCGACGAGGGCGCGCACCACGTGCGCTTCTCCTTCGCGGGGTCGGAAGCCGAGTGCCGGGAGGCGGTTGTCCGCCTCAAGGCCTGGCTCGGCCGCTGACCGCAGCCGAGCGGTAGGTCTGCGTGGGTATCGACGCGCCGAGCGGGGTTGCTGCCGCCGTCCCCGCGCCGGGCGTATTCTGTGTGATCAGGCCGCCAGCGCGCGGAGCGCGGCGCCCTCCGCCTCCTTCACCGCTTCCCCGAGCTTCGCCTCGAAGGCCCGGAAGGCATCGGCGGCCTTGCCCCAATCCGAGGCGCGGACGCTCGCGACCATCTCGGCCGCGCGGGCGCGGGCCCCGTCGAGATGGGCCTGCACCCCGGGCGGCAGCGGCGCGGACTGGCCGGGGCAGGCGGTGGCTTCCTCGCTCGCCGGCGACAGGCCCACGAGCACCGAGGCGAGGTGACGGCGCCAAGTCGCGCAATCGGCGGGCAGGCGGGCGAGGCGCGCGGAGACGCTCCCGTCGCCGGCCAGGAGATCGCGGCTCGCTTCCTCCAGCTTCAGGAGGCTGCCGATCGCGTCCGCGATCTCGCCGCGGGATTTGTCCGTGCCCGCAGCGATGCGGGTGATGTTCGAGGAGATCTCGCTCGTCGCCTGGATCTGCTGGTCCATGATCTCGGCCATCGTGCGCATGTCGGAGGCCGCGGCGGCGACCGACGCGCTCTCCGCCTCGACCCGCGCATTGGCCCTCGCCATCACGTCGGAGCCCGCCGCCACCGCGGCCCGGCTTTGATCGACCGCGCCCTGCATCGAGGCGAGTTCGCCTTGGAGCGAGGTGAGCCGGGCTCGGATCTCTTCGGTGGCCTTGGCCGTCTGGGCGGAGAGCGCCTTGACCTCGCCCGCCACCACCGCGAAGCCGCGGCCCGCCTCGCCGGCTCGCGCCGCCTCGATCGTTGCGTTGAGCGCCAGGAGGTTGGTCTGGGCGGAGATCGCGGCGATGGCGCTCGCCATCTCCTCAATCCGCCGCGCGGCCGCCGCGAAGGCGTCGAGCCGGCCGCCGATCTCGGTCGTGCAGGTCTCGATCACGCGCATCCGCTCGCCGGCCTGCTGCATGTCGACGGCGCATTCCGCGATGCCGGCGCGGGCGCGCTCGGCGGTCTCCGCGGAGGTCGCGGAGCGGGCGGCGACCTCGCTCGTCGAGGCCGCGACCTCCTCGCTCGCCGCCGCGATCAGGCGGGCCTGATCCGCGACCTGGGCCGCGTCGTGGGTGATCCAGCCGATCGAGACCCCGGCCTCGGAGGCGGCTGCGGAGACGCGGGCCTGACGCCGGAGCAGGTCGAGGTCCGGGCCGGGAGGGGCCGGCGGCGGCGCGGCAACAGGAGCGGTGGGTTCGGCAGGCGCCGGGGCCCTCGTCGGGACGTCCGTCCGTGCATCGGCATTGCGGAAGAGACGGAGCATGGAACAGCAGGCCCTCGGAAAATACT
The DNA here is from genome assembly GCF_031457035.1 of Methylobacterium sp. BE186. NCBI lineage: Bacteria > Pseudomonadati > Pseudomonadota > Alphaproteobacteria > Hyphomicrobiales > Methylobacteriaceae > Methylobacterium > Methylobacterium sp. BE186. The sequence goes on from NZ_JAVDVV010000021.1 coordinate 23,383, forward strand.
CCGGCATATTGGTCAGAAAAGGCTCAAGCGATCGTTAAGCCTTCGGGAAGGTCATCCGGGCGCGGAGGTCATTTCCTGTCGTCTTGAGCCCGTCGCCCCATCCCGGATGAGGCGATTCCCGGTGATTGCGTCGTCCTGTCTCGAAGTCGCGACGGCGAGATATTCGGTTGCTGAATACAATGTTCGCCGTATCGACCTGGACGAAGAGAGGTTACCGAAAAGAGAAATGCCGCCCCGCATCTCGGCAGGGCGGCATCGCAAGGAATGTTCACGGTCGCGGGGCGGGCTGCGCCTTCACTCTCCCGTGATCGCCGCCTTGGTGCGGGACCACCAGCCAGCCCGCTTCGGCCGGTCGGGGTCGGCGGGCGGTGTCAGCACCACGGCGACCGGCTCCCGGGCGGGCGCCGGCGGGACCTCGGCCGCGGGCTCGGCGGCCGCCGTTTCAGCGGCTTCCGGCTTGTCCTCGCCCTGACCCGTCGTGACGGGCAGCTCGATCGCGTCCTCCATCGGCACCGGCTCGGCCGATGCCGTTTCAGGCGCAGCGTTGACCTCGGCGACCGCATCGGCGCTCACGGGCTCTTCCGCCGAGAGAATCGCGACTTCGTCGCTCGCATCCGCCTCGGCCGCCTGCCCGCGGCCCTCCGAGCGGCCGCGACCGCCCCGCCGTCCGCGGCGACGGCGGCGTCCGCCATTCTCGTCATCGGGCTGGCGAGCGGCCTCGGCCGGCGCCTCCTCGGAGGCGTCCGCCGTGTTCTCCTCGCCCTCGGCGGTCTCGGCGGTCTCGGCGGTCTCGGCGGTCTCGTCGTCGCCGTCCTCGTCGCCCGACTGCGCCTCGTTCTCCTCGGCGCCCGCCTCGGAGCGTCCGCCCCGGCGACGGCGACGGCGACGGCGGCGGCGATGGCCGTCGCCCTCCTCGCGGCCTTCCTCGCGGCCCTCGGTGCGGGACTCCTCGTCGGAACCGGCCTCTGCCTCCTCCGCCGTCTCCTCGACGAGATCCTCCTCCTCGATCTCGTCGTCGACCGCCATGGATGGCGAGATGGCGACGGCGCGAACACCAGTCACGGGCCCTTCGGCCCGCTGGGCGGGCTCGCCGCGGTCGAGCTGGTAGGCGGCGGTGGCCGAGAGCCGCTCGTCGGCTGCGATCGTCACGGTCACCCCGAAGCGGACCTCAAGCTCGCGCAGATGCGCGCGCTTCTGGTTGAGGATGTAGAGGGCGACCTCGGTGCGGGTGCGCAGGACGAGGTTGTGGCTCTGCGACTTGAGCAGCGCCTCCTCGATCGAGCGCAGGATGTGGAGCGCCACCGACGACGTCGCGCGCACGAAGCCCGAGCCGCCGCAATGAGCGCAAGGGATAGAGGAGGATTCCAGCACGCCCGTGCGGATGCGCTGGCGGCTCATCTCGAGGAGCCCGAAGGGCGAGATCCGGCCGACCTGGATGCGGGCGCGATCGTTCTTCAGGCACTCGTTGAGCTTCTTCTCGACGGCGCGGTTGTTGCGCTTCTCCTCCATGTCGATGAAGTCGATGACGATGAGGCCGGCGAGATCCCGCAGGCGCAATTGCCGGGAGACCTCCTCGGCCGCCTCGAGGTTCGTCTTGAGCGCGGTGTCCTCGATATCGTGCTCGCGGGTGGCGCGCCCCGAGTTCACGTCGATCGAGACGAGCGCCTCGGTCGGGTTGATCACGAGGTAGCCGCCGGACTTCAGCGAGACGTGGGTCGAGAACATCGCGTCGAGCTGCTGCTCGATGCCGTAGCGCGCGAAGATCGGCGTCGGATCGCGGTAGGGCTTCACGACCTTGGACTGCGTCGGCATCAGCATCCGCATGAAGTCCTTGGCCTCCCGGTAGGCGTCCTCGCCCGAGACCAGCACCTCCTCCAGGTCCTTGTTGTAGAGATCGCGGATGGCGCGCTTGATCAGCGAGCCCTCCTCGTAGACGAGCGCCGGGGCCTGCGAGGACAGCGTCAGCTCGCGCACGCTCTCCCAGAGGCGCATCAGGTACTCGAAGTCGCGCTTGATCTCGGGCTTGGTGCGCGACGCGCCGGCGGTCCGGAGGATGACGCCCATCCCCTCCGGCACCTCGAGGTCCTGCGCCACTTCCTTGAGACGCTTGCGGTCGGCGGCGGAGGTGATCTTGCGGGAGATGCCGCCGCCGCGGCCGGTATTCGGCATCAGAACGGAGTAGCGCCCGGCGAGCGACAGGTAGGTGGTGAGCGCCGCGCCCTTGGTGCCGCGCTCCTCCTTTACGACCTGAACGAGGATGATCTGCCGACGCTTGATCACCTCCTGAATCTTGTAATGGCGCCGGTAGGTGCGGGGCCGCTCGGGGATCTCGGCCAGCGCGTCGCCGTTGCCGCCGACCTGGGCGATCTTGGGCTCGGCATCCGGATCGTCGCCGTCCTCGGATTCCTCGTCCTCGTCCGATTCCTCGTCGTCATCGGAGGCGTCGTCGTCGTCGTCGTCCTCGTCCGAATCGTCATCCTCCTCGGCACCGGCCGCGTCCGTGCTCGATCCCTCGTCGGAGTCGTCCCCGATCTCGGAGGGCTCGGGATGGCCTTCGACCACCGGCTCGGGCGCCTCGGTCGCCGGGGCGGACGCGTCGCGCTCCGCCTGGGGCTCGCCCCCCTCCGCCGGCGAGGCGGATGCCTCGGCGGTCTCGGAGGACGCCTCCGCGCCGGCCGCGAGCGCCGCCTCGGGGAGATCGGCCGAGGCATCGCCACCCGGCACCACCAGCTCGTCGTTCTCGGCAGCGGTCTCCGCCGCGTCCTCCGCGCTCACGGTCTCGGCGTTGCGCGCCGAGGCTGCCTCGGCACGGCGCCCGCGCGAGCGGCGGGACGAGCGGCGGCGCTCCTCGCGCTCGCGATGCTCCTCGGCGTCGCGCGCCTCGTCTTCGAGGAGCGCCTGCCGGTCGGCCAGGGGGATCTGGTAATAGTCGGGATGGATCTCGTTGAAGGCGAGGAAGCCGTGGCGGTTGCCGCCGTACTCCACGAAGGCCGCCTGGAGCGAGGGCTCCACGCGGGTCACCTTGGCGAGGTAGATGTTGCCGCGAAGCTGACGCCGGTTGGCGGCCTCGAAGTCGAATTCCTCGACCCTAGAGCCGTGAACCGTGACGACCCGGGTCTCCTCCGGGTGCATCGCATCGATGAGCATCTTGTTGTTGGCCATGACGAACTTTCGACATGGCGGCCGACGTCGCACACCTTGGACCGAGGCGTCCCGGTGGAGCCTCTCCCGGCCCGCGGGCCATGTTGGGAAACGCTCGCGACGGCCTCGTCACCGGGGCCGTGGGGGCTGTGGGAAAGGGATTGCCGTCAACCGCCGCTCGGCGCCGGTGGTCGGCGCGCCTGGGGTTGAACATGGCCGGGGGGACGAGCGAACCGGCGCGACGTGAAACACGCGCGCCTGCGGCACGAGCAACGGCAACCGATGCTGTGCGTGCGCTCATCCTTTCCCCGACCTCGCGAAAACATCCTGACCGGCATCGGCCGGTCGCGAATTCCAAAACGGTGTGGCGAGAGAAACTCCGCCACGTCTGCCGACACCCGCCCGACGACCGATACGGGTCCGGCGATCACCGCGAGGGACCGGGAGCGACGCAACGTCTGTGCCCGGAGGCTCGGCCGCGGGTCGCGAAATGGACCGCCGGGACCGGGAAGGGGTCCGTATCATTACAGATCGCCGCAGGCATTTGGCAAGGGCGCCGGCCGAAGAGACTGGACCGCGCGGCCCATTACCTTCCGGCGGGCCGAGGGGGCGCCTCGGCCGGATCGGCCGGCGCGCTCTCCCCGGCCGGGGCGGCGCCCCGCGACCGGCGGGGTGCCGCCGCGGCGCCCGACATGCAGCCGCTGCATATCGAGGTGGTGGCGCGGCGGACGCGGTCGTCGAAAGCCTTCTCCTGCAACTTGCGCTCGGTGTCGGCGCGATCGCGGCGCGCCTCCATCTCCTCGGGCGTCGCGGGCGCCGACTGTGCGGCTCCGGCGGCTCCGGCGGCGCTCGGTGCGATCGGCCGCCGCTTGTTCGGCGAGGGATCGACCTGTGCTGCCGCCGTCAGCGGGCCGGCGAGGAGGAGGAAGGCGGCGAGCAGGGGCAGGCGCATAAAGCGGTCTCCGTGGGCGGCGCAACCCTAGCATGGCGGGCATCAGACGACAGCCGCTCCGAAGGCGGCAGGTTTAATCCGTGACAATCGCTCAACACTTTCAAGCGCATCTCGGCAGTTCCGCCCCCGTGCTCACCTTTACGGGCTCGGCTCGGCCGGACCAGAATGCCGCTCGCGCGACCCGCCCATCGAAGGCGGGCGCCGGGACGGAACGGCCGGCTTGAGGAGTGGCTCGATGGTGGATGGGATGCCGGGGCGCCGTGCGCTCGTGAGGCGCCGCGGGTTTCTGGGTCTGACGCTGGCCGGAGCCTGCCTCGCGGCCCTGCCGTTCACCGCCGGGGCGGCCCGGGCACAGGCGACCTTCCCGACCCGCCCCATCACCCTGATCGTGCCCTTCGCGGCCGGCGGCTCGACGGACGTGGTTGCCCGGCTCGTCGCGCAGAAGATGTCGGAATCTCTCGGCCAGCAGGTCGTGGTCGAGAACGTCGTCGGCGCGGGTGGCAATGTCGGGGCGACCCGCGTCGCCAAGGCCGATCCGGACGGCTACGCGATCCTGATGGGCACGGTGGCCACCCACGCCCTCAACCCCCTGATCCTGAAGCGCAAGCCCTACGACCCGATCGCTGATTTCGCGCCCGTCTCGCTCCTCGCCGTGGTGCCGAACGTCCTTGTCGTGAACCCGAACCTGTCGGCCAAGACGCTGCCGGAGCTGATCGCGCTGCTGAAGGCGGAGCCGGGCAAGTACAATTACGCCTCGTCGGGCAACGGGACGCCGCTCCATCTCTCGGGCGAGCTCTTCAAGAGCATGGCCGGCGTTCAGATGCAGCACATCCCCTATCGCGGCGCCGGACCCGCCCTGAACGACGTCGTGGCGGGACAGGTGCCGATCATGTTCGACAACCTGCCCTCGTCCTCGGAATTCATCCGAGCCGGGACGCTTCGCGGCGTCGCGGTGACGACCAAGGAGCGGGCGCCCTCCTTCCCCGACATGCCGACGATCGCCGAGGCCGGGCTGCCGGGCTACGAGACCTACACCTGGAATGCGCTCTTCGCCCCGGCCAAGACCCCACGGCCGGTCATCGACGCGCTCAATGCGGCGGCGCTCAAGGCCCTCAAGGACCCGACCGTGATCGAGCGGATGCAGGCCTTCAGTGCCACGATCGTCGGTTCGAGCCCGGAAACCCTCGCCGACCACGTGAAGGCCGAGGCCGCGAAATGGGCGCCGGTCGTCAAGGAAGCCGGCGTTCAGACGGAATGAGCGGACGAGCCGCTTGGGAAAACCGTCGGCGTCCTCGCGACGGGACAGGCAAGACGTGGCACAGTCTTCGGCAGATCCGCCGGGCAAGGCGGCAGCCGAAGATCGCGGCGTGAGGAGGAAACGAGATGAGCGAGCTGGACCACGGCCGCGAACCGGGCCGTGGCATCGTGCGCGCACCGCAGAGCCTGGTAGCGGGTCTCGGCCTGGTGGCCCTCGCGCTGTTCGGGCTCTGGGCCGGGAGCGACCTGCCGCAGGGTACGCTCCGGGCCATGGGGCCGGGATTGATGCCGCGCTGGCTCTCGATCGGCGTCGGGATCTGCGGCCTCGCCCTCGTCGCGGCCTCCTTCGTCAGGGACGGCGAGCCGCTGGCGGGCGCCGCGTGGCGCGGCCCCGTGGTCGTCACCCTGGCGATCCTCGCCTTCGCCGTCACGATCCGCCCCTTCAGTCTCGGTCCCGTCGCGACTCCCGGCCTCGGTCTGATCGTGGCAGGGCCTCTCGCCGTGATCGTCGGCGGCTACGCCACGCCTGAAGCCCGCCTGCGGGAGCTCGTCATCCTGGCTCTGTTCCTCACCGCCGGCTGCATGCTGCTCTTCGGCGATCTCCTCAATCTGCCGATCCCGATCTTCCCGGTGGCCCTCGTCGACGCGCTCTCGGGCACGCTGTCCTCGCGCACGCTCCTGCGCCTCGCGGCCGGGCTCCTCTGCGTCGGGGGCCTCGCCCTGCTCGTCCTCGGACGAGGCCAGCGGCGCGAGGGCGTCGACGTCGCCACCCATTCGCTGACGACCTGAGCGCGATCCATCCAAGGAACCCCCGGCTGTGTCGGATCTCGTCTCCAATCTCGGGCTCGGCTTCTCGATCGCGCTCAGCCTGCAGAACCTCGCGCTCTGCTTCCTCGGCTGCCTCGTCGGCACGCTGATCGGCGTGCTGCCCGGCGTCGGGCCGATCGCCACGATCGCGATGCTCCTACCGATCACCTTCGGGCTCGATCCGGTGGGCGCGCTGATCATGCTGGCGGGCATCTATTACGGGGCGCAGTACGGCGGCTCGACCACGGCGATCCTCGTCAACATCCCGGGCGAGGCGACATCCGTCATCACGACCCTCGACGGGCATCAGATGGCCCGCCAGGGACGGGCCGGCATCGCACTCGGCATCGCGGCGATCGGCTCCTTCTGCGCCGGCACGGTGGCGACCATGCTGATCGCGGCGATCGGCGCGCCGCTCACCCGGCTCGCCCTCGTCTTCGGCCCGGCCGAGTATTTCGCCCTGATGGTGATGGGCCTCGTCTTCGCGGTGGTGCTGGCGCGCGGCTCCATCCTCAAGGCGGTGGCGATGATCCTCGTCGGGATCCTGCTCGCCACGGTGGGCACGGACCTCGAGACCGGCCAGGAGCGCTTGACCTTCGGCTTCGCCTTCCTGACGGACGGGATCGACTTCTCGGTCCTCGCGATGGGCTTGTTCGGCATCGCCGAGATCCTGCGCAACCTCGACCACACCGAGACCCGCGACGTGGTGCGCCAGCATATCGGTCGCCTCCTGCCCGGCCGGGAGGATCTCCGGCAGGCGGCGGGCCCGATCCTGCGCGGCACCGCCATCGGCTCGATGCTCGGCATCCTGCCGGGCAACGGCGCCGTGCTCGGGCCGTTCGCGGCCTACACGGTCGAGAAGCGCATCGCCCGCGATCCGAGCCGTTTCGGCCGCGGCGCCATCGAGGGCGTGGCGGGCCCCGAGAGTGCCAACAACGCGGGCGCGCAGACCTCCTTCATCCCGCTCCTGACCCTCGGCATCCCGCCCAACGCCGTGATGGCCCTGATGGTCGGCGCCATGACGATCCACGGAATCGTGCCGGGCCCCGGCGTGATGACCAAGAATCCGAACCTGTTCTGGGGCATGATCGCCTCGATGTGGCTCGGCAACCTGATGCTGCTCGTCATCAACCTGCCGCTCGTCGGCGTCTGGGTGCGCCTCCTGAAGGTGCCCTACCGGCTGATGTTCCCGGCAATCCTGATGTTCTGCGCGATTGGCATCTACTCGATCAACGCGCTGCCGACGGACGTGATGCTGATCGGCGTGTTCGGCCTGATCGGCTACGTGCTGATCAAGTTCGGCTTCGAGCCGGCGCCGCTCCTGCTCGGCTTCGTCCTCGGCAAGCTGATGGAGGAGTACTTGCGTCGCGCGCTCACGCTGTCCCGCGGGGATGCGATGGTGTTCCTCGAACGTCCGATCTGCGCGGGGCTGTTCGCCATCTCGATCATCATGCTGGTCGCGGCCCTGATGCCGTCGCTGCGCCGCAGCCGCGACGACGTCTTCAGCGAGGCCTGATCGCGCCGGAGTGGCGCGACCGGGCCGAGAAAGCGAATTGGGAGGACCTACGACGATGACACGAACGCTCACCCGCCGCCTCGCGGGCCTCGCCATCGCCGCGGCCGGGCTCGGCATCGCGGCGACGGGCGCCCGCGCCGACGCCTATCCGCAGCGCCCGATCACCATGGTGGTGCCCTTCGCCGCCGGCGGCCCGACCGACGTCGTCGCGCGGATCGTGGCCGACCACATGTCCCGGACCCTCGGCCAGCAGGTCGTGATCGAGAACGTGACGGGCGCCGGCGGAACCACCGGCATCACCCGCGCCGCGCAGGCCACGCCGGACGGCTACACGATCATGATGGGCCATATGGGCACGCACGGGGCCGCGCCCGCCCTGTTCAAGGGCCTGAAATATGATCCCGCGACGAGCTTCGACCCGATCGGGATGGCGGCCGGTACGCCGATCGTCATCGTCGCCAAGAAGGATTTCGCGGCCGCCGACCTGAAGGGCTTCCTCGCGGCGGTCAAAGCGGGCGGCGCCTCGATCAACCAGGCCCATGCCGGCGTCGGCTCGGTCTCCCACTCGACGGGCGTGCTGTTCGACTCCATCGTCGGCGCCAAGCCCACTCTCGTCGTCTATCGCGGCACGGGCCCGGCCCTGAACGACCTCATGGCGGGCCAAGTCGACTTCATGACCGACCAGATCGTCAACGTGGCGCCCCAGATCACCGGCGGCACGATCAGGGCCTACGCGATCGCGACCCCCGAGCGGTCGCCCGCGCTGCCGAACGTGCCGACCACCAAGGAAGCGGGCCTGGAGGGCTACGAGGTCAGCGCCTGGAACGCGGTCTTCGCGCCCAAGGGTCTGCCGAAGGACGTCTCGGCCGCCCTCGTGAACGCGCTGGGCAAGGCCCTGGAGGACGAGTCGACCCGCAAGCGCATCCTCGACCTCGGCGGCACCGTTCCGCCCGTCGCCGAGCGCGGTCCGGCGGCCCTGCAGAAGCTCGTGGAGAGCGAGGTCGCCCGATGGACCCCGGTCCTGCGTGCGGCCGTGGAGAGCGGCCAGTAGCAAGGTCCGCCCGGCGCTGCGCCTCCGTGCAGGGCCGAGCCGGGCGTCCACACCCGCACGCGCCGGCCCCTCCCTGCAACTTCGGGAAGGGCCGCTCGTAGAATGATATGAGCCGCGCGCCGCTCCCAGAGCCCCTGGCCGGGCCTCACCATGAAGGACCTCCCGGCCCCGTGCCGCAACCGCGCGGGTCCGGCGAGATCATCACGGTCCTCGCCCATTACCACCGCGCCGAGATCGGCCGCATGGCCGGCTGGCGGGACCGGATCGACCACACCACCAACTGGGCGATCACGGTGATCGCCGCGATGCTCTCGGTCTCGCTCTCGACGCCGACCGCGCATCACGGCGTACTTCTCTTCGCGATGCTGCTCGTGCTGCTGCTCCTCGCCATCGAGGCGCGCCGGTACCGGTTCTTCGACGTCTACCGGGCCCGCGTCCGGCGTCTGGAGCGCTTCTACTACGCCCAGATCTTCGCGCCGCTCCCCGGCGGCACCCTCGACTGGACTCGCGACCTCGGCGACAGCCTCCGGCGCCCGAGCTTCCGCATCTCGCTGGCAGCTGCCGTCGCCCGTCGCCTGCGGCGCAATTACGGCTGGATGTTCCTGATCCTGCTCTTCGCCTGGGTGCTCAAGATCACATCGCCTTCGCTTCAGCCCGGCATCAGCCCCGCCGGGACGAACCATGCGATCCGGGACATTCTCGAGAATGCGGCGCTCGGCCCCCTCCCGGGCTGGCTGGTGGCCGGTCTCGTCGCGACCTTCTACGGCGGCCTCGCCATTTTCGTGCTCCGCTCGGTCATCGGAGAGCGGGAGCGGGACGAGGGGCCGGTCCATGTCTGAGGCGCGCCTCGGGAGCGGCCTTCCCGGCTTCGCGGACCCCCGGAACCGTGCGGGTCCTGCCGCCGGCGACGGTATCAATCCGGCGGCTGGGCGAGCCTGCCGAATGCGGTGTTGATCGCGGGAACATGGGCTGGATCGACGGCGAGCTTGCCGGAGAACCCGTCGCGGGCGGCAGCACGGGCGGCGCATTCGGCTCCACCGCGATCGGCGAAGTGCGGCTCCGCCGTGTCGAAGGCCGGGAGGCCGGCGGCCGTGGCGGTGATGAGGAGGCGGTCGCGGGCATGCCGGCAGGGGCTCGGCCAATCCGCGCTCCCGGTGCCGAAAACATCGACGCGGAGGTCGGCGGCGAGGGCGCCGACGTCCCAGGTCAGGCCGGCGAGCCGCCCGGACGCGCCCGGCAGGCTCGGCAAGGCGAGGATGTCGGCGGCCGTATGCGCGGCGGCGAGGATCCGCGTCGACCCATCCGGCAGGCCGGCCAAAGCTTCGTGAACCGCGAGGCGCGCGCCGAGGGCCGCGACGTCGCGGCCGCTGCCCGTGGCGAGGACGATGCCGTCCGGCGCAAAGCCCATCAGAGCCGCGAGATCCGCATCCGTCTTGCCGGCGTCGAGGCGGCCGATCCCGACGAAGAGTCGCGTCGCGGCCCTGTCCGCCCGCCCGCATGCGAGAGGCTCGGCGGCAGCCGCACGGGCCGCGTTCCGGGCGCCTCCGCTCTCCGTGCCGAGGTCGAGCACGCAGGCATCCGCGCCCGCGGCGAGCACCGCCGCGACGCCGTCCGGCCGTCCGCAGGTCACGACGATGAGGGAGCGGATGCTCACGCCAGCGCGGCTTCCCGGGGCGCGGCGGTGCCGCGAGCCGCCAGGATGCTGTCGATTCGGGACCGGTAGAGCGTCACGAGGGCGGCCGGCTCGTAGGATGAACCGACGAGGCGGGCCGCATTCTCGACGCGGCGCGCGCGCTCCGCGTGCTCGCGACGCACTGCCCGCAGCGCCTCGACGGCGCTGTCGTGTCGAGGATCGGCCCAGACGTGGCCGGGTTCGACGTAGGCATATTCGTCGGCGCCCGTCGGCACGATGTCGAACGCGACCGGCCAAGCCGTCTCCGACGTGCAGAAATCCGCATTCCCGGAATAGTGCGTGCAGACGACCGGGGTGCGCCGCTGCATCGCCTCCAGCATGCCGAGGCCGAACCCTTCGGAGCGATGGAGCGAGACGTAGCAATCCGCCGCCGCGATCAGATCGAGCACCTCCTCGTGGCGCATGGTTCGGTCGATGATCGCGATACGGGCATCCGCGTCGCAGGCATCCGCGATCTTGCGCCAAGCGCGCAGAGTGCCGGGATCGCTCAGCGTCGCGGCATTGTGCGTCTTGATGATCAGTCGGACCCCGCTGTCGGTCGGAAAGGCCGCCCGAAACGCCTCGATCACCGCCGTCGGGTTCTTGCGCGAGGTGTAGGAGAACGAATCGTAGGAGGTGAAGAACACGAAATCGTCGGCTGTAGTGCCGAAGAGGCCCTGCATCAGGGTTCGCGCCCTGGACGCGCCGTCCGGCGCGAGCGGCGGCAGCGCGAGCCGCATGTTGCGGACCGGCTTGTTCGTCGCCGCCTCGAAGCAGCGCCGATTGTACTCGGACGCGACCCAGATCTCGTCGACGAGGTCGAGGGCGAGGCGGTGGTTCGCGGCGATCCGGTCGAGCTCCCAGAAGAAGAACCCGATGTTGTAGGCGTCGGTGAAGACGTCCGGCGAATGCGCGTAGACCAACGGCAGCAGGTCCGGATTGACGTGGATGATGTTGACGACCGCACCCTGCGCCACGTGGCGGACGTGATTGTCGTCGGCGACGGCCGGCTGCGGATTCTCGAGGGAGAAATTGGCGAAGCGGCAGGGGAGCCCCGAGGCGAGCAGCACGGACCGGGTCGAGCGCGCCGCGGTGGCAAGCCCGGAGGCCTTGCCGAAGGGCGCGACCACCTGCACGAAGGGGAGGACATCGGGCGGCGAACTGGCCGTCAGGTGAGCCGCATCGATCCGGTCACCGTCGTGGGAGACCGTCGCGAACGCTTGGCGCTCGATGTCGAATCCGTGGGCGGCGACGACGGCGAGATAGGTCTCGCGGTCGGGATACGGCGTGCCATCATTCGCAGCCGAGAGGGTCGCGCCGACCGCGTCGAATTGCGGTTCGGGTCCCAGCAGGAAATGCTCCAGCACCTCGCGCGGGACGAAGCGCAGGACGCCCGGCTCCTCGGCCGCTTCGAGCAGCACGGCGTAATGGCAGGCGATCCGCGTCTGGAAGTCGCCCGTGTCGCGGACGAAGGCGAGGTTCGGGTTTCGATCGAGCGCCTCCTCGATGAAGCGCGAGAAGGGCAGAAATCCGCCGCACTCGGCACCCGGCACGGCCTGGAGGAAGGCGGCCTGCCGGTACGAGACGAGGCAATCCTCGACGTTGAGGGCGGGCGCCCTGTTGCAGGCCCACCAGTACAGGACGCGCCGGTACCCCTGCTCGCTCGACAGGTCGAGGACGGAGCGGACGCCGTCATCCTCGAGCGCGTACCAGAGCGCCGCCCGGGACAGGGCGTAGCGCTGACCGCCGAGGACGATCGGCTCGTTGAGATAGGCGATCTCCTCCGCGCTGAGCGGCGCGCGGAAGGGGCGCTTGCCCGCGTAATGGTCGATGTACCAGCGGTAGAGATGGTCGCGATCCGAGGGTTCGGGGAATTGCTTCCTCAGACCCATTCGCTCGCCCAACTGCGCAGCGAAGGGCGAGAGGCGCGGCCGGGCATCGCGGCCGTTTCCCGTTCCGGCGCAATCCGCTCCCTCGCCGCGCAGGAGTTTCAGGTAGAGGGGCGAGCGCGCCGCCTCACCGCGAGCCGGACACCGCGCCGCGCCGTCCGGCCGCGCGGCGGCCGCGCGAAGGACCTGCGCCTGAAGGCGAAGGATCGAATCCGGCGGCGGATCGGCCTGATCCGGCCGAAACGTCTCGGAGAGACTGACCTGTGCGAGGATCAGGGGCGGATCGCTCGCGGTGCGGAGTTCGAGGCGGGCGCCCGGCTTCGACGCGTGCCGGCGGATCGCATCGTCGATGCGGATCATGAAGGCGTGTGAGCCGGAACCGATCCCAGCCGCCCGTAGGTCCGATCGGAATCGGTCGGCGCGATGCTCGCGCAGGAGCAATCCGTCGACCCAAAGCTCAATGCCGACATAGGTCTCCGGCCGCTGCGGATCGAAGGCCCAGCCGTTCAGGACGCCGTCCCGGAGACCGTCGAAATTGCCGCGCATGTCGGGCGGGAGCGTCGGCGGCGGCGCGCTCGGCCGGCTGCGACGGGGTCCGAGGACCCATCTATGGAGAGCGGGAATCTTCAAGGAGCAGCCCGGCGCGACGCATGTTCCTTAAATCGCTCACAGGTCTTAACAGTCGGCCTAAGGTTGTGCACGCCCTAATCCATGATCGGCACAATTGTGTTGCCCATTTGATGCCATCTCAGCTTCGCCTTGAACACGCGCGCCATGCCCCGGGTACGATGTCGAACGCGCGGGTTGTTCGGTCATGGCGTAGAATCAGGCTCGCAAATTGAATTCAAATTTCAGGCTTGAGCGGCGTCCAGCGGGGCTCTCAGGTGAGATCGTGGACAGGTTCGGCCTGCGCGCGCTCGGCCGTCTGTCGGGCGGCGGACCGGTACTTGTTGCGCAGGTGCCGGAACAGGATGTCGCTGAGCTCCGCCCCCGCCCGCCGGTGAAGGGCGTCGAGGATCTCCTCGTGCTCGCGCATCGCCTCTCCCCAGCGGTCCCGGTCCGCGTCGAGATTGGCGGAATAGCGCGCTCGCCGGACTCGCCCGGCGAAGGTCGCGTAGTTCGCGCTGAGAGTAGCGTTGCGCGACGCGGTTACGATGGCTTGGTGGATCGCTTGGTTGCAGGCGAAGTACCCGTGGAGATCGCGGCGCAGGTAGTGGCCGTACATCTCGTGGTGCAGCCGTTCGATCGCATCGAAGTCCACATCGGTCAGGTTCTCGCAGGCTAGGCGACCGGCTAGGGCCTCGAGGCCGCCCATCACGTCGAACAGCTCGATCAGCTCGCGCTCGTCGAGCCGGCGCACGCGCGCGCCCCGATTCGGCAGGAGGTCGATCAGCCCCTCTGCCGCAAGGACCTTGAGAGCCTCACGCAGGGGCGTGCGCGAGATCCCGAAGCGCTCGCAGAGCAGGCGCTCGGGCACCCGGGCGCCTGCGGGCAATTCGCCCTCGACGATGTAGTCGCGCAGCCGGGTCAGCACCTCGCCGTGGAGGTGCCCGGCGGGTGCGTCGCGCCCCGGCATCGTCCCGCTTCCTCGCCCACGGGGCGGCACCCCTTCGCTGGTCGGATCGACGGGTCGCGCGACCCGCGAGGGGCCGTCCTGCCGATCTGGAAGGCTGGTTCGGCCGAGGGTCGAAGTGTTGGCCATGGCGGAACCGTAGCAGTGGCGCCAGGGCGCGTCGATTGGCGATCTGACGACAAGATAGTTCTTGCGGGCCTGAAAAATGAATGCATTTTAGGGCGCGCGACAAGACCAGATCGGGCGGCTGCGGCCGAACCCGGCGCGCCGCGAGGATGTGCCTTCACGCCTGACGCTCTGAACGCCGCTCGCTTCTGCCCCGCTCGGGAGGGGCGACATCACGGCAGGTGGGCGAAAGCCGCGCGAAACAAGAATTCGACCTGTGCGCGAGCCCGGCCTCAGACCGGCGCCGCAGGCACGCCGCCGGAGGAAACGGATTATAACGATACCCAGACGCGTCACCGCGCCGGGCATGGTGCTGTTCCTGCTCTGCCTGATGTATTTCATCACCTATGTCGACCGGGTGAACGTCGGCACGGCCGCCCCTGCCATCAAGGCCGAGCTCGGGCTCACCAACACGCAGCTCGGGCTGATCTTCTCGGCCTTCGCCTATCCCTACGCGGTGTTCCAGATCGTCGGCGGCGCCATGGCCGACAAATGGGGCGCGCGGCGCACGCTCTTCATCTGCGGCTTGATCTGGGCCGCGGCGACGATTGCCACGGGCTTCGTCGGCGGCGTGGTCTCGCTGTTCCTCGCCCGCTTCGTCCTCGGCTTCGGCGAGGGGGCCACCTTCCCGACGGCGACGCGGGCGATGCAATCCTGGGTCGCAGCCGACCAGCGCGGCTTCGCGCAGGGCATCACGCACTCCTTCGCCCGTTTCGGCAATGCCGTCACACCGCCGCTAGTCGTCCTGCTGATGGCCTATCTGGGCTGGCGCGGCGCCTTCGTGCTGCTCGGCTTCGTCAGCTTCGCCTGGGTGGCGGTGTGGTTCTTCTACTATCGGGACGATCCGCGCGAGCATAAGGCGATCACCGCCGAGGACCTGGAGCGCCTCTCGATCCGCGACCGCAAGCCGGCCGCTCCGAAGCCGCCCGTGCCCTGGCGCCGGCTCGTGCCGCGGATGGCGCCGGTGACGCTGACCTATTTCTGCTACGGCTGGTCGCTCTGGCTCTACCTCAACTGGCTGCCCTCGTTCTTCAAGGACGGCTACGGCCTTGACATCAAGAACTCCGCCCTGTTCGCCTCGGGCGTGTTCTTCGCGGGCGTCATCGGCGACACGCTCGGCGGCGTGGTGAGCGACCGCATCCTGAAGAAGACCGGCGACCTGCAGAAGGCTCGCCGCAACGTGATCTGCCTCGGCATGCTCGGCGCCGCGGCCTGCCTCGCGGGCGTGTTCTTCACCAAGGAGTTGACCTTGATCGCGTTTCTCCTCAGCGGCGGGTTCTTCTTCCTCGAACTCGTGATCGGCCCGATCTGGTCGGTGCCGATGGACATCGCCCCGCAATATGCCGGCACCGCGAGCGGGCTGATGAATTTCGGCTCGGCCTTCGCGGCGATCGTCTCGCCGCTCACCTTCGGGTGGATCGTCGACGTCACCGGCAACTGGATCCTGCCGTTTGCCGGCTCGATCGGGCTCCTCGTCATCGGCGCGGCGCTGGCCTTCACGATGCATCCCGAGCGGCCCTTCGCGGTGGAGCCCGAGGCGTTGACGCCGCGGCCCGTCCCGGCCGAGTAAGGTCGGGGCGAGCGGGTGCTTCGCCGGCACCCGCCGCGGAGCGCGGGCCGACTTGGCCCGCGCCGCCGAACGGCAGGAGCCGCCGATGCGCAGACACCGCCACGCCAAGATCGTCGCGACCGTCGGCCCGGCGAGTTCCTCGCCCGAGATGCTCAAGGCCCTGTTCGAGGCCGGCGTCGACACATTCCGGCTGAACTTCAGCCACGGCGGGCGCGAGGATCACGCCCGCGTCCACGGGGCGATCCGCGCGTTGGAGCGGGAGGTCGGTTGCCCGATCGGCATCCTGCAGGACCTTCAGGGTCCGAAGATCCGCCTCGGCACCCTCAAGGACGGCGGCTTTCGCATCGAGACGGGTGATCCCGTCCGCTTCGTGCTCGCCGGAAGCGACGGCGACCGGGATGCGATCCCGCTGCCCCATCCCGAGATTTTTCGGGCCGTCGCGCCGGGGCAGGACCTGTTGATCGACGACGGACGGGTGCGCGTGCGCGTCACGGGGCTGGAAAGCGACGTGATCGAGGCGGAGGTTGTCGTCGGCGGGGCGATCTCGAACCGCAAGGGCGTCAACCTGCCGGGGACGCTCCTCGACATCTCGCCCCTGACCCGGAAGGACCGCGACGACCTCGCCTTCGGCCTCGAACTCGGGGTCGATTGGGTGGCGCTCTCCTTCGTGCAGACGCCCTCCGACGTGCTGGAGGGGAGGGCGCTCGTGAATGGCCGGGCGGGCCTGATGGTGAAGATCGAGAAGCCGCAGGCCCTCGACCGGATCGGCGACATCATCCGCCTCTCGGATTCCGTGATGGTTGCCCGCGGCGATCTCGGCGTCGAGATCCCGCCGGAGGACGTGCCCGGCCGCCAGAAGGAGTTGATCCGGGCCTGCCGCGTCGCGGCCAAGCCCGTCATCGTGGCGACCCAGATGCTCGACTCGATGGTGGCCGCTCCGACGCCGACGCGGGCGGAGGCGTCCGACGTCGCGACGGCGATCTTCGACGGGGCGGACGCCGTGATGCTGTCGGCCGAATCCGCGACCGGCCGCTATCCCGTCGAGGCGGTCGCCATGATGGACCGCATCATCCGGCGCACCGAGACGCACCGCCTCTATCCCTCGCTCGTCTCGGCTTCCGAGCCGGGTGACGAGGAGAGCCCGCCCCACGCGGTCGCCACGGCCGCCTCCGGCCTCGCGGAATCGATCCATGCGGCGGGCCTCGTCGCCTTCACCCTGAGCGGGACCACGGCGGCCCGAAGCGCGCGACGCCGCTCGCCCGTCCCGATCCTGGCGATGACGCCGTCGGAACTGGTATCGCGTCAGCTTTGCCTGCTCTGGGGTACGCAGAGCGTGCTCTCCGCGGACATCGCTTCCTACGAGGAGATGGTCGACCTCGCCTCGGCCGAGGCGGTGCGGCACGGCTACGCCCGCTCCCACGAGCACATCGTCGTGGTGGCCGGAATTCCCTTCGGCCGGGCAGGGACGACCAACAACCTGCGGGTGCTCGAGATTCCGTGAGGAGCGCCGGTCAGCGCCCGGCCCGGTCCGACCGTCCGCGGGCAGCCGAACGCCGCCGATTTTCGGCCGCGCACAGGCCGCGCTCGCTCGCCGCCTCCGCCAACAGGCCCACGAGGGCGCCGGCCGCCACGTCGGCCGGGTAATGCGCACCGCGCAGCACCTGAAGTGCCAGGACGAAGCCCGCTCCTGCATAGGCTCGCCCCCGCCATGAGGGGTGCGCGCGGGCGAGCGCCCGGGCCATGGCCACGCTGACGGCGACGTGGCCGGACGGGAAGGATTGCCACGGGCCCTCGTTCGGTCCCGACCAGCCGCGCGCGTAGATCCCGTCCTCGATCAGGACGTTCGGCCGCGTCCGATGAACGAGGCGCTTCACGGTCGACTTGATCAGGCTCGCCGCGAGGTGGGCGCCGAGCAGGCGGCCGGCTGTTCGCGTAGCCGCCGGGTCCCGGCCGAACTGACCGTAGGCGAAGAGCAGCCCGACGAGAGCCAGCAGCGCCTGCTGGCTCCCGATCTCGCTGACGGTGCCGAGACCGCGGACGAAGTCGGTGTCCTTGGCCTGAGCAAGCCGCAGGGCCAGGGCGATGTCGGCCTCCTCCAGGGGAAACGGGTGGTCGATCGGGGCATCGCAACCGGGCTCCTTGCGCATCATGGCCGGTAACGCATAGCCAAGCCTCGGCGTTCGGAGCGGGCGGAAACGTTTCCGCGAGGGCGTTCGCCGTGCCTGTCCGAGGTCGGGACGAACGGGGAGGATGGCCTTGCACCATATCGGCATCAGGGCGCCGGGGATGGCAGATCCGTGCGGCTTGCAGCCGTGGGCCGCCCGGAATCCTGCTGGCTGACGCTGCGGTCGGTGCCGGCAAGAGAGTGTCGTCAGGCGCGATCCCGTGCGATGCCGTGGCGAGCGCGGCAACAAGCGTCGCCGCAATAATTGATTGTCCTCCGTCAGGTGGCGCGCGTGCTGTGCACGTTTTGGGCAGGAGCTATACTCGTCGCAAGTTGTATCTCATCCCGATGCTTGCTAGTCCGAGCTTGCCGGGAGGAGACCAAGCGTGCTGCATCGAACACGCGATCACGCGACGGAGCACTCCGACGATCCTCTGACCCTCGCGCGCGGCGCCAGCGTCGTCGGCACCTGGGTCTGGAGCGGGGCGCGCGGCGACCATGTCCTGGACAGGGGAGCTGCCGAGATGCTGACCGGCGATCCGGCCCTGGCGCAGACCACGCTTTCGCTGGAGACGGTGATCGCCCGCATCCATTCCGAGGATCGCGCCGACGTGCTCCGGCACGTCGAGAAGGCCGAGGCTGAGGGCGGCCCCGTCATCTTGACCTACCGTGTTCACACGGCCGAAGGGATCCGCTGGGTCCTCGATCATGGACGCATCTACGCGCGCGAGGCCGCAATGCCGGCACACGGGCACGGAATCCTGATCGACGTCACCGCCCGTGTCCTACGCGACGGTCGACTCGAGGACCCGCAAGCGGCTTCGTCGAGCCCCCTCGATCGCGCCGCCTCGCACGCCCTTGCCGCGCGCCGCGCCATCGACGAGGACGGCACCCCGATCCTGCGGCAACTGGTCGATCTGCTGATGTGGGAGCTGGGCCGCGCGATCGCCCGGAGGATCGGGGGCGGACACGGCAACCGACTGAACTGAAGCGCCGAGATCGGTGGGTCCGCTCAGGCGCGCTGTTTCCCGGCTCCCGCGTCGTCCCGTCCCGGCGCGACGGCGCGTGCTGTCGGATGGCTGCTGAAGAATTGGTTCAGCGCCTCGTCGAGTTCGGGATTGGGCTTCTTCAGCCCCTTGATGAAGCGGGAGATTCGGGGCTGGTTGACGCCGAGCTCCCAGGCGAGCCTGGCCTGCGTCCAGCCCGAGCGCTCCAGGAAGGCGCTGACTCTGTGCGACGGCACGCGCACGGCCTCATTCTCCATCCGCCTCGGACGGCACGACCGGAGGATCTAGGTGCAGTGCCGAGCAGCACCAAGTTGCAGCGCGATTTAATCCCCGCCCAATGTTCACAAAAGCGTGATCCGGCTGTAACCGCCATTTGCGCCAGGAGCGCCGACCTTAGCTACAGGCGCCCGATCCCTGCATGAGAGGAACCAACATGCGCTCCGTGATCTTCAGCGCCGCACTCGCCCTTCTCCTTCCCGCCGCCGCCTCCGCGCAGGATGCCGGCGATGCGGCGGCCGGCGAGAAGGCTTTCGCGCCCTGCAAGGCTTGCCATGCCTTCGACAAGAACGGCGTCGGGCCGAACCTGACCGGCGTCGTCGGGCGTAAGGCCGCGAGCGCGGAGGGCTACACCTACTCGCCCGCCCTGAAGAACTCGGGCATCACCTGGGATCAGGCGAACCTGCACGAGTGGCTGAAGAACCCGAAGACCAAGGTTCCGGGCACGAAGATGGTCTTCGCGGGCTATCCCGACGACAAGAAGATCAACGATGTGATCGCCTATCTCGCCACGAAGAAGTAGGGCTGCGGGGTCGCAGGCCCGCCACGAGCGCTGCGGCCCGAGCCGCATGGGACGTGGCGGGTGCCGCCGGGGATCTGCTTACTCGAACAGGGCGACCTTCACGATCCGCTGGCCGCGCCATGTCACGGCGCAGGGCCTCGGCGTGAAATCCGGTGCGATGGCGAGGCTGAACCAGGCGGGCAATTGCGCTGTCAGGCTCGTCTCGATCAGGGCCCGGTGACGGTTGATGATGACGGCCCGGCAGCGATACGCGTCGGGCCCGTTCCGTAGGATGATCCGCGCGTCCGCGAGGTGCGCCGCGACGTCGTCGGGGGCCGGTCTAGCTATCGTTGTCGCCATGAATCCGCTCGAAGCAGGTGAGGTCCCGGCATGCTGCGGGCCGCGCGGTTCGAGGGTCGCTACCGGGATCGCTCGAATTGTCCGGATGCTCGGGGAAGCATCTTTCCACGAGCGCGCGGAACCGGTGCCCGGCAGACGCGCCCGATGCTCAGTGCGAGAGGATCTTCGAGAGGAAGTGCTGCGCGCGAGGGGAGCGGGGTTGGCCGAAGAAGTCGCTCTTCGTCGCGTCCTCGACGATCTCGCCGCGATCCATGAAGATCACCCGGTCGGCGACCTTGCGGGCGAAGCCCATCTCGTGGGTCACGACCATCATGGTCATCCCATCGCGGGCGAGCTCGACCATGACGTCGAGCACCTCGCCGACCATCTCCGGGTCGAGGGCCGAGGTCGGCTCGTCGAACAGCATCACGACCGGGTCCATGGCGAGGGCGCGGGCGATCGCGACGCGCTGCTGCTGCCCGCCGGAGAGCTGGCCGGGGTATTTCTTCGCATGGTCGGAGAGGCCGACCCGGGCGAGCAGGTCGAGCCCGCGCTTCTCGGCGTCCGCGGGGCTGCGGCCGAGAACCTTGCGCTGGGCGAGGGTCAGGTTGTCCGTGATCGAGAGATGGGGGAACAGCTCGAAATGCTGGAAGACCATGCCGACCCGCGAGCGCAGCTTCGGCAGGTTCGTCGCCCTGTCCTTCACCTTGGTCCCGTCGACGGTGATCTGGCCTTCCTGGAAGGGTTCGAGGGCGTTGACGCACTTGATCAGGGTCGATTTGCCCGATCCCGAAGGTCCGCAGACGACCACCACCTCGCCCTTCGACACCGTCGTCGTGCAGTCGGTGAGCACCTGAAACGATCCATACCACTTGCTCACGGCGTTGATCGCGATCATCGGCTCGCCCGTGGTCGCGGTGCGCGGCAGGATCAGCGGGCCCTGCTGCAGCCCATCGTCGGGAAGCGTCGCCTCGCGCCCGGCGGGCGTCGGAGCGTCCGGTCCCGGGATCGGTGTGGATGTCACGGCGGCCTCCTGTCGGCTCAGCGGATGATCGCGACGCGGCTGTGGATCCGGCGGACCAGGGACGAGGCCGTGAAGCAGATCAGGAAGTAGACCACGGCGGCGAACAGGTACATCTCGACGAGGCGCCCGTCGCGCTGGGCGACCTTCGAGGCGGCGCCGAGGAAGTCGGTCAGCGAGAGCACGTAGACGAGCGAGGTGTCCTGGAACAGGATGATCGTCTGCGTCAGCAGGAGCGGCAGCATGTTGCGGAAGGCCTGCGGCAGCACCACCGTGCGCATCACCTGCGCGCGCGTCATGCCCAGCGCCAACGCCGCCGCCGTCTGCCCTTTCGGGATCGACTGGATCCCGGCCCGCATGATCTCGGCGAAGAAGGCCGCCTCGAACAGCGTGAAGGTGACGAGCGCGGAGGCGAAGGCGCCGACCTGGATCGGCGTCGGCGAGCGCACGACCCACGCCCCGATATAGGGGACGAGGAAGTAGAACCAGAAGATGACCAGCACGAGCGGCAGCGAGCGCATCAGCTCGACATAGCCCTTGGCGAGATGCGAGACGCCCGGCACGCCGGACAGCCGCAGGATCGCGAGCAGCGTGCCGAGCACCACGCCCATCGAGGCGGCAAGCGCGGTCAGCGTCACCGTGAAGACCATGCCCTGCCCGAACAGGTAGGGCAGGGAGGAGACGATGACGCCGAAGTCGAGGTTGGCGAACATCAGCGCTGCCCCGGGATGGTCAGGCTACGCTCGAGGAACGTCGCGGCCACGATCACCACCACGTTGATCAGCACGTAGAGCAGGGTCGCCGCGGTGAAGGCCTCGAAGACCTGGAACGAGAATTCCTGCATCGAGCGGGCACGCGCGGTCAGTTCGAGGAGCCCGATCGTGAGCGCCACCGACGTGTTCTTCAGGTTGTTGAGGAATTCCGAGGTCATCGGCGGCAGGATGATCCGGTAGGCGTTCGGCAGCAGCACGTAGCGGTAGGTCTGCGCCACCGTGAAGCCCATCGCGGTGCCGGCGAGGCGCTGGCCGCGCGGCAGGGCCTCGATGCCGGCCCGCACCTGCTCGGCGACGCGCGCGGCCGTGAAGAACCCGAGGCAGATCACCGCCGTGTAGAACGGCGCGTTCGGCAGCTGCTTGATCCACGCGCCCGCGGCCGGGGGCAGCAGCTCGGGCAGGACGAAGTACCAGAGGAACATCTGCACGAGGAGCGGCACGTTGCGGAACAGCTCGACGTAGGCCGTGCCGAAGCCTCGCGCCGCCTTGGAGGGCAGGGTGCGCATGACGCCGACGATTGAGCCGAGGCAGAAGGCGATCGCCCAGGAGGCGAGCGCCGTCAGGATGGTCCAGAGAAGACCCGACAGGAGCATGTCGGCATAGGTGCCGGTGCCTTCGGGGGAGGGCTCGAAGAAGATCCCCCAATTCCACGTGTAGTTCATGTCCGGCCGCCCCCCGTCACGGCCGGATCAGTAGGAAGCCGGGTCCGGGCTGTCGCTCGGATTCGCGAAGGTCTTCTGCATCGCCTCGCTCATCGGCAGCTTCAGGTTGATGCCGCGCGGCGGGATCGGCTGTGTGAACCACTTCTCGTAGAGGGCCTTGCCCTCCGGGCTCTTGTAGAGGGCGGCCGTCGCCGCGTCGGCCACGGCCTTGAACGGCGCATCGTCCTTGCGCAGCATGATGCCGTAGGGCTCGGGCTTCGAGAGGGCCTCGCTCGAGATCGCGTAGGCGTCGGGCGTCTTCGAGCCGGCGACGAGGGAGGCGAGCAGCACGTCGTCCATCACGAAGGCGTCGGCCCGACCGGTCTCGACCATCAGGAAGGCCTCGGCGTGGTCCTTGGCCGGCAGGATGGTCAGCCCCATCGAGCGGGCGGCGTTCGCCTCGTTGATCTGGCGGATGTTCGTGGTGCCGGAGGTCGAGACGACGGTGCGTCCCTTGAGGTCCGCGATCGTGTCGAGCTTCTTCTCCCGCTTCGCCACGTAGCGCGTCGCCGTGAGAAAGTGGGTGTTGGTGAAGCCCGCCTGCTTCTGGCGGTCGGCGTTGTTGGTGGTCGAGCCGCATTCGAGATCGATCGTGCCGTTGGCGATCAGGGGAATGCGGGTCGCGGAGGTGACGGGCACGAGCTTCACCTCCAGCTTGTCGAGCTTGAGGTTCGCCTTCACGGCGTCGGCGATCTTCAGGCAGATCTCCGTCGCGTAGCCCACCGGCTTCTGGCTCCCGTCGAGATAGGAGAAGGGCACCGACGAGTCGCGATGGCCGATGGTGATGGCGCCGGACTCCTTCACCTTCTTGAGCGTGCCGGTCAGCTCCTGCGCGGCAGCCGGCGCGACGGCGAGCGTTGCGGCGAGAGCGGCGGGGAGTAGGCTGTCTCTCAGGCCCATGCGGGATCCTTCCTGGGGGCTGACGCGATCGTCTGCGGCAAGGTTAGGCTTGCGGGTGCGGCCGGGGCAAGCGGCGTGCCGGTACGCACGCGCCCCGGCACGGGCGCGCCGGTGCCGGCAACGGGTCAGAAATCGCGCTGGACGCGCATGCGGATCTGGGTGGCGTCGTAGCGGCTCACCGTGAAGGCCGGCAGGCCGTTCACCGTGATGGGGCGGGTCTGGTCGGCGACGCGCCCGCCGATGACGGACGTGCCGATATACGTGCCCTCGATGCCGATATCGAGGTCCTTCACCGGCGACCAGATCAGGCTCACGCCCGCGATGATCTGCGCGTTGTTGCGCAGCACCGGGCTCAAGGCGAAGGCGGCCGGGTTGGTGAAGGCGTTCGGCGGCGTCGCGCCTCCGATCAGGCCGTTGAGCAGGCTGAAGGCCTCGCGCGTGCCCCGCTTGTAATTGACCTCCCCATAGCTGCCGAAGAAGGCCGACCGCCATTCGGGCGACCAGTAATGCAGGAAGGAGCCGACCACCGTGAAGCTCGTCGAGAGTTCGAGCTTGCCGGTGATCGGGTTGATCACCGCGTCCGAGACGTATTGCTGAAACGAGGCGCCCTGGACGGGCGTCAGGTTGCTGAGGTAGCTGCCGGTCAGGTAGGTGTAGCCGGTGTAGAGGATGCCGCCCTCGGCGTAGGCGCCCTGAAGGTAGAAGCCGTCGCCCTGCGCGATCATCGGCAGGTTGACCTTGATGCCGCCCTGCACCGCCCAGCCGTAATCGGTCTGCGCGCCCGATCGGACGCCCCGCGCGGCGAGGAGCGCGCCGGCCGCCGCGTTCGAGATGGCGACCCCGCCGGTGCCGAACGCCGAATTCGCGATGAATCCGCCGACATTGACGTCCTTGACCGCGCCCGAGAGCTGGGCCGAGCCCCAGGAGGCGTCGTAGCGGAGCGCCGCCACGAAATCGGGCATGCGCGCGCGCTGCACGGCGTCGAGGAAGGTGACGCCGGTGGCGTTGAAGCCTCCATCCGTCGTGAGGATGACCGGCGTCGGCGCCGTCGTGCCGACGACGAATTGCGAGGCGAGCCCGGCGCCCGCGGCGGCCGTCGCCACGGAGGCCGCGTAGACCGGCTGCTTGCGGAACATCGGGTCTTCCATCGACAGGGTCAGGCTCAGGCCCTCGCCGATCTTAGCCGTGTAGGCGAGAAGGTTCGTGGAGGCGATGTCGGACCCGCCGGTCGAGCCGATCAACTCGTAATCGTGGGCATAGAAATCGAAGAACGATGAGGCGCGGCCGGCGGTCAGGCCGGCGAATTGCACGAAGGCCTTGTCGGCGACGACGAAGTTCTGGACGCGGCCGAACGTGTCCTGGCCGAAGGCCGGGAAGGCGTTGGCGATGCGCTGCTGCGTGCCCGAGGCGAGCAGCGTGCCGGTGCGGCTCGCGATCTCGGCGCGGACGAAGGCGCGCAGCGTGCCGTAGCCCGTCTGGGTGCGCGCATCGAGGTTGAGGCGCAGCAGTCCGCGGGACTGATACTCGTCGCCCTGGCTCTGCGCCCGGTTCGGGTTGGGGATGGTGCCGGCCTCGAAACGCGCTCGTCCCGAGACCCGCAGGCAGGTATCGGTGCCCGGAATATAGAAGAAGCCGGCACCGTAGGCGCCGCAGACGCGCACGTACTCGACCGGAACCGCCTTCTTGAGGGGCAAATCCGCGGCCTGCGCCGTTCCCGTTCCCACGATGCCGGCCGCCGTGCACAGCAAGGCCGATCTGATCCTGATCATCCACACCCCCAACTCGACATTCTGGCCCATGCGATCCGATCCGGCCTTGAGCCCGATCGATCATCGTCCCGTCATCGGCAGCCCCGCGCGATCTCAGGTGAGGGGCGAGGCGGCGTCTCGCGGTTTGTGCCGGGCCACCCGAACCTTTGGGCGCCCGTCAAACCGCGGTTGCATGTTTCTTGTGCGGGTTGTTTGCGTTGTAAGCACAAGATCAGTTCATGGCGTGAAAGCAATTCGACAGATAAGATCCGCCTACGACAAGAGCATTCCCGCGATTCGGCCGGGGTCGAACGAAGCTCGCCGACCTGTGTTGCCTTTCTGCATCTTCGATCGAGGGCGCGGAACCCAGGGGCAGGCCGTTTCGCTGGCGAGGTGCGTGAAGGCCGTCGCCTGCTGCGCCGCCGGCCGAGTTCCGGCAAGCATCGGCGGCAATCGCAGTCGCGGCTTCGTGAGTTGAGGGTGCGAAGGAGGCGGTCTTTCGTGACAGCGCGGCCCTTTGCGTCCAGTCCCGCCCGGGCCGGGGTCCTTGCTGAGCTTGCGCGCGGCACGCTTCCTGCTCAGAACCGATGATGCGGCCGAGATGCCGAAGGTGCCGAGGAGACGCCCGTGAGCGGCAACCGCCTGACGACGATGATCTTCATCGGCATGGTTCTGGGGATCGGCGTCGGATACGCCTGCAGCATCACTTGGCCCGATCCCCAGACCGCGAAGGAGATCTCGGGCTACATCTCTCTGATCAGCGACGTCTTCCTGCGATTGATCAAGATGATCATCGCTCCGCTGGTCTTCTCGACGCTCGTCGTCGGCATCGCGCATATGGGTGACACGGCCTCGGTGGGGCGCGTCGGCGGAAAGGCGCTGATCTGGTTCGTCGGCGCCTCGTTCTGCTCGCTGGCGCTGGGCCTCCTCCTCGTCAACATCATGCAGCCCGGTCACAACCTGAACTTGCCGCTGCCCGATACCGGCGCGGGAACGGGGCTCAAGACCGCCTCGCTCTCCCTGAAGGACTTCGTGACCCATCTAGTGCCGAAGAGCGCCGTCGAGGCGATGGCGAACAACGAGATCCTGCAGATCGTGGTTTTCTCGATCTTCTTCGGCGTCGCGCTCGCGGCCCTCGGGGAGAAGGGGAGGTTCCTGGCCCAGGGCGTCGAGGCGCTGGCCGACGTGATGCTCAAGGTGACGGGCTACGTGATGATGTTCGCCCCCGTCGCCGTCTTCGCCGCAATCGCGGCGACGATCACCACGCAGGGCATTGGCGTCCTCGTCACCTACGGCAAGTTCCTGGTCGAGTTCTACCTGAGCTTGTCTGTGCTCTGGTGCCTGCTGCTCCTCGCCGGCTTTCTCCTCGTCGGCTTGGGCGGCATCTCCCGGCTGCTCGGGCTGATCCGGGAGCCCTTCATCCTCGCCTTCTCGACGGCCTCGAGCGAGGCCGCCTATCCGAAGACGCTGAACAACCTCGAGCAGTTCGGGGTGCCGAACCGGATCACGTCCTTCGTCCTGCCGATGGGCTACTCGTTCAACCTCGACGGCTCGATGATGTACTGCACCTTCGCGGTGATGTTCATCGCGCAGGCCTACGGCATCCCGCTCACCTGGAGCCAGCAGATCACGATGCTCGGTCTCCTGATGGTGACCTCGAAGGGCATGGCCGGTGTGCCTCGCGCCTCCCTCGTCGTCATCTCGGCGACGCTGTCGCAGTTCAACATTCCCGAGGCCGGGCTCCTGCTCATCATCGGCATCGACCAGTTTCTCGACATGGGGCGGTCGGCGACGAACGTGCTCGGCAACAGCGTCGCGACGGTCGCCGTCGCGAAATGGGAGGGGCAACTCGCCGGGACCGACCAGCGGCTCGACCGGGACGTCAGCCCGCTGCCCTCGCCGGCCGAGTAGGCCGAACCCGCGGAGACGCGCGATGTTCGCTTCCTTCGCGACCAGGGTCGCCTGCGCGCTGGCCCTCTGCCTCGGCGCCGCCCCCGCGCGCGCCATCGAGGTGCTGACGGGCACATTGCGAAAGGCCGCGGAGACCGGCGAGGTCGTGATCGGATACCGGTCGAGCTCGGTCCCGTTCTCCTTCGTCGAGAAGGGCGGGCGCCCGATCGGCTACTCGATCGACCTCTGCCAGGAAATCGTCGACGATATCGGCCGGGCGACCGGGCGGGAGGGCCTGCGCATCCGCTACGAGCCGGTCACCGCGGAGGGCCGCATCCCAGCCGTGACCTCGGGCATGGTCGATCTCGAATGCGGCTCGACGACGACGAACGCGGAGCGGCGCAAGAGCGTCGCCTTCTCGCCGATCCTGTTCGTCAGCGCGACGAAGCTCCTTGTCACGCGCGAATCCGGCCTGCGGTCTTACCGGGACCTCGGCGGCCGCAAGGTCGTCGTCACGGCGGGCACGACCAACGAGGCCCCGCTCCGCGCCATGCTCGCCAAGTCCGGCATCGCGGCTGAGATCCTCACGGCCGGGGATCACGCGGAATCCTTCGCGCTGCTCAAGGACGGGCGCGCCGACGCCTTCGCCACCGACGAGGTCTTGCTCTACGGCCTGAAGGCGGGGGAGGGACGCGAGGGCGCGGCCTACACCGTGCTGCCGGAGAAGCTCTCCTTCGAGCCCTACGCCGTCATGTTCCGCCGGGACGATCCGGACCTCGCCGCCCTCGTCGGCGACACGTTCCGCCGCCTCGCCGCCTCGCGCGAACTGCGCTGGATCTACGACAAGTGGTTCCTCAAGCGGCTGCCGAACGGCGAGCGGCTTGATATCCCGATGTCGGAGGAACTCCGGACGGGGTTCCTGACGATGGGCCTGCAGGACTGAGCGGCGGAGCTGCTGCCAGGCTGAGGCCGCCGGGGCCGCCGCGGGTGCGATTGTCCCGCCTCCGGCGGGCTGCTACCACCTCGTGCGGAGGCGAACGGGGTCTGGTGGCCCTCCTGGTCTTCAAAACCAGCGATACGCCAACAGCGTATGGTGGGTTCGATTCCCATCCGCCTCCGCCAGGGCCGCGCCGACCCCTGGCCGAACCCCTTCAGAGCGGGCCGGACAGCGGCGGCAGCGCGGTGCGCGCCGGCGTGCTTCGCCGCGCCCGCCACTCCTCGACGCGTTGCAGAACCACGTAGAGGGGCGGCACGAAGAAGACGGCGAGACAGGTCGAGGCGAGCATGCCGCTGAAGACCGCGATGCCGATCGACTTGCGCGCCGCCGCGCCCGCGCCGCTCGCCGTGACGAGGGGCAGCACGCCGAGGATGAAGGCGAAGGAGGTCATCAGGATCGGCCGGAACCGGAGCCGCGCGGCCTCGACGGCGGCCGCTACGATCTCCATGCCCTCTCCCCGCTTCTCGCGCGCGTACTCGACGATGAGGATCGCGTTCTTGCTGGCGAGGGCGATGAGCAGAACGAGGCCGATCTGCGTGTAGAGGTTGTTGGCGGCTCCGAGCGCGGCGAGTGCGCCGACGGTGCCGAGCAGCGCCAGCGGCACGGCGAGCAGCACCGCCAGCGGCAGGATCCAGCTCTCGTACTGTCCTGCGAGGACGAAGTAGACGAGCACGAGCGCCAGGGCGAAGACGAGGTAGACCTGCGCGCCGACGGCCTTCTCCTGATAGGACATCGCCGTCCAGTCGTAGCCGGTGCCCAGCGGCAGCACCGTCCCGGCGATCTCCTCCATCAGCCCGATCGCCTCGCCTGAACTGTAGCCCGCCGCCGGGCCGCCGACGATCGTGGCCGTCGGGTAGAGATTGTAGAGGCTGATCAGCGAGGGACCCTGCACCGTCCTCACGGTGACCAGGGTTCCGAGCGGTACCATCGTGCCGTTGCCGGCCTTGACGTAGAGGTTCGCGATGTCCTCAGGCCGAAGCCGGTATTCCGAGGCGGCCTGCACGTAGACCTGGAAGGTGCGGCCGAACTTGTTGAACTGCGTCACGTAGGCCGAGCCGACATAGCCGGACAGGGTCGAGAACACCTGCCCCACGGTGACCCCGAGGCCCTCGGCCTTGATCCGGTCGACGGACACGGCGATCTGCGGCACGCCGGCGCGGAAGGAGGTGTTGAGCCTCTGCAGGGCGGATTGCGCGCTGCCGTTCGCGACGATGGTCCGGGTCAGCCCCTCCAGGAGGGTGTAGTCGAAGCTGCCGTTGCGCAATTCCACCTGCATCGTGAAGCCGCTGGCATTGCCGATGCCCTGGATCGGGGGCGGCACCAGCACGAAGGTGGCCGCCTCTTCGACCCCGTCGAGCATCCGGTTCAAGCGACCGTAGAGGCTGCGCAGGTCCTGGCCCGGCATCCCCGCGCGCTCGTCCCAGGGCTTCAGCACGACGTAGGCGACCCCGGCATTGGGCAGGCTCGCGTTCGAATCGAGGACCGAGATCCCACTGATCGTGAGCACCTGATCGATGCCCGGCACCTCCCGCGCGAGGCTGCTCAGACGCTGCATCACCGCGTCCGTGCGCTCCTTCGAGGCGCCGTCCGGCAACTGCGCCCCGATCAGGACGTATCCCTGATCCTCGACGGGCAGGAAGGCGGTCGGCAGGCGGGTCAGCGCCCAGCCCGCCAGGCCCGAGAGCGCGAGCGCGACGATCACGAGGGCGAGGCTGTGCCGGACCATCCGGGCGATCAGCCGGGCATAGGCGTCTTCCGCGAGGCCGTAGACCCGGTTGAAGGCCCGGTAGAAGACGTTGCGGCGCTCCGGCGGCACGGGCTCGCGCAGCCAGAGGGCGCATTGCGTCGGCTTCAGGGTGAGGGCGTTGACCGCGCTGATGAGGGCGGTGGCCGCGATCACGAGGGCGAATTGCTTGTAGAGCTGGCCGGTCAGGCCCGGCAGGAAGGCGGCCGGGATGAAGACCGACATCAGGACAAGGGTGATCCCGATGATCGGCCCGAACAGCTCGCCCATCGCGGTCTCCGCCGCCTCGCGCGGCGACAGGCCCCGCTCGATGTGGCGGGCGACGCCTTCCACGATGACGATCGCGTCGTCGACGACGATGCCGATCGCCAGGACGATGGCGAACAAGGTCGAGAGGTTGACCGTGAAACCGAGGGCGGCCATCGCCGCGAAGGCGCCGATGATCGTCACCGGGACGGTCGTCGCCGGCACGAGCATCGCCCGCCAATCCTGAACGAAGACCATGATCACGATGAGGACGAGGATCCCGGCCTCGAACAGGGTCAGGTAGACCTCGCGGATCGAGGCCTCGACGAAGGTCGTGGTGTCGAAGGGGATGGTGTGGACGAGGCCCGGCGGAAAGGCCCTGGCGAGCGTGTCCATCCGGGCGCGGACCTCGCTCGCGACGGCGATCGCGTTCGCTTCCGGCAGCTGGTAGATCCCGATTCCAGCGGCCGGCCGCCCGTTCAGCGTGAAGGACTGGCTGTAGCTCTGCGCGCCGAGCTCCACCCGGCCCACATCGCGGAGCCGCGTGATCCGTCCGCCGTCCTGCGCATCGGCCTTGAGGATGATGTTCTCGAAATCGGCCGCCTCGTCGAGCCGGCCCTTCACGTTGAGCGTGTACTGGAAGTCCTGACCCCTGGGCGCGGGCGGCATCCCGACCGCCCCGGCCGTGACCTCCTGGCTCTGCTGCTGGACGATGCTGATCACGTCGCTCGGCGTGAGCCCGCGGGACTGCACGAGATCGGGGTCGAGCCAGATCCGCATGGCATATTGCCCGGCGCCGAAGACCGACACGGTTCCGACGCCCGGCAGACGCGCCAGCTCGCTCTGCAGGTTGATCACGGCGTAATTGGCCAGGAACAGGCTGTCGAAGCGTCCGTCCGGCGAGGACAGGGTGACGAATTGCAGGATCGCCGTCGACTTCTTCTGCGTGGTGACGCCCTGGACCTGCACGGCCTGAGGCAGCGAGGGCATCGCGATGGCGACACGGTTCTGCACGAGAACCTGGGCTTGATCGGCGTTCGTGCCGATCGCGAACGTGACGGTCAGCGTGTAGGTGCCGTCGCTCGCGCTGGTCGACTGCATGTAGAGCATGCCCTCGACGCCGTTGACCTGCTGCTCGACCGGTAGCGCCACCGTGTCGACGACGGTGCGCGCGCTGGCGCCCGGGTAGCGCGTCGTGACCTGGACGGTCGGCGGGACGACGTTTGGGTATTGCGCCACGGGCAGGTTCCAGAGCGCGACCGCCCCGATCAGCACCATGACGAGGGCGAGCACGTTGGCGAGGACGGGCCGCTCGATGAAGAAGCGCGAGATCATGGTCGGCTCGGGCCTTTCCGGAGCGCGGAGGGAAGACGCCTCAGCGCTGGGCCGGAGCCGGGGCGGATGGCCGCGCATCGGCCACCGCTTCCTGCACCACCTTCTGCGCAACGACCTTCGAGCCGGGCACGGCGCGCTGGAGCCCGTCGGTGATCACCCATTCTCCGGCCGAGAGCCCGGCCTCGACCACGCGGTAGCGCCCCTCGAGCTGGCCCGTCGTGATCGGGCGCTGGATCACGACGTCGTCGGACCCGACGACGAGGACGTAGCTGCCCTGCTGGCTGGTGCCGATGGCATCGTCTCGCACGAGGAGGCCCTTCTCCTGATGCTGCACCGGCACGCGCACGCGGACGAACAGCCCCGGCATCAGGGCGTGCCCGCCGTTCTCGAACAGGCCGCGGGCGAGCAGGGTGCCGGTACCGGGATCGATCTGGGGCGCCACGTAGTCGAGGTGCCCCGCATGGGGATAGCCCGCCTCGTTCTGAAGCCCGATCTCGACCGGGATCTTCGCAATATCGCCGAGGGTCCGGCCCTGCTTCGTGAGACTTGCCTTGACCTGCAGCACCTGCTGCTCGCTCACGTTGAAGTACACGTAGAGCGGATCGACCCGCACGATCGTGGCGAGTTTCGTCGGTCCGCCGACCCCGACGAGGCCGCCGACATCGACGAGGTGGTTCGTCACGATGCCGTCGAAGGGCGCCTGGACCTGCGTGTAGCCGAGGTTGATCCGGGCGAGATCGAGGTTCGCCTGCCCCTCCGTCACCGAGGCCGTGGCCTGGTCGAGCTTCGTCTTGGTGTCCTCGACATGCGCCTGCGAAGCGAATTCCTGTTTGCCGAGCGTGGCTTGACGTTGATATTCGGATTGGGCGTTGGAGCGTGCCGCATCGAGGGAAGCGAGACTGCCCTGCGCCTGCTTGAGTTGCGCCTCGTAGGTGTCGCGCTGGATGCCGAAGAGCGTCGTGCCCTTCGTCACGTGCGCCCCGTCCTTGTAGGTGATCGAGTCCAGAAACCCCTGAACGCGCGCCTCCAGATCGACCGACGCGAAGGCCTGCGTGTTGCCCGTCATCTCCAGATATCGCGTGATCGGCCGCTCGACCGGCTGGGACACGGACACGGTGGGCGGCGGCGGTGCGATGTACTGGTTCCGCTCGTTGCAGGCGCCGAGCAGGATCAGGATCGCGGCGGGCAGGGACCGCCAAGGGCGGCGCGTCAGGCCAGGATGATCCGGAACGGAGAATGACGGGCGGCTTTCGTTCAGCATGGAAGGCTCCGCCCAGGCAGCGGTGCGACCGGTTTGCGGCGCCTCGGCCGGGCGCCCCCGGTCAGTTCGCGCCCGCCTTCGCCTCACGGGCGAGGGTGAGGCACTCGAGGAGGTCGACGTAACTCGGCATTCCGTTCAGCTGCGCCTCCGCCGCGCATCGCTGCCGCTCGACGCCCGGGAAACTCGCCCATTGTCTCGCGACCTCGCTGCGGGCCGTCGCTTCGTCGTCGAGGCAGCGCTTCTCGCGCTTCGGATCGAGGGTCATGAGCGAGGTCGCCGCGTGGCAACTCGGCCGAACGTCGAACTCCGGAACCTGGTCGGCTGCCGGACGTGCGACGGTGGCGGCGAGGAGGGCAAGGCCGACGACCACCATGTGCGTGCGCTCCTGTACGGATCACGATCGCGAAATCTGGTGCGCCCGAGTACAATTATGATCAGATTGCGAATATCGACCATGCCACCTTTGGTTAGTCCAGGCAATAAGTACCATCAACTCGGATTGTGACTTGTGGGGTTGCGTACCCATGTCTCGGATCCGTCGAGGCTCGGCCCGGAGAGGGCACCCGCCGAGCCGGAGAGACACGCCTGTCGGCCGGCGATGACGTGGCGGGCATGGGCGGCCGCAGCCGCGACGACACCCCATTGGTCCGGTCCGGAGCGGCCTTCGGCCTGCCGGGTCAGAGCCGCCGCGAGGAGCCCGTGCAACTCGCCGTCGAGGCGCGCGAGGCTGGCGGCATCGGCGTCGCGCGCGCGCTCGGCGATCCCGACGAGGTGCAGCAGCACCTTGCGGTCCCGGTCGGATTGACGTCGCCGCCGCCGGTCCGCGAGGATCGCCAGCGTCGAGCCCGCGACGCTGACGAGGATGCCGGCGACGTAGAGATAATTCTGCGAAGTGTCGAAGAAGCTCTGGTCCCCGCTGCTGAGATAGGCGGCGACGCCCGGATGGATCGGCAGGAAGGGATCCTTCTCATCGGTGTCCGGCGCCTCGATCTGGCTTGCCAGCGGCGTCGCTTCGAGAAGCATCGGCTTCATGGTCAGGACCGTCCGCGCGACCGCCGCCGCGAGAATGTCGAGCATCGCGCGGGACGCCGCGAGCCGGTAGGTCACCGCGATGCCCGTCACGGTGTCGTCCGGAACCTCCGGCCTCCCGCGGAACGCCCCGGCCGGAATGTCGATCTGCTCGTAGCCCGGGAGCCGCTTCACGATGGCCTCGGCCTCGCCGATGGCGAGAAGCTTCGGCGCCGATTTCTCCGCGCGCGCGAGAGCCGAGACGGCGTCGACGACGGCGCCCGGCCCGATCGGCCCGACGGCCAGGATCGCGGCTGCCTTCCGCGCCTGCACGGCGCGCCCGACCTCGTCGGCCGGCAGGACCATCCGCGAGACGCTCCCAGGCGGCACGTCGAAGTAGCCGAGCAACTGGTCGAGGAGGCGTGCATTGTCCACCGCGGCGGGGCCGGCCGGCAGCACCACGGAATGTCCGGCGAGTTGCCCGAGATGCTCGATGCCGCTGTGGCGCGGGAGCAGCACGGCGACCACGTCGCGGCGCAGGATCGCGACGGTCTGGGCGTTGCTCGGCGGCCGCAGGTCGCTTCGGATCACCGCGAGATCGACGCGTCCCTCCTCGAGGTCGCGGGCGGCGGCCTCCAGCGTGTCGGCCTCGACCAGCACGAGGCGCACGCGCGGATGCAGCTTCGCGTTTGCCGCGGCGACGGCCGCGACGAGCCGCTGCATCGTGCCGCCCGCCGGGCCGACCGCGATCCGCAGATCAGCGTGCGGCTGCGCGACATACAGGATCGCGACCGCGCAGCCGACGAGGGCGAGCGATGCTGCGAGCGCTCGGACGATCAAGTCCCGTCCTCCCAGTCGGCGGGGCGTCTCCGGCGGAGCACGGAGGAACTTGCCGCGCGCGATGCGAAGTCTGTGCAATGTACAGTTTGCACCAAATCTGCGATATTCCTTGATTAAGCCGATAAAATAGATGTTGTCATCGGGGTGTCTGCTTGGCAACGTTTGTACGGTTTTCGGCATGGACTGGAGATAATCGGGGGCATAATCTTCGTTCCGTTTCAGACAAGCTCTTCCCGAATGCCGGGAAGAGCCGATGAAAGCTTGCGGCCTCCGGCTGCACTGCGCTTGCGACGCCAAGTCGATCACACGGCGCAAGCAGTGCGGGGCCGGCGGACAAGCCTGCCGGAGGTACGTCCCTGCGACCCCTCCCTGTGCCGGGTGATGGTCGCGGGCCCGGTGAGACGCCGCGGATCCACCGCGCCTGGCCGTGACGGCGCGGGCAGGATGGTCGGGAGGGAACGATGAGAGGGCCCCCGAACTCGAACGGGCTCCGGTCTGCCCGCGCGGCCGCGGGTCTTGCCATGCTCGCGGCGACCCTGACGCTTCTGCCATCCGCGCGCCGCGCCGGGGCGCAAGCACCGCCGGTCGCAGGAGAAATGGTCGAGCCGGCTGCGGTGGCGCTCCTGCGATCGGCCGGCGACGCCCTCGCCGCGGCGCGAAGCCTGAGCTTCACGGCGGTCGCGGTCCACGACGTCCCCAACGGCGAGGGCCAGTCGATCTTTTACACGGTGCGCAGCCGCGTCGCGTTGCTGCGGCCGGACCGGCTTCGCGTCGTGACGGACGGCGACGGTCCCTCGCGCGAATTCGTGGCCGATGGCCGCAGCCTGACCCTCTTCCGCCCCGACCTTCGCACCGTCGCGACCGAGCCGGCTCCCGCGAGCCTCGACGCAGCCCTGAAGGCGGAGGCAGCGGCGACGGGCGAGGGGCAGGCCTTCGCGGACATGATCGTGACGGACCCGGCGCAAGCCCTGACGCAGGGCCTGACGCGGGCCTTCGTGGTGGGACGCTCGCGCCTCGTCGGGGGTGTCGAGACCGATGTCGTCGCCTTCGCGGATCGGGACGCCCAGGCCCAGATCTGGATCGGCGTGCAGGATCGCCTGCCACGCCAGCTCTGGGTCACGGATACGAATGCGCCGGGCCGCCCGCGCAATACGGTCACCTTCTCCGACTGGGCCATCGACCCGCCGATCGAGGACCGCGTCTTCTCGACGGCCCACACCGAGGGGGCGCAATCCGTGCCCTTCCCGAATCCCGACCCTTAAGGGAGGCAGCGATGCGACGGCTTGTTCTCACGATCCTCGCCGGCGCGACCATCGCCGGGTTCGCGGCGCCTGCCGACGCATTCTGGGTTGCGCGGGGGTGGCGCGGCGTCGCGGTGGGCGGCGTCGCACGGCCGGCCCTGGCGCGCGAGGCGTATTTCGCCCGCTGCTGGCGTTGTGCCCCGGGCGCCGCGCTCGCCGGTTCGGCCCTGGCGGGCGCCGCCCTTGCCGGTACGGCCGTCGCCGCGACCAACGCGGCAGCGCCTTCGGCCGCGGCTGCCCCGGCGGAGCCCGTGACGGCGACCGGCGCTTCCGCGCCGAAGCAGATGGCACAGGCGGGGGGCGGAAACCCGGCCGCGGCCCATTGCGCGGCAGGCCTGCCGGCCGATTCCCGGATCATCTACGACGCCTCCATCCGCAACATGAAGAGCCTGGAGACGCTGCGCGACACCGTCGTGGCCCAGACGCGCTCCCTCGTGGAGGCCGGCAAGATCAGCGAGGCGGATGCGCGCCCCGCCGCGGAGAAGGCCGGAACCTGCCTGCGCATGCTCGCGACCCCCTGAGCCGTCCGGGTGCCTGGTGGCAGCGGACGCTTCCGCCCCGGCACCATCGATCGCGGGCTCGCGCCAGATTTGATCTCGCCCGCCTGACGAGGGCGGGTGCGGTCCCGTTGGGGTCGGGGACGCCCCGGTCCTCACCGCCACCGAGCGAAGTGGAGATTGTGCGATGAAACAGCTTCTGCCGGCTCTCGCCGTCGCGGTGGGCCTTCTCGCGATGGTGCCCGTGGACGCGGGCGCCGTCGTCTGCGCCCGAGGCGTGGTGCGGGCCGGCTGCGTCGGGCCAAATGCGGCGGTCGGAGTCCGGCGCGGCTATCATGGCGCGCGGAGCACCGTGGTGCGGCGCAGTTATCGCGGGCCGAGAACCGTCGTGTACCGGCGCGGCTATCGACGCTGAGTGTCGTCCGCCTCGCGGTCCGCGGCTACCGCTCCTGGTACACGTGGACCCTGAGGATCGGGATCGGGTTGTGACCGACCGACAGGTGTGAGGGCTCGGGCTCGATGTCGACGCGGAGCCCGCTCTGGACCGCGTAGGCCATCGCCCTATTCAGCGCGCTCGCGGCCTCGTGGACGGCGTCGGACAGCCTCTTGATCGTCTCCTCGTCCATCGCGCCCTCCTCTCGGCCTTGCCCTCCCGATGACTTGGCCGATTCCGCAAGCCTCGTGTCGGTGGGTCCGCTTGCGCACCGCCTCCCGATCCGCCTCGCTGAGCGAGGGCGCCTCGGTCGCGGACCCCGCTCATTCGGCCGGCGAGGGCTTGTCGCGGAATCCTGGGCGGACGGAGCCGACCACGAGCGTCAGTAGGCCCGCGGCGACCATGAAGCCCGCGATCGCCAGCAGCGCGAGGCCGAACTGGCCCGTCGCGTCCTTGATCCAGCCGATCATGTAGGGACCCACGAAGCCGCCGAGGCCGCCGATCGAGTTGATCAGGGCGATTCCGCCCGCGGCGGCGCTTCCGGTCAGGAGAGCGGTGGGCAGCGTCCAGAAGGTCGGCATCGCGCAGAAGACGCCGAGCGCCGCGAGGCTGAGGGCGGCCATGGAGAGGGCGGGCGAGGGCGCGTAACCCGCTGCCGCCAGGGTGAGACCACCGATGACCGCAGGAAGGGCGACGTGCCACGTGCGCTCCATCTTCGCGTCGGAGTGGCGCGTCCACAGGACCATGCCCACCGCCGAGACCGCGTAGGGGATGGCCGTGACGAACCCGGTCTGGAGCGTGCTGAGCCCGAACTCCCGGACGATCTGCGGCAGCCACAGGCCGATGCCGTAGAGCCCGGTGCTGATTCCGAAATAGACGAGGCTGAGGCCGAGCACGCGCGGATGAACCAGGGCCTGCGCGAGGCTGATCTTCCGGACCTCGACCTTCTCCCGCCGGTCGCGCGCGATCCGCTCGCTCAGCCAGCGGCGCTCCTCGGGTGCGAGCCAGCGGGCCTCCTCGGGCCGATCGGTCAGGTAGGCGAGCACGGCGAAGCCTAGAAGGAAGCTCGGAGCCGCCTCGATCAGGTAGAGCCACTGCCAGCCGGCGAGACCGTGCGATCCGTCTGTGGCGGCCATGATCCAGGCAGAGAGGGGCGAACCGATGATGGAGGAGATCGGGATGGCCATCATGAAGGTGCCGACGACCTTCCCGCGCTGCTCGGACGGGAACCAGTTCGTCAGGTAGAAGATGATGCCGGGGAAGAAGCCCGCCTCGGCAACCCCGAGCAGGAAGCGCACGAGGTAGAACGACCACTCGCCCGCCACGAAGGCGGTGCAGCCCGAGACGAGGGACCACGTGATCATGATGCGCGCGATCCAGCGGCGCGCCCCGACCTTCTCCAGGATGATGTTGCTGGGCACCTCGAACAGGAAGTAGCCGAGGAAGAAGATCCCGGCGCCGAGCCCGTAGACGGCGGCGGAGAGGCCGAGGTCCCGGTTCATCGTCAGCGCCGCGAAGCCGACATTCACCCGGTCGAGGAAGGCCGCGAAGTAGCAGAGCATCAGGAACGGAACGAGCCGCCAGAGCACTTTGCGGGATACGGTCTCGTCCATCTACGCTCACCTCTTCGCCGGGTCCTGACCATGCAGCGTCGCGCTGCCGGGCCGCGTTCCGGTAGCAGCGAAGTCGAAGCCGGCGAAGTACCGTCCACGCAGACGAGCGCTGCGTGCGGGCTGACGAGGGTTACATCCAGATCGGACCTGCCGGCCGACGGAGGACCGATCGAGGCGAGCTGAGAGATGCGTGCCGTGGCTCAAGTCTGGGAGCGACTTGAGCGAAGTGGCGGAGAGGGAGTCCGCCCGGTCGGATAGTCCAGTGAGATGCGACGGCCGCCGCTGCTGTATGAAAACAGCAGCTTCATCAGCTATATAGCGGTCGATTTAACGCGACAAGTTTGTCCGACTTCGTCCTATCAGATCCATTGACAGCCCACATTCGATGTGGGTGAAAATGTGGGTGGTCGATGTTCGACGGACACTGCGATGGGCGGCAAGGGCAAGCACCCAGACAAGGCACTTACGAATGTCCAGGTGCGCGCACTCAAGGTGCCGGGCCGCTACGCCGACGGCAACGGCCTCTACCTCGTGGTCGAGCCCTCGGGCTCAAAGCGGTGGCTGCTGCGAACCGTCGTGCAAGGCAGGCGACGTGATATAGGCTTAGGCGGAGCCGCTCTCGTCACCATCGCTGAAGCCCGCGAGAAGGCTCTCAGTTATCGGAAGCTGGCCCGCGACGGTGGCGACCCGCTAGCTGAACGGAGTCGGGCGCAGGTTGCGGTTCCAACATTCGCTGAAGCTGCGGAACAGGTGCATGCCGAGCACAAGGCGTCGTGGAAGAATGCCAAACACGCGGCTCAATGGGTCACCACCCTGAGAACCTACGCCAATCCACACCTCGGCGCGAAGCGCATCGATCAGATTGATTCGCCGGATGTTCTCCGGGTGCTCTCGCCCATATGGCTGACCAAGCCGGAAACCGCACGGCGGGTGCGCCAGCGCATCAAAACTGTGCTCGACTGGGCCAAAGCAGCCGGGCACCGCAGCGGTGATAATCCGGTTGAAGGCGTCACAAAGGGCCTGCCGAAGCAAGGAGAACGCGACGAGCATCATGCTGCGCTGCCCTACGCGAGTGTTCCAGAGTTCGTCGCGAAGCTCCGTGCTTCAGGGCAGGGCGAGCTAGCGCGACTGGCCTTCGAGTTCCTGATCCTGACCGCTGCCCGCACCAGCGAGGTGCTCGGCGCCACCTGGGCCGAGATCGATGAGACCGAGGCACTGTGGACGGTACCTGCGGCGCGGATGAAGGCCGGGCGCGAGCACCGGGTACCACTCAGCGGCCGTGCCGTTGAGGTTCTCTTGCGGGCTAAGGCCATAGCAGGGGAGGGCGCTCTGATTTTCCCCGGGCGCTCAGGCAAGCCGCTCTCGAACATGGTTTTCTTGATGGCATTGAGGCGGATGGAAATGCCCATCACCGCACATGGCTTCCGCTCCTCGTTCCGCGACTGGGCGGCCGAGCGAACGAATTTGCCTCGAGAAGTCGCGGAGATGGCTTTGGCA
Source organism: Methylobacterium sp. BE186 (assembly GCF_031457035.1). Taxonomy (NCBI): domain Bacteria; kingdom Pseudomonadati; phylum Pseudomonadota; class Alphaproteobacteria; order Hyphomicrobiales; family Methylobacteriaceae; genus Methylobacterium; species Methylobacterium sp. BE186. The sequence goes on from NZ_JAVDVV010000021.1 coordinate 63,069, forward strand.
CATGCCGTTGAAAGTAGAGTAGAGGCGGCCTATCGCCGAGGTGACCTTCTGCAAAAGCGCCGAGAACTCATGCAGATGTGGACTGATTATACGATCTATCAAACATAGCTTTGTACATCGGAGGAGATATCTCATGTCGGGGGAAGAAAAAAAGATCTTTTACATCATTGAACGAACTTTTCCTCGCTTCTCCAAAGAAATTCGTGACGCATTAGACGGTGCAATGAGTGAAAACAAAGGGCATCCAGACACGAGCGATCTCATAGTCAAGGAAACGTGGCAGCGCATTAAATGGCCACTGGAAAGTGACGGGCAGGAATGGGGAAGTCCGAAAAATCCTCCCTCTAAAGCGATGCTGGAGCAACTACGGCAAGTCATCGAGGAAGGCCAGAGCTTAGAAGAAGCATTGTGGAGAAAATCCGCTGACGATTTGCATGCGGCCTATCATGAAATTAAATCACGCGATTTGACGGCCGAGAACATTCGCCGTTCACAACGGGCTGCCGAGCTCGATCTGAATCGCTTCTTCAATGAGCCTGAAGCAACAGCTGATTTTGCAAAATGGGCTTCTTTAGCTACATGGACGGTTGCTGAAGCGGCGGCTCTATCATTCGGGAAATGCCCGAATATTGTGAATCTGGAGTCATTGTCCGCGATCGGTTCCAGGTCGTTGTTCGTCGGTGCTTTCAAGCAGAGGTTGCAGCAACTGTCGCGTGCGCTTGAGGCAGGGGACATAAAATCACCGAATCGGCCACAGCAATTCTTTAATTGGTTCGTTGCTAATGAAATTGAAATTCCACAAAGAATGAATGACGTTATACAGCAAAATAGCAAGCGTCTTATAAACTATAGATCGCTTTATGAGCAATCATGTGCTCGCGCCAGTGAGCTTGAGCAGCGTGTGCTTAAGCTGGAAGCGAGCACAACGGGCAATGATGCGGATGTCTTTGATCGCAAGAAAACATCATACAGAATAGTTCTAGGTCTTGCTATAGCTGTCTTTGGATATCGAACTGACCAGCGCAATAAAGCAGCAGCAGAGATCGAAGATGCACTTCGTTACATTGGTGAGCCCGTAGATGTTAAGGTTGGTACCATTAGGGATTTTTTGAAGGATGCGGCCAATGCACTTGAGTTCAACTGGCTTGTGCCAGAGGATAGTCTTTGGGCAGACAAAAGGGTGCCAAGAAGGCGTTGAAACCGAAATCGGTTTGACGAAGCCGAAATCGGCCTCAGCCTCGAACGGCTGTGTCAACACTGTCCTCGTTCTCGAACCGAGGAACAGCGATGAACTACATCAAAAACTTTCCAACGACAGGCTATGTGCGGCTTCCGCGCATCATCAGCCCACACGGGATTCTCCCGATAAGCAGAAGCACTTGGTACGCGGGAATAAGGCAGGGCATCTATCCTGCTCCCGTGAAGCTCGGCTCGCGAGTTTCCCTCTGGCGGGCTGAAGACCTCACCGCGCTCCTCCAAGCTATCAATGATGGAGGGGTTGGGCGATGAAAGCGACCAGAGGACGCTCGGACTCGGCTTCACACGCAGAGGGTTCACCGAGCAAGAAATCAAATTCGCTTAAAGCGAACAGGGCGGGTGCGGCGAGGGCATCAACGCAAACGCCAGCCACAACAGGACGGAAGATTCGAGTCAAGAATGTTGAGCTGACGTGCACGGAAGACGTAACTAGAGCGGTATCTGCCTCGCGAGAGACATTAATCTCTCTTCAAGCAGCATCCCGTGAAGGTTTACGGTGCGAATTAGCTAACGCATGTGGCATCGCGATCTATTTGCGCTCCAACGAGCTACAGTGGCTAGCCTTTTTGGAGCGGAACGAAATCGACTCGGCTGAAGCGCGAAAGCCACAGCAGGCCGAAGCACTTCGGTGCGTGCTAAGCTGCATCGTCCCAGGAAGGGGAAAACAACAAAAAAAGCGCGTCAGCAAGTACTTCAAGGCGCTAAATCCATTCGTCGAAGCTGAAGCGGATATCAATGAAATTCCGCAATTGATCAAGGATGCGGGCGGCATTGAGCGACTCGCGCGCAAAGAGGCAAAGAAGAAAGGCAAGACAAAAACGCTCAAGCATGCCGCAGAGCCTATTCCCGACGAGACGGAGTCTGTTTTCTTCAAATATCAACCCAGCGCGGACTTTCTTGCCGATTTGCGGGATGATATCGACTACAGAGAGCCAGGGCACATTCTCGAAATTAGCTTGACTGAGAAACAACTGGGCCGCATCATGGGTATCGAGCCCGGTCAAAAAGCAAGAGTTACCTTTGTTCGGATTGCAGAGCGAGGGTCATGGAAGAAATATTCGGCAACGAAAATCCGCTTGTTATAAGGCGACCTTATTTGCCGGGTTCAAGCCTTGTAGAAGAAGGTCAGTCGGGCGCTGGAGCGCCCGACTTTGCTCGCAGCGTCAAACCAGCACCTTTCATAGTAGCTCAGAACGCGTTTTCGGAAGAATGAGCACATCCGCAAAGGTCGAACGCCCAGTCTTGATCGATTTCAAAGCGTAGCCAGCAACATTTCCGGCATCTTCCGTGATGGGACGTATATGTACCCGTGCGAGTGGAGTCTCTGGCCGAACATAGAGGGATGGATCTTCGTCAAAGTGGTCATCGATGCTCGTCTGCATGCGTGTGCCTGGGTGGAAAAGACTAACGCTGTTCACATGTAAGCCCTCGTTTAGGTGTTGAAACGAGACGTTGTCTCGCTCCCGCTTGTAGATGGGGTAGTCGGGGCACGCGATCCAAATTGGCAGTTTCCTGTGAGCATGTCTGCCGCTAGGGTTGCGAACGATGCGAGTTGCAAGGGTAGCATACACCCGTTCAACCTCTCTCATCATGATCGCCAAGCTGGCAGTCTGGGACTTGTTCAGTTCCTTGAACATGAAGTTCATGAAGTATGGCGTCATACCCATATCGCTCACTAACTCGTCCACCCATTGCTGGTAGTGATGCATGGTGCGCTTATTGTTGGTCATTGTCTGCTAGCTCGCTGTTAATGTCTAACACGCATGACTCGCCATATGCACTCGGCGATCCCGCTGAGCACATTGGTTCCGATGTGGGCAGTGTCTACTACGCTGGCACATCCAGTCGCCTCGACTTAACTGCGGTTGTAATTGGCTTTTACGAGGCGCAGCTGGGCGGCTCTGTCGGAGCTTGGTAGCTCGCGCCAAAGCATTAAGGCCGCACACGGGCGCTTGACCCCTCTATTACTGGCTTTGCTATGCCCGACGTTTGGTAACCGAGCGGGGCGTGGCCATGTTAGGGGAGCGTGCTGAGAAGCTTGCGCGTGCCTTAAACGTTGTGCGCCTCGTGCTCGAGCTTGCGCCGACGTCTCTTCTGCAGGCTGCGGAGGGGCGCTTGGAGGAACGGAGTAACAGCGGGCTTAGCCCGTCGGGAAGCAGCGCCAATTTTCGACTGGAGTATGCGCCTTGTGGGCCTGCAGGGCATCTCAGATGCGATCGCCTTCGCCTACGTCGAACAGCACGGCAGCGTGACATGGGCTGACATCGAGGCCGCACTCGAGGAGCAGCCCTCCTGTCCGCGCCTGACGAGCTACTGGCACTTCGATGCCTGCGCCTACCGGAAGGGCAACCAGACCTGCTCTGAACCCCTTCATCTGCCGCTTTGCCCCTTACCGCGACACACGCTGCGGAAGGGAACCCTCAACCAAGCCGCCTACAGCCTCTACCTGTTCCTGCGCGACGTCTCCGACGGCGACATCGTCGGCTGGATCGATCATCGCCTTCGCGAGGCTGACCCCGGCCCGGACGTGACTCACCGCGGCGCGGTTATGCGAGCCGCCCTCCTTGAGCCACTGAGCAACGTGCGCGGCACCGGCCCGAAGCTCTGGTCGATGATTCTTGCGGATCTGCTGCTTGGCGCTGACTTGAGCCGTGAACGCTGGGTCACAACCGGCGCCTGGATGATCGCGATCGACACCCTGGTTCACAACTTTCTGCACCGCACCGGCATCCTACGACGCTGCGGGGCAGAGCACCCTTACGGCGCTCGCTGCTACGGCCCTGATGGCTGCATGAGCGTCATCGAGATGCTGGCCCAGCACATCGATGCTCGCGCCTTCAACCCGGCTTTTCCAGCGGTCTTCCCGCGGTTCGTGCAGTTCGCGATCTGGCATTTCTGCGCCGAGGGTGGCTTGGGCATCTGCAACGGCAACCAAATTGACGATTGGCATCGCTGCGAGAACACCATCTGTCCCGCTTACGACACCTGCGATCGCGTCAGCCTTGCAGAAAAGTGGGGCGCAGGAAGTCGGAAGCGGGCGATGCGGCAGGGGCAGTAGCTCCGGTAGCTGTAAGCGTCAGGCGGATAGGCACCTTGCGGCCGAATTCTGGCGCTGGATACCTCCTCGCTGGAGTGAGCCCCTGCTGGTGGGCACGGTCAGGCACCGGCGTGCGGCTGGAGCCCTCGGTTCGGGAAGCACAACTGAGCGATCGGCGCCTTGGTCGCGCAGGGCCGCCGTGGCATAGCTGCGCCGATGAAGACCAAGAGCCCTAGCGTGTGCGAGGTGAAGGCGGATGGTGCATGGAAGGTCGCAACGCTCGCTGAGGCGCACAGCACCTACCGGATGGCGCCTCGGCGGTGCCCAGCCTGCCACGGACCGGTGAACGTGTACGGCGCCTACACGGGCGACCGGCGCCTGACCCTTGGTCATCGCAAGCGGCACAGTGGGTGTCCGCTGACACCGAAGCTGTACTCGGGCACCCCGACGCCGCATCCGAACGCCCTGGCATGATCTGCACAGCCCGCACCGAGCACCTGAAAGCGAAGGGCTATCTGACGTGAGCGGCCACTAGCTTACGGCTCGCGCGGTTTGCGGCCTGACCCATTTGCGTCTCGCGGCATCACTCGAAGGGTCCCTGCATCGCGACGAGGATCGCCCCCCACGCCCCCGCGGACATGACCGCAGCTAGGCTCAAGGCGACGAGGACGGTGGGCAAACGAGGCATGGCGCGGGCCTTCCAGGTCGGTCTTTAGCTCGTCGTCGCGTCCAGCGGCCGACCTCCGCACGTCCCTGATCTCTCGCCAAGCGAGAACCAAGAACCGGCACCAGATGTCCAGGCGCCGGATCACGCGTCTGAGGCCCGTTGCGTCGGTGTCGCTGACGAGGGACATCCTGTACCAACGCCGGATGCCGGGTGCCGTCCTCTCGGATTATGCGGTGGTCAGGAATGGTACTCGGCCGGCCTCGTCTTCCTCAAGGACAATGGCGGCAGGCCCGGAGGTTGAGGGAGGCGGACACCGGATTGAACAACCGGCCCCACCGCCGGTTGGTCGAGCAGCATGGCACCCTCATGAACTTCAGCCCGCCCGGTCCGCCGCGGCGTGCTTTTCCTTCGCCGGCGCAGCCGAGTAGCCGATGTTGCGCCACATCCGGCCCGCGCCAGGACCGGCCGCGGTCTAGGCTCGCCTTTCCGGCAAGGTCGGAAGCTCCTGCATCTTGGATTTTGTATTAAGATTCAGCGCTAGTATTTACTGATAGTACGCTGCCAATGGTTGCCCTATGCTGGTCACATCCACTGTAGGGGGTGCATATGCGCGCAGCCGCAATGCTGGCATTGGCCTTCGCCCTGGCAACTGGCGCTTTCTGGGCCACGATGCTCACGACACCTCCCAAGTCGGTGGCGAGAGGGCAGATCATACCGGCGATTCACATTCCCTTCGTGGTTGAGTCGAAGGATCCCTACCGCTACGACGCGGACGAGGGTGACGTCTTCTAGGCGGATTCATCGCTGCGTACCTCTGCAACTGCTGGCCGATACGGAACTCCAGCTTGCCTCCGCAACGATGTTGGGTCCGCTCCGTTGGCTCTCATGGCTACGATCGCTGTCATGATTGCCACGCCGCGTGGACGTCGCCTTCTGGCTACCAAGTCAGAGCGGGAAGCCGCGCTCTCAGCTGAGTCAGTCCTGCGCAGCCTCGATCGCCTTGCACTGCCAACGGCGATCTGGGTCCAGTGCGCGGATCTCGGTATCACTCTGCGGCTCACGCGCTATCTGACCGAGCTTCAGGAGGAGATCATCAGCGCCTAAGCAGTCGGCCGGTAGCAGCACCTCTCAGCGACGGCTCATGCCCGGCCCAGGCTTGCTGTCGCGCTCAGCCGCTTCCAGGGCGGCCTCTCGAGCCTTCTCCTCACTCCGGTAGGCACGATCCGAGCGCTCGATCAGCTTGCCGCTTCGACGAAGGAGCCAGCCGAACTGGCCCTCTGGCTTTGGCAGAGGCTCAACCTCGATGCTGTACGGATGCGGAACGTCGCTGCTCATGGACTACGCTATGCCATGGCCAACAAAGGTGACCAACACGCCGCCGGCCGGCGCTGTGCCGATCTCAGCTCCCGCCACGACCATCAACCACGCGACGCTCGCGGTAGTCGCTGTCCTGATCCACGTCCTGCCGTTGCTCGCACTCATTCAACTCGGAGCCGTCAGCGGCGCCCTCATCAATGCCGAGCGGCCGACGCAGCCCAGACGGTTGAAGCTGACCCCTCGTCAGAAGCTTGAACTCTCAGCCGTGACGTCGCGTTTCTCTCGCGTTCACCTGAACCGCCTCCACTTCTCTGAAGATTCGTCCGATGATGCGCCCCACGCTCGCCAGCCTCGCCGCCCTGCTTGTTCTGGCCGCGTCGGGTCCCGCCTTAGCGCAGCCGTCCGACGGCGCGTCTTCGTCACGCGCGGCGGGTGCGAACGACAGTGCGAAGAGCGAGTTGCGGAGGAGCGGCGAGATCACAGGCGCGGCTCAGCCGACCGCGGAACCTACCGCAGCCGGCAGAGAGATCCCCGGCTCCGGCAAACCGGCTGATCCTAATGAGCGCGCGCCTCAGGATCCGGGCGGCCCCGCGGAGCAGTGAGCCGTCCTCCGGCGTAAGAGCTCGCGGTCATGCAGTGCTCAACCGTCGGCCGCCGCATCAGGGGCGATCCCCCGCTTGACACGAGCCCGCTCTCCCGCCTCGTCCTGACATTTCGAAACGTGAACGGAGCGGTTGATCACCTGCAGGTTCGGCGCGCCCCAGAACGCCAGCAGGCTCGGCCAGGATGCGCCGCGATGCTCGCGCCAGACGCGGTACAAAGGCAGGCGGTGATCGACCTCGGCCGTACGCAGCAAGCGCTTGCCCGAGACAGCACACCGGTGTCGCTGACGGCTCTTTAGCGCCTTCATCTGATCACTCGGCGCAAGCCAGAGCTTCCAGGCTGCCACACACGCGGAATGCCAGCTCGCATTCTTGTTCGGGATCCCGGCGCCCCAGAGATCCGTGTGCCAGCCGAAGCGGTAGACCGGCTGGCCGCAGACGCAGCAGTGACCGCGTCCGAGCGCGTGGTTGGGCTCGCGGTAGGGAGCTGGTGGTGTTCGAAAGCCGGCCTGCAGATCTCTGCCGGTGTCCGGGCCGAGTTGCCACGTCCAGCCGTCCGGCGTGCCGGAACGGGCGGCCAGGGCGCGGGCCAGGCAATCGGCACGAAGGATGTGACTACGCCAGTAGCTCTCGACGGCGAGACGAGGCGTGGGCGGGATCAGCGGGCGCGACAGCGCGTGCTGAAGCACGGGAGCGGGAAAGGTTGGGGGCAGAGCACGTTCAAGCCGCAGCCGAGCCTGCAAGTTGCGCGTCGCGCGCCAATCCGAAGCCATCGGGGCGCTGTAAGCATCGGTGCTCAGCAGGGCAACTGGCAGCTCTGCCGAGCATTGAGTCCGCTCGCACTGGACGAGCAGATACGGTTTCAGGCCGCCTTGCGACGCCCGCGGCCTTTCGGAGCCTCGACGGTCTCCGTCGCACGTCCGCCCGGGCGGCCGAGGCCAATGGACTTGGCGAGTTCCGAGCGCTGCGCGGCGTAGCTGGCTGCCACCATCGGGTAGTCGTTGGGCAGGCCGTAGCGCTGGCGGTAGGCATGCGGATCAAGCCCCTGAGTGGTCAGGTGCCGCTTCAGGGTCTTGTAGGGCTTGCCATCGATGAAGCTGATCAGCGCATCGGGCGTGATCGACTTGCGGATCTGCGAAGGCGTGGCCTTCTCCACCTCTTCCTCAGCATTGGGCTGAGCTGCGCTGCTGGCGAGGCCGTTCAGGGCCGCGTGAACGTTCGCGATCAATGCCGGCAGCTCAGCTACTGGCAGAGAGTTGTTGGTCACGTAGGCCGAGACGATGTCGGCCGCGAGCTCAACGAAGTCGGGGCTCTGCCCCTGGATCTCTTCTGTCACGGTGTCAGTCCGAAATTTATGCGCCCCTCGAGCGCCGAAGATCATCTTCCCGCCAAGAAGATCAAGGGCATGACCCAAGAAAATAAGGGGAAAAGTCATTTTGTGAGGGCAAAGCTCTAACTAAAGTTTGGGCTGTTAGCCTTCATCCCTGCAGTTGCTACGCGCGACGACCCTCATCATCTCATTAGGCAATGGTCGTTGCAGCTTCAGCGCTTCCTCAGTCGGTGCCTGGAGCCAGGTGCGCCACTCCTCCTCGGTGGTCAGCTGCACCGGCATCGCCTTCGGATGCACACCAAGGCCGCCGCCGGCGATCTGGACGTCAAGATCGGCGGCGGTGTGTCGACGGTTCGCCAGTATCTGCTTGCGGGCGCGATCGACGAATTGCACTTGGCGGTGTCGCCCATTGTTCTGGGCCGGGGCGAGCACCTGTTTGCGGGTATCGATCTGCTGGGCCTCGGCTATCGGGTGACGGAGACGGTCCCAACGGAGCTTGCGACCCACATCGTGCTGACGCACTGACTGCCGGAATCGAACCCGGCACGGCCTCAGCGTCCGAAGCCGACCCCGATACGGAATTTAGAAACACACGCTGCCGGCGAAGGCCCGGGTGGCTGTGGGAAGCCGACGTATGCTGGAAGGCGAGGTTCTGGCCGGATCGCGGCCTTATGCGCGTTCAGCCCCGTAAAGACCGGTCAACATACAAGCGAAGGGAATAGCTGAGATGAAGGTAACTGTTTCCATCGACGTCCCGTCGATCGAAGAGGGTCTGAAGTTTTTTGGTGGTGCCTTTGGTTTCGTCGAGACATCCCGGCCTCACGCCGGCTACGCCATGTTGACCTCGGGCGATGTGACGATCGGGCTTCTCGCGAAACCTGCTGGATCATCACCGGCGCCAGGAAGCAACGACCTTCGCCGATATGAGCGCCATTGGACACCCGTTCACGTCGATTTTCGTGTCGATGACTTCGAAGGGACGCTCGAACGCGCCTTGGCCAATGGCGCAAGGTCAGAACAGGTCCACCGCGTGCCGGGCTTTCCACCCGTTGCGTTCTGCAGCGATCCTTTCGGGCATGGGTTCTGCATTGTTGGCGTGAACAAGCTCTAGAGACCCAGTCGATCAATTCAAAGCACCGATGGCGTTGCGCGAAGCTCGGTCAGGAGGTCTTCGATAGCTCGCAAGACCCGTTGCGAATCGGATTTCTGACTGTCGCTTGTGATCCAATCTGTGCCGATATTCGCTTCGGAGGTACCAGCTGGGCGGGCTGTATGGTCGAAACGGCCGCATATCGGCCGGGCCGCGGCCAAGGCGATGATCGGCACGGCGGATCTCTGCATTTGGCCAAGGTTGACCGGGACGGCACCTCGTTGCAGGCAGTTGAACGCCTGCCCGTATCGGTCGTGCGGCCAACGACCTGCGAGGTCGCGCGCCTTGTCTGCCGAAGACTGGCGTTCGATGCTACGCCGCACCGGCCATGTTGCGAAGGGGGCGAAATATGGAAGCGATTGGCCGTGATCTGCGCGAGATGCAGCGCGTTCCCCTTGCAGCATCGCATGTCGCCGCGCTTCAAGCCGTGGGGACCGAGCGTCATTATCCGGCCGGAACGTTTCTCGCTCGCGCCGGCGAGCCGGCCGACCGCTTCGTCTACGTCAAAGAAGGCGAGGTCGAAGTGGTGAATCCATTCACGGATGAGCGCCATCTTCCTTCTACTCTTGGGCCAACGCAGTTTATGGGAGAGATCTCGCTGTTAAACGGCGGCAGCTGGTCAATGCCCATGCGGGCGGTCAAAGATACCAACGTGATCGAAGTGCCGCGCTCGGAGATGCTGCGGCTGATGTCCGAAATCCCCGAAATGTCTGACATCGTCATAACGGTACTCGCGGCACGGCGGCGCCGGCAGCTCGACTCGCATGACGGCACGTTGGTTCTGATCGGCGAGGATGAGGATCGGGCGGTTCGGCGGATCGCAGAGTTCGCAAGCCGCAACCGGCTTCCCTATCGGTCCTATGCGTCAGGCAGCCCGGAGGCGGAGGCCGTGGCGAAAAGCTGCTCGATTTCGTCTGACCGGCCGGCCGTGATCTTCGGCCGGGATATCGTCGTGACGGATCCGACGCCCGACAAGATCGCGCAGTTGCTCGGCCTGAACTACCACCTCGTCGACGATGAGGCATTCGACGTGCTCATCGTCGGCGGTGGCCCAGCCGGCGTGGCGGCGGGCGTCTACGCGGGAGCGGAGGGTCTCCGCGCGTTGGTGGTGGAGGACGTCGCGATCGGCGGCCAAGCCGGCACCTCGAGCCGGATCGAGAACTACATGGGATTTCCCACTGGGATCTCCGGTGCCGATCTCGTCTGGCGAGGCGAGGTCCAGGCAATGAAGTTCGGTACGCGGTTCGCGATGCCGCGGCGGGTGGTAAAGCTGGAGCGGCTCGAAGACGGCGCGTTCTGCGCGACGTTCGAGAACGATCAGCGCGTTCAAGGGCGAGCCGTCGTCGTCGCGACCGGCGTCCAGTACCGGCGCCTCCCGATCGAACGCCTCGAGGCGTTCGAGGGCGCGGGCGTCTATTATGCTGCGACGGAGATCGAGGCTCGCTACTGCAAGAATGCCGAGGCCGTGATCATCGGTGGCGGCAACTCAGCGGGCCAGGCGGCGATGTTTCTCAGCCGTTCAGCCCGGCATGTCCGCCTTCTGGTGCGCGGGCAGTCGCTCGCCACCTCAATGTCGAGGTACCTGTCGAGCCGTCTGGAGGCAGACCCAGCAATCACGATCGAATATGGTGCTGAAGTCAGCGCGCTCCACGGCGATGATCACCTCGATGCAGTGACGATCCGCAATCTGGTCGATGGGGCGACACGCACGATTTCGACATGCGCCGTGTTCGTCATGGTGGGAGCCGCCCCCAATACTGGCTGGCTCTCGGGTCTGGCCAAGCTCGACGACCATGGCTTCGTGCTGACTGGAGAAGCAATCAACGCAAGCTCGCCCTATGCCACGTCGCAGCCGGGAATCTTCGCGGTCGGCGACGTACGCGCCAGCTCCGTCAAGCGTGTGGCATCTTCAGTGGGCGAAGGATCGGTGGTCATCTCGAAGGTGTGGGAACATGTCCGAAACCAAGAGTAATTCTCGAAATGACTTACAGCCGGAAAAGCTTGAAGCGTACAGGTCAACGATCGGCCGATCCAGGCAGCCCTCAATGGCTGATTGGTGTTTGCCAAGAGCGCCCGGGGCTCAGAAGCCCCTGAAGGCAGCCAGCAGGATGAGCGTCAGCACCACCGAGATCAGGATCGAGCCCAAGCAACCCAGGCGGTTGGAAAAGAAAAAGAACATACCAACCGAATGCTAAATGCGGCACGAAGGTTCAGGCCAACAGACCGCGCAACCCTTTCGGGCCTCTTCCCGTTTCTCGCCGCGCATACCTGCTTGGCTCTCGCAGAGCGAGGGGCTGAACAAGCGAACTCACGCGCAAGCACGAGACCGGGAGAGGACGTGTCAGAGGCAACGCAGCGTGGCGCAACCGCGCTTACTGAGACCGCAGCCGATATCGTGTCTGCCTACGTCTCTAGAAACCGGCTTCCCGCCAGCGAGCTTCCGGACCTATTCAGAAGCGTCCACTCGGCTCTGAGTGGGCTTGCGAGCGGCGCAGCTCAGCCCAATGCTGAGGAAGAGGTCGAGAAGGCCACGCTTTCGCAGATCCGCAAATCGATCACGCCGGACGCGCTGATCTCGTTCGTTGACGGCCGGCCGTACAAGACGCTCAAGCGGCACCTCGCCAGCCACGGGCTCGACCCCTACAGCTACCGCCAGCGCTACGGCCTGCCCAACGACTACCCGATGGTGGCCGCGGCTTACGCCGCCCAGCGCTCGGAACTCGCCAAGGGGAGTGGTCTCGGAAGGGCACATCGGCCTTCTGCAAAGGAGTAACGCCGTACTACTGTCTGAATGCAGAACAGGCCCGCCTTGCGACGAGTCTGTCTGGCAACCTTGGCCCTCGGAACCCAGCCAACTTCCTCGAGTTGCCAGAAGGCGACCCTGGTATTGGCGTTCCAGAGCCGCAACGCTCCTTGCGTGTTTTCTCCCTAGACTTCGCGCCTTCCTCAGGGGCGGTCCTTTTGCTAGGTGGTTGCCGTAGATTAACTTGTGGGCAGCGCTTTGGTTTGTCAGCAACGGACCGGCCAATCAGCCGATCCATCGCCGAGGCCAGGACGTCGACAGCGTGGATCAGTTCACTGCATGGTCCTCTCGGCCTTGCTTTCGCAGGGGCCTCCGCAGCGATCCTGATGGTCTGGCTCGCCATCTGAGGCGGGAAGCTCAAGGGCTGTCGGAGGTGGCATCAACAGCGTCGCCGCTGCCGAAGCTGACGCTCGCGAGCTTGCGAAAGCGGTCTCGAACTGACAGTCCACTGGATCTGCGTGCTCCTACCCCGCCTGGGAGATGCGATCCAAACCTGGGATCAGCGTGAGCTTGGGCCGCCTGCTGCCGGTCAGAAACGTCACCTCTGCTGAGGTCTCGTTAACCTGCACGACATGGACGCGGTACCCCATGCGCGCGGCCATGACATGAGCCTGATTGAGCGTTGTCGCTGCACAGCGAAGCGTGAACTCCCGCTGACCCGCGGCCATGCGGGCCAGCGCCAGGCCAATCTCGACACCCTCGTTGAACGCCTCGTCGCGCCCCGGAAACCGCAGGCGCAAGCCCGCCTCGACATGGATGTGACGCATCGCAGCCCCGCGCAGATGCGTCAGTGCAGGGCAGGCGCCGTTAACAGATCTTTACCGGACGCCCCGGCGACCACCGGACGGACACGTCTTCCGGACCCGGTGTGGCGGGGCAGCACCACCCGAGGGCTGCCCCCCGTCTAGCCTCAGCGGCTCCGGTCCGTCGTGCCGGTTGTGCCCGTGCGGCTCACGTTGCCGCGCTCATCCTCGACTTCGACCTCGGTGCGCCGCACCGTGTCGCTGACGGTCTCGGTGCGCTGGGTCGCGTCCTTGCGGATGCCGACCTCCTCAACGACGCGCGTGTCCTTGGAGACTACCGCCTCCTCGCTGCGCTCCGTCGCCTCGATGGTCTTCTCGGCAAACAGCGCCTCATCGGCCGCGGTAACCGGGCGGTCGACGGGACGCCGCTCGACTTGCACGGATTCCTCACGCAGACTCACCTGCTCCTCAACCGGCCGCTCAACCGCGTAGGAGCGCACTCGCACGCGGCCGTGTTCCGTCACCCGCTTGCCGACGTTGAGGCGCTCCTCGACGACCGGGATCGCCTCTCGGTCACCCGTGCCGGTCGAACCCGTACGCAGATCCGCCGCCCCCGCGCGCGTGTCAGCCCCCGTCGACTGTCCGGTCACCGGAATGCCGCCGGCCGCCTGCGCGCCCTGGCTGCTTGCGCCGGTCGCGTTGGAGGCCGTCCCTGCCGAGGTCGCCGTGTAGCCGCTCCAGCCTTCCTTGCGCCAGCTCGCCTCGCGCTCGTCGAGATCGACCGAGCCGTGCTCCTCCAAGATGTCGATGGCAGCGGCAACCCTGCTGTCGTCGACCGACGCGCTCAGCAACGTGCCGCCGCGGCTCAGGCCCTCGCTGTAGGTGTAGCGATCCTCATCCGGCATGAACGCATCCTTCAGAGCTGCCCAGAAGCCCCCCTCGTCGCGGGTGCGGTCGTACGAGCCCGTGCTGCGGGTCGCAGTCGTGGAGGAGCCCGGCGTGAGCCGGATCGAGCTTTGCGGGAAGCCCGCCGCGATGAGCTTGCTCATGGCCGCCTGAGCCTGAGCTTGGTCGTCGTACATGGCCGTGATCGTCTGCGTCATGAACCCGTCTCCTGTGGTGGCACTTCCGTGATCTCCCCCTCGGGGCTCACGCGTTCGACCACGGCGCGCTGGCGGCGCAGCGTGACCGGAACCTCGACCTCCTCGCCGGAGGTGGTGCGGTGGACGTGGACCTCTTCGCGCAGGACCAGCCGCTTCTCGACGACGAGGACTTCCTCGAGGACAGGGATGATGGTCACCCCGCCCTCTTCTCGGATCTGAGGAGCAGCCTCGCCCTCGCGGAGCGTGCGATTGACCGGCACGCGCGTGACACCGACAGCCTCATCCCGCAGCGTCTCGCGCAGGATCTGCTCGACCGTGTCCGTGTGCGTGCTGACCCGAACGCGGCCCGTCTCGACGGCACGTTTCTCGATGTGCGCCGTCTCCTCGACGACTGGGATGACCGTCTCGGCGCCCGACTCAGCCTTCAATGAGGTGCCGCCTGCCGAGGTGGTAAGGTTCGATGATGAGGCAGAGCTCAGCCGGGGCTCGTCAGCCTGCGTCGTGCCCTGCGGTGTTTTGGGATTGTCGCTCATCCTGCCTTCAGCCTGTCCGCTGAGTCGAACCGGCTGCGACTACGTAGGTTCCACGTATGTTAACGGATTTTACATCTGCGCAGCTTGCGTCCGCCGAGTCCAGTTCTGAGAGACGGGTGCAATTCCGGATGGCTGATTCCGGCCGAGAGCAGAATGGCGGCCTTCGTCATCTGAACTGCAGAAGCAGACGTTCATCGCAGCTCGAGCGATCACCGACGGGACCGGCACGGGCATGCTGACGGGAGCCGAATACAGTGAAGGTGGCAACGGGGCGGTGGCAGGCAGGCGGACACGCTGCTGAGATCCGTCCTCGGCCCTCGTCGACGGGATGTCTTTAGAACTTGCGGACTGGCCGGTCCGGCATCGGCGTGGGCGCCTCGCCGAGGGGGTATCGAACCGTTCGTCTGCAGCGTCGGCGGTTCCTGTGACAATGCTCTCGCCGAGATGGTGATCAGCCTGTTCAAGGCTGAGATGATCCATCGGCGCGGGCCTTCATGATCGCCATGAACGGGTACTCGGTTTCCCGTGCGCAGGACTTTTTGGCTTGAAGGTACAGGCCATAGTTTTCGAAATGCCTCGGACAGTCGTCCTCCGCCAGCGCCTCTGCTGGTAGAATGGCAGCCACGATGATTACTGCTGCAATGCGAGAATGCATCGTTTCTCCGGCCTGATGTGCGGCAATTTCGGCGAAGGCCGCTCAGGCTGATGCCTTGCTGCGATCAGCAACGACGGCACGAACGGGGTAGCTAACGCCTGCGTTCCCGCGAGCTGGGAGGTTTTCGGCACGAAGGAGGAATACCCCTGAGGCTGCAACCGCGGCTGCACAGGGACAACGGGTCACTGTTCCGGTACCGGCCAGGCTGCCTTAGAAGGCTTGCCTCCGCTTCATGCCCCCGCTGGCCCCCGCGCTTTGCATTCATGAGGTACCCTTGAACGCCGCTGCAGCAGACGGCCCTCCCTTTGCGTCACCACAGGTCGAAACGATCCTTGTGGTTGAGGACAATGTCATGAGCCGCGTCGCGATCTGCGCTCCCCTGCGCGACGCGGGCTACAAGGTTGTAGAGGCCGCGTCAGACGCTGAAGCGCAGGCCATCCTTCGAGCGTTGCCGGTCGATTTGCTGTTTCTCGACCTGCATCTGCCGAGCAACGCGGAGGGGTTGGCGACGGCCGCGTACGCGAAGCGCGTTCGACCTGCCATCGCGATTATCTTCACCTCAAGCCGGCTGCGCGATGACGATGCGCTCGCGGTTGAAACTCTGGGGTCGTTCATCCCCAAGCCCTATCTGATCTCTCGCGTGCTGACCCTCGTTCGGAGCAGGCTGGCTCCTCCTGACGCGTAGTACCTCTGGAACCCATAGCCGGAACCTGAACGCATCCCTCTTGGTTGAAGCGTGACCATGAGCACGCTGCCACCCGATATACTGCCGCTCGAGGGGGCCCCTCCGGGTCACACCATTCTGGTGGTCGATGACGAGGTGCTGATCCGGCTTGTTGTCGCCGAGTACCTGCGCGAGTGCGGCTATCGTGTGCACGAGGCGGCAAACGCTGACGAGGCAATGGCCGTACTGAGCACGCCCGAGATCACGGTCGATCTTGTCTTCTCCGACATCGAGATGCCTCAGGGCTCGATGGACGGCTTTGGCTTGGCGCGTTGGGTTCGCGCGAACCACCCTGCGGTCAAGGTGATCCTGACCTCGGGCGCGGCTCGTTCAGCCGACATCGCGGGAGACTTGTGCGAGGGCGGTCCGCTGATGCGCAAGCCCTACCCCACACAGCACGTGGTGGACCGCATCAAGCAGCTGCTCGCGAAGGCTCAGCGCAGCACCGGGCTTGGGGAGCAGAATGCAATCTCGATGAGAGCCGCCCGCTGATCGCTCGTCAACGCCCCGTCTGAGCGCCTGCGGTCGGGAGTGCCGCGCGCAGAAGCCGGCAGGGCCCCTGTTGTGCCCGGACCGTTTGTGAGCGACGCTCGCCTGCAAAGCGCATCCGACAGCGCTGCCCTTATTATCATTCTCGGCTTGAACGTCGCCTTGATGGGCCGGGTACGGCACAGAGGCCCCGCGGGGCCCCATTTCATCCAGGCTTCCGGTCCCATTCTTCGAAGTGATAGTGGTGTTGGCGGACCCGTACGTGAACACGATCAGGCACCGTGAAGCGGATCAGCCTCGGTGGCCCGTACATGCGAGCAAAGCTCGTCCCGGAAGAGATCTCAACGAAGCTGACCCGCGCCCAGATGTGTACCACGGGCACCGCTGGGGTACGCGATCCCCATTTGCCCACAGACGCACAATCCAGTTGCGCGCTATCATATGCTTAGGAATCTTATTGTAGCTCCGAACGGCGCAGATGGACGCTTTACGGAGGTTGCCGATGCCAGAGACCATGCGCCCCGTCGTGCTGTCTGTACGCGCGTTCAAGGGGTTAATGGCGATCGACGGGGGCGACACGGTCGTCGTTCGGTTCGAAGCGCCGGATGGCCGAGAGATCGCGCTACTCGTCCCGAAGAAGGCCCTCGCCGACCTCCGGCTTCTGCTTGACGATCACCTGTAGCGTTCTCGGTCCGCTATGGCACCGACATTGGAGTGCGGGCGTTAAGCTTACAGAAGCTCAGCATCTGCCCTTTCGAGGCCACAATGCGTCTCTTCCATGTAGATGCTGCCGGCAATATTTAGGAAATATCATACCCGGCGGCAGATCAGGAGACGCAAATGCTCCTTGTCCGCGCGGTCATACCGGGCATTCTGGTGCTCTGTGTACTCGTTGCTACCATGATGGCCCTCGAAGACGCCCCTGTCGCGCAGCAACTAGAGTGGGCTCTCGCAAAGACCCTATCAGCAAGCTGCCTGCAGCAGGTCTCAAGCACCGACACCGAGGATGCACGTTGGATCGATCCTCCACGCCGCCCCTCCGAACCATTGCGGTTTGAGGCCACCGCTACCGATAATGCGGGAAATGAGGAGCAATATGCCCTTCGATTGAGCCGCGAGTAGTCAGCCGCTCCGTAATCTACTTAGCTACCGCATCAGCCGCAGCCACCACCGCCGTATCGGGCACGTGGGCATAGCGGGCCGTGACGCCAGGCACGCTCTGACCCAGCAGGCCGGCGATCGTAAGTTCTGAGTGTCCGCCGTCAGCACTCGTGAGACAGATTGAGGCACTCCGCGTACCGAGGACGGCTGGCGCGCGCTCAGTTCGCCCCGATTTGGACGGTACAGGCTCACTGCTGAACCGTTGGTCGGTCGCGCCCGGCTCCGGTCTCACATCTTCCTGTGCGGCGGATGTTGCAGGTGTGCGACGACGGTGAAATCCCTGTTGGACTAGCACTTTTTCGCTCTGGCTGGCCGCCTGCAGAGAGCTACCCTCTCTTCCAACCTTAGACCTCCGGCCCGCCATGACCGCCGCGTTCGATGCTCTACTGCTCAGGCACCGGGAAGCTCTCGCAGTCGCTGCGAGCTCGTGCCTCTTCCTAGGCAGCCTGATGCTTGGGACATGGCTGATCTTCTAATCGCTCTTCAGCCCACGCCCACATTTCGCGAGAGGCTCGATCTCGATGCTGTAGGGGGCATGGAGCGTCGCTGCCCATGGGCAACCCACGCCACGGCCAGCGAAGGTGATCAAACTATCGCCCCGAACGGCGCAGCGATTACGCTCCGCGTCGCTCTTCGTTCGCCACGGTCTCAATCGCTCGGCGAAGGTGCGCCGGGGGAAGCCGCGTTGCGGCAGTGGAAGTGCCGCACCTCCAGCTGCAGCTGTAGGGCCTTGCAGCTGGCCAGGAGGTCGGCGGTCCGCTCGCCTGGACCGCAAGCCTGAGCAATCTGACACCTTACAGCAATCCTTCAGATAAAGGGGCATCAGTACAACGTGTCGGTGGGATGTCGCGCGTAATATCCGAACGAAATCAAAATTCTGGCGAGCAGATGCAGCCCTTCGAATAGATATAACGCGGTAAAATCATCCCTGAGTTACTAGCTCGAAATGCAGCACTGTTGACACAAAGACTATAATCCTATATGGTAGCTGCCGCGCTGATGCATTTGGCAGCCGACTGCCAGTGTCGTGACCCGAGGCTGTCGCTCAGCCGAAGCAGCCATGCTCAGCAGCACGATCCACACGGAGGGGCCTGCGGGCCCCTTCTTCATGTTCGGAGAAGATCCATGACCAGTGAGAAGACCCAGACGACCTCCAGCAAACCAGCTGAGAACAGCACCTCTGCGCTCATCGTGTTCGGG
Organism: Methylobacterium sp. BE186; assembly: GCF_031457035.1. NCBI lineage: Bacteria > Pseudomonadati > Pseudomonadota > Alphaproteobacteria > Hyphomicrobiales > Methylobacteriaceae > Methylobacterium > Methylobacterium sp. BE186. The sequence continues at coordinate 81,840 of NZ_JAVDVV010000021.1, forward strand.
CTCGACGAGTCTGGGAAGCCGCATGCCTCCAGCTTCACGGAGGCCGATGCCGCTTTGGCCGAGCGCGCCGCCGGGCTGATGGGCATGCGCTGCCTGAAGGTCGCCACCGACGAGCACCGTGCCGAGGCTGCCAGGCTGCCCCAGGGCCGGGTGTTTGCCAGTGGCCGTGCGTTCGTGCCCTTCGTCAAAGCGGCCCTGTACGCCCGCCTCACGGCCATGCAGGGGCATACCGCGCCTGAACCTGCCCCGGTAGGCGCCACGCCCGACACGCCGCAAGCCAAGGGTTCGCCAAATCCCTCGCTCGAAGGCCACCCTGTGGCTGGTAGTGGCATCACCTCGAAGCCGCCCGCCGAGTTGCCGCACGCGGGCTCCACCCATCGCCCGACCAACTGGGAGCAGATCCGCGTCGGCAGCGTGGTGCTCGCGCCGGAGCACGACGAGGAGAGCTGGTGGCCCGCCATCGTCATGAACATGCCCTCAGCCGAGCGGCTGATCCTGAAGTGGCGCGACACCTTCGACGAGCCCGCCTTCGCTCGCCAGCGCAGCCAGATCGGCCTGCTCAATCCAGCCTCGCTCGCGGCTCAGGCTTGAAGGGGTGCCGCCATGATCATCGGACCGGAGCAGCACCATGGAGCCGCAAACGCGGACGACCGAACCGCCAAGGTTCGTGCGCTGAATGACCTCTTCCGGCGTACCTTCGTCGGCGGTCAGGTGGTTGAAACGCCCGGCGTCACCGCGTTGCGCGAGGCTAAGCGCATTGCGCTTCTCCTCGCAGTTCGGCGCTTTGCTGACTTCAATGCCGACAATGACCCACACGGCGAGCACGATTTCGGTGCGATCGAAGTCGGCGGGGAGCGCTTCTTCTGGAAGATTGACACCTACGATCGCGCCCTGCTCGGGCACTCACCCGACCCAGCCAACTCGAGTGTCACAACGCGCATTCTCACGATCATGCTAGCCGAGGAGTACTGAACATGGCGCCTGATCAGCCCCAATCTGGCGAGCATCTTGGTCGCTCCAATCCTGCGGATGCGTGTACGTGCTCACGTGGCGTCCTCATGCAGGCCCTCGATACTGTGTCGAGCCTCGGCTCGGACGAGCTTGCGGCCGTGCTCGCTGAGGCCGAGGTGCAGCGGCCAGGTGCGCGGATCGCATTTGCAGCCGCTCTGAAGCACGAAGCGCAACAACTCGCGGCTTTATCGAGTCGCGCATTTGCGGCCGCTGATCGTTTGGCTGGCCAGAAATGACGTCTGGTTCGGCCGGATTTTCTCGTGAATAGGTTTTCGCGAGCGCCTGACATTAAGGTGCCCGCGCGAACCGATTAACCCGCAAAGCCTCGACGTAGCTGTCGAAGCTAAATTTGAGCCGCAGCGGGACACTTACCGCAGAGCTTCAAAGCGTCTGCTTTTAAGCCATTCTGGCGAGGAGTACTGAGCGTGCCTCCCGATCAGCTTCGAGCAAAAAATCTTTTGCAACACTTCTCAACGAGCTGGCCGTCGTCCTGGCCTCAGGGGCTGGGGCGGTGCTGCGCTCGCATCAACTGGGGTGAAGAACTCCGCCACATCGACCGCCAGGGCTTTTGCAAGCCGCTCGATCAGGTCAACCGAGGGGTTGAATGTGCCGCGCTCGATGCCGCTGACGTAGGTGCGATCGACTGCAGCATCGACAGCAAGGCTCTCCTGAGAGAGACCGCGCTCGGTCCGCAACCTGCGAAGATGCCACGCCACGCGGGCTCGCCCGTCCATGACCGGATGGGCACCAGCTTGCCCGGGCTAAAACCATCGAATATGTTCGACATAATACCCAGCCGGCCAACATTTTGGTGCACCCACGGCAATCAATTGACCCAGCGGGCTCCGGCGATTCGTCCCTTGTCGGATTTCAGCGCGCGGGTGGCAGACCAGAACCAGGGGGAAACGCGATGAGAATTGCCGTGCTGATCATCGGCTTATGCCTCACGATGATCGTTGGGCTGCAATCCTGCGCTATCGCTGTCGGCGGGCGCATGGCAGCAGACAAGGCGACTTCGGGTGGCGGCGCTGTCGGCGTACTCGTCGCCTTCCTTTTCATCCTCGGCTCAGCTTTCGCCCTTGGGCTACCTCGTCTCTCAGCAGGCATATTTCTGCTGGCTGGTGTCCTTGGCCTCATCACCGGCTCAACCACGGTCTTCAAGGACATGAACATTTGGGGCGGGATCGCCCTCATCCTTTCTGTGATGGCTTACCTTGGCAGTCGCGAGTTGCGACGCAAAAAGGAAGTTTCGCAGGTCGCCGCCCGATGAGCTGCCTGCGAGCTCGACGCAAGCCGAGCCATCCGACGCGATGCTTTGTTGTTGGCCTTATGGTGCTGGCTGGTTCGTTCAGCCTCGATGTGGCCCCAGCCGCCGCGCAACGAGCCCGGCAACAGCAGCGGATCTCCGATCAAACCCTCAGCCTGAATCCAGCCTTTCAGTTCAGCCAAGGCAAACAGGCAGCCGTGTCGTCACCGGACTGTAAGTCCGTTGCGGATGCCGATGGTTATTTCGCGGGACTATTCACTTCATCCATCGCGCTCACACGATTGAGCGGCCTGTCGGCGACGTTCAGTTTTCTATCTTACGCCTACAGCGGCAAACTACCTGAACGCAATTACGCGAACGTTGATGAAATTTTATTGCAAAAGATGACCGATGGCAGCTTCCGTGTTTTTACCGGTGGGCGACAAATTGGTATTTTCTGCGGTTTTGCGGAGCCTCAGTTTGTCAGCGCAGAATGGGCGATGGCTGGGATCGAGCGACATGCGCTGTACGTCGATCTTCCACTACCCTCAGAGCTCGAGAAGCTATCTGATGCCTACCAAGGTCTAAGCTACGAGAAGGTCAGAGAGTCTATGCAACTGCGTGGCTTTCGGCCGGTCACCCTTGGCATGCCTGTAACAGAGCGATGCAGTCCCGGCATAGAAAAACTGTGCAGTCGCTATTCGGAAGCGGTTTGTCAGCGGGGTCCACTCGACGTGACTTTCTGTCAATTCTTGTGGAGCAACGCCACGGGTGAGTCCGTTGAAGTGTCTGCGCAAATTGGTCAGATCGCCAGCTTCTACATCGAGTCGAGGGTGACGGGTCTGAATCCAGCTGGGAAGTGACCTGGATCACTACCGGAGGCGGACGGTCTCGGCTGCCGCTCGCGCCTCAACAACCAAGCCGTCCAGGACCACCTGCGCCTCGCCAATGGCCTCCGGATCTGCGCCGCGTGAGTTCTCAGTTCAGGGTTGGCTGAAGCGACGCGGTCGCACGATCGAAGTGGAAAGCTGGCAACGATCCATCCATGAGTCGGCGAGCGGCCTCGTCGATCACCGGGAACGGCACAATGAACCACTCCTGCGGCCGGAACGGGCGACCAAGCGATCAGGCAGGGTAAGGTTGGATCTCAGACGCAGAAGCAAATGCGTTTTGCGGTTCAGACCGGCGCCTCAAAGTCGCCTTTGGCAGGCTTGCGGGATAGGAACGGCAGCGTGCCTATCAGCGGAGCGCGTCGAGGCCGCGCGGGAGGCCAGCGACAAGGTCGTCCTCAGCCTCCAGCCCCACGGAGAGGCGCAGCAGGGTAGCGCTTATCCCAGCGGCATGGCGAGCCTCCGCGCCCATGCTGGCATGGGTCATCGTCGCGGGATGAGCGATCAGACTCTCCACGCCACCGAGCGATTCCGCGAGCGTGAACCCATCCACAGCCTCAACGAACCGCCGTACCTCATCGGTGCCGCCAGCAAGCTCGAAGCTCAGCATGGCGCCGAAGCCCGCCTGCTGCGCCTGTGCGATCGCGTGGCCGGGATGCGACGCGAGTCCCGGATAGTAGGTCGCAGCGACCTTCGGGTGTTGTGCGAGAAAGGCTGCGATTGCTCCTGCCGTTCGCTGCTGCTGCGCGATGCGAGGGAAGAGGGTTCGCAGCCCGCGCAGAGTGAGGAAGGCGTCGAAGGGCGCGCCCGTGACGCCGGTGATGTTGGACCATTCGGCAAGTTGAGCAGCGTCGTCAGGATCGGCCGCTACGATCGCGCCACCCACCACGTCGGAATGTCCGTTCAGATACTTCGTCGTCGAATGGATGACGTAGTCCGCCCCGAGCGCGATCGGCCGCTGCAGGGCAGGGGACAGGAAGGTGTTGTCCACGGCGACCTTGGCGCCCGCCGCCTTCGCGCGCGTTGAGACCGCACGGATGTCGACCACCCGCATCAAGGGATTGCTCGGGGTCTCGATCAACACGAGAGCCGGATCACCTCGCAACGCGGCCGCGAGCGCGGCTTCGTCCGACTGATCAACGAAGGCGACGTTGAACTGGCTCTTGGCCGCCCGCGCTGCGATCAGGCGATAGGTTCCGCCATAGCAGTCGTGCGGAGCCACAATAAGGTCGCCGCTTCCGAGGGTCCCGAGGACGAGATCGATCGCCGCCATGCCGCTGGCTGTGACTGTGGCTCCTGCGCCCCCCTCCAATTGCGCAATGGTGTCGGCGAGCAGCGCGCGGCTGGGGTTGCCGGCCCGCGTGTAGTCATAGGTACGGGCCTGCTCGTAGCCTGCGAAGGTGAAGGTGGTGGTCAGGTAGAGCGGCGGCGTGACAGCGCCGAAATTCATGTCCGTCCCGATGCCGTTCGCAGCGGCGATGGTCTGCAGGCTCTTGTTCAACGACATGGCCGCTCCTTCCTCGATGCTGGGCGATCGTGAGGCAGGCTCCCGGAGTTTCCGGCGGCCGGAAGCCAGGGATCGCCTACATTGTCTGCAGAAACTCGTCAGGAGGTAGGTAAACGCCTCAGCCCTGCTATGCGGAACCTTCGTCTGCTTGGCGAAATCTACCTCGACCTGCCGAGTAGGCGATCCTTGAGCAGATGGCAGAGTTGATGGACTTCGGCGTGGTGACGCGGGATGTTGTGGCACGCACTGCTGGTACTAACGTGGTTCTTCGGTGACGGTCGAACGAAGGCGTGGACAGGCCCGGCAAACCGCCCCTGGAGGATGTCTGGATCGTCGCTGGCGCTGAATGGCTTTGTTGGGGCGGAGTAGTGTCATGGGCACTCAGACGAGGAACCCTGAGAACGATCCTCACCAGCCTGTGGAGGATCCGGCAGCGCCGGGCACCTACAGCTCGCCGCCCTGCTTCATGCACGAGCTCGATCCGAGTTTCGTCGGACTAACCGGTGGATCCGAGCGGGCAGGGGAGCCTCCGCTACCTGCCGGCAACCTCGATTGGCCGGCGATCCGGCAGTGGCGAAAGGAGACGCGCGCGCAACTGATCGAGCGCCGGCTTCAGATCGCCACTGCAGACCGGGTGGACTGGAGCACACGGATCGACAAGGCTGTGGCGGAGGCACTCTCCTCGGCCTCGGGTCAGCTCATCGGCTTCTACTGGCCGTTCAGAGGGGAGTACGATGCACGCACGCTCCTCACCGGTCTGCGCAAGCGCGGGATGCGCCTCGCGCTTCCCGTGGTAGTGGCAAAAGCGCAGCCACTCCAGTTTCGTGAATGGTGGCCGGGTGTGCCGATGGCCCGCGGCGTCTGGAACATCCCGATCCCAGCCGAGGGCGAGGCGCTTCTCCCCGACATCCTGCTCGCGCCGCTCGTCGGCTTTGACGTCTCCGGCTTCCGGCTGGGCTACGGCGGGGGCTTCTATGACCGGACCATCGCGGCGATGCCATCGAAGCCGCAGACGATCGGCGTCGGCTTTGAACTGGCGCGCCTGGGCACCATCCATCCGCAGCCGCACGACATCCGGATGGACCTCATCATCACTGAACGAGCCTCAGCCCCGTAACGCTCCGTCTGCGAACATCCACTTGAGAGACGCGATCAGGTGAGTAGTCATTCCGACCGTCTCCGCGAACGGGCTTGGCTTCAACCCCCGAAGCGAACGACATGTGAGTAGTCACAGCTGCGCTTACTGGCCACAGTGAGGTTTGGAGGACCAGCGTGCCGGCTCAAGCTTCTGACGGAAGCCGCATCCAGTCATGCGCAGGGCGTAATCGGTCGCGCAGGAGCAAACCAGCACAGACCGTTGATGAGGGGTGGGCTCTGCAAGGCAGCTCTGCCTGTGTAGGCTCGTCTCACTGACGTGTAAGGGAGCTGCCCTAGACGAGCATTCCTGACGGAGCGCAGGCGTGAGGAATCCTTCTCCGATCCTGATCGCTACATGGGATGCGAGCAGCGTGAGCCTAGAGCAGGTTCCCCGATGCACTGAACACGAGCATGGAGAGACGATGAGCACGCAAGGTCAGGCAATTGCCGATCAGTGGAACCAGAGCTTCAACAAGGGCGACACTGCCGCACTGGGCAAACTCTACAGCGAGAACGGACAGGTGTTCCCGGCGGGCAGCTCGCCGGTACAGGGACCCCAGGCCATCGCCGCCTTCTTCGCCGACCTGCAGACCAAGGGCTTCAAGGACCACAAGATTACGGTCCAGGATGCTACCGAGAGAAGTGACATCCTTATCCTGACTGGGCGCTGGTAGCTGATCGGCCCCGGTGAAGCGGGCCAGACGCAGAGCTTCGGCGGCAACTGGATCAGCGTCCTGGAGCGCCAGGGCGACGGATGGAGCACCTTGCTCCACACTTGGAACTGAGAACCTCCGTCATCGCCGGCCGGCGCGGCTTGACGTACGGGACTGATCAAGTCGCTCCGACCCGGATGCCATCTGGCCCGAGCTGCCGCCGCTCGGGCCTCCTGCCCGCTCTCTCGGGGTCGGAACAGTAAGCCCGAGCAGCATCGCGATCTCAGCGCCGGCATCGTCTGCTAGCAGGTCAGCCAGGGTGTAGCGATCTAGTACTGCTAAGAATGCATCGAGAGCTTCGCCAAGCACACGGCGGAGTCGGCAAGGTGCCGTGATGGCACAAGCCTGACCTACGAAGCATTCCACCAGCGCTAGATCCTCCTCAGTCTGTCGTATGACAGCACCGACGGTGATCTCCGACGGGGCCTGACCAAGTCGGATTCCACCACCCCGCCCTCGCGTTGTGCGAATCAAGCCAAGTCGTCCGAGTTGATGCACAACCTTCACGAGGTGTGTCTCTGAGATGCCGTAGGCACGTGCGATCCCGGCGATCGAGCTCTGCTGCGGCTCATGAGAACCCACGTAGATCAGCGTGCGCAGAGCGTAGTCGGTGAAGCGGGTCAGGCGCATCAAGCCTCGCTTTCAGGCATATTGCATACCAGTGTTGCAAATCCTGCGTTTGAGCGGTAAAAGGTTTATTGAACATCTACCTTTGAGGGTCGTTGGTGCCAACCTCGTGCGTTCCTGACGCCATATTCTGGTCCAGGGTTCCGAGCGGCCGTTGAGATGTGGTCCCCAAGGCCGGGCTCTTAGCTGCGAGCCGGATTGGTTCTCACGGTGGTCGACAAGGTTCTTCTTCACCCTTGAGGCGAGCTCCTACATGTCCGGATCCATCGGCACATCACGGCGCAGCGGACGCGTTCCCGGCTTCCGCCTGTTCCGGCCGATTCTCGCCGGTGCGACTCTGCGCGAGCGTCTCGTCGCCTGCCTGGGAGCCCTGGTCGGCATCACGATCACGGGGCTGATCTGCGGCTGGTTCTTCGGCGGAGGACCGCACATCCCCCTCATCGTCGCCCCCATGGGCGCATCCGCGGTGCTTCTCTTCGCCGTGCCGGCGAGCCCGCTCGCCCAGCCCTGGCCGGTCATCGGCGGCAACACGATCTCGGCCTTCGTCGGCGTCTTCGCGGCTCATCTCATCCCAGATCCCGTGGTGGCGATCGGCGTCGGCGTCTCGCTCGCGATCGCGGCGATGTCGGTCACGCGCTCGCTCCACCCGCCGGGAGGCGCGGCGGCCCTGACGGCGCTCATCGGCGGCCCGGCCGTCACGTCGGCTGGCTACTGGTTCCCTTTGTTCCCCGTCTGCCTCAACTCGGTGATCCTGGTCGCGCTCGGCATCGCCTTCCACAAGATCTCGCGCCGCAACTATCCGCACGTGTCCGCGGCGGCGCCGGTGAACACGCACGGGACGGCCGACCTGCCTGCGCCGATCCGCGTCGGCTTCAAGCCCGAGGACGTCGACGCGGCGCTGGTCACGCTCAACGAAGCGCTGGACATCGACCGCTCGGACCTCGACCGGCTCCTGCAGCAGGTCGAGCTGAACGCGCTCAGCCGGGCGCACGGCGATCTCACCTGCGGCGAGGTGATGTCGCGGGACGTGGTGACGATCGGCCTCGACGGCGGCGCCGCGCGCGCCCGCGACCTGCTGCTCGCGCACAATATCCGGACGCTGCCGGTGGTCGATGCGGGTGGCCGGCTGGCAGGCACGGTCGGCCTGCGGGAACTGGCGCTGCGGGACGTTGGCGGCCTCGCCGAGGCGATGTCGGAGGCCAGAACCGCCTCGCTCGATGATCCGGCGGCCAGCTTGGTCCCGACGCTCACGGACGGGCGGACACACGCCATCGTCGTCACCGGCCCCGACCGGACGGTCCTCGGCGTGATCACGCAGACCGACCTTCTGGCGACCCTAGCCCACACCGCTTCGACGAAGGCGTTCGAACTGCCGAGCATGACAGTCGCATAAGCGGTCCACCTACAGAACCTGAGCCTCAGCAAAAGGGCAGTCGCGACGAGTTCAGCAGGCATCCAGCACCGAAGGGAGCCACAGATGAGCACCATCGATCGCTTGAGACAGCGCAGCGCTGACAACAAAGTCGGCGAAGGGATACACAGTGAAGTCCCCGAGCCGTTGACCCGTGCGCATCGCGTGCTCGCCCAATTCCAGATGCTCGCGCCCGAGATGCGCTCGCGTCGTTGGGCAATTAGCCTAGCTCGAACCGAGGGTGGGCTGTCATTCAATGGTGCCGGGGTGACGTTCTTCGTATTCGAAGACCTTTCCACGCTGTTCCTTCACGACGAAGGGCTTCGCCTCGGTGGCATGCAGCAGAATAACTTCTTCGAGCATCCCTATGGCGAGCGTGTTTACCTCTGAGATCCTTCCAAAAAATAATCCCAACGGAGTTTGTGGCCGTATCGTTTTCTAATCATTGCAGCCAGGGAGTTTCCCATGAGCAAGGCTCTCGAAGGCGTGAAGATCCTCGACTTCACGCACGTACAATCCGGCCCCACCTGCACGCAGCTCCTCGCGTGGTTCGGTGCTGACGTGATCAAGGTCGAGCGGCCCGGCGCTGGCGACGCGACCCGCCAGCA